>CAZMOW010000004.1:9655-63785 GCA_964567975.1 uncultured Anaerolineales bacterium | reverse complement strand
ATGCCCAGGACTGGGGGTGCAATGAATTGCTCACGGATCTCTCAGAGGAGATTACGCCCTACAAGGATCGATATCACCCCCTCAAGCTGAATGAGACCTTTGTTGCCAAGACGGGCAAGCATGTGGGATGGCCGGGGGATATAAGCGTCAGTGCCTGGTACTATCGTCCGGACAAGCTTGAGGAAGGTGGCTATGGCGAGGTGGACTTTGAGTCACTGACCTATGAAGATTTCTTTCTCATGGCCTCCGATCTTGCCGAACAGGGAATGTACAGTTTTGTCTTCCCCGCCGATGGCTGGAGCGCGCTCTATATGCTAGCCCTGCACCAACTGGGGGGCACGGCGGTGAGCAAGGATGGTCTGGAGATCACGATCACCACTGATGAGGGTATCCAGGCCATGCAGATCGTCAAACAGCTTTGGGATTGTGGCGGGGGCCTGGATGTCGATTGGTGGAGCGCTCCTTACTGGGCCGCCATCCAAGAGGGCACGCTCGTCGGGGACTTTGCCGCTGCTTGGGCCAAAGGGTTCTGGGAGGCACAGATCGCATCTGCGGAGGCTGGCCTGGGAACGTGGCGTCTGGCCCAGTTGCCCACGGGCGACGGTATCCAGAACCGTACCGGCATCTGGGGCGGCGCGCAGTTGGTGCATCCCAAGTGCGGTGAGAATAGGGAAAACGCGGTCGCTTTCATGAAGTACGCTCTGGGTTCAACTGAGGGCGCCGCGCTGGCGGGTAGCTGGGGTATCATCCCCGGGTATCGACCCTATCTCGAATCTCCGCTCTTCCTGCGGCAAAAGTCACCGATCTTTGGTGATTGGCCCTTTAACGAATTCTGGGCCCAGCAGGAGAAGGAGCTCTCCGAGGACTTTTATCGACCCGCCGGTTGGGGTGCGGTAAATACGGCCATCGGAGATGAGATGGTGCCCATCTTAGAAGGCGAATTCTCCGTTGAGGAGGGCCTGGAGCGCATCAAAGAGATCGCCCAGGCCGACTTTGACCGCACAAAGTGCACGTAGCTCTGAGATAAGATAGCCCTCTCCGAGATCCGTCTAGGGGATCTCGGAGAGGGCGCTAGATGTGGAGGAGTCTATGAGTGAGTCGATAGTCAGACGGCCGGTCGTGGCGCCATCTGGCAAGCCATTATGGAAGAAGATGTCAGAGCATTGGATGGACTATCTGTTCATCGCTCCTTTTTTCATAACCTTTGCCGTCTTTTCGCTGTACCCTTTGGGGTGGGCTTTTCAGCTCAGTTTCAGCCAATGGCGTGGCTTTGGGCCCATGCAATACGTGGGCTTGGAGAACTATCGTGTCATGTTGAATGATCCCTATATCGTCAAGGCCTTGGTGAACACCCTCCAGTTTGCCTATATCCTTTTGCCTACGGGGATATTTATTGCCATCACCCTCGCTGTCATCTTGAACAACGAAAATCTGCCCGCCCGAGGGATTTTTCGCACACTCTACTTTTTGCCCTATGTCACCAACTCGGTGATTGTGGCCATCGTTTTTACCCAGTTATTCGATGACACCTTTGGCTGGGTGAATCTCGGTCTACAGGCCATAGGACTGCCCACCATCGCTTGGCTGCGCGGATCTCCCTGGGGGGCCAAGACGGTGGTGATCTTTCTCACCCACTGGGGAGGAATAGGGTATAACATTCTCCTGTTCCTGGGCGGGTTACAGAGCATCGATCCCGAGATCTATGAGGCGGCCAGAATCGATGGGGCCAACGGTTGGCAGATGTTCTGGCGTGTTACGCTGCCCCTGCTGCGGCCCATTATCTTTTTCCTGACCATCATGGCCACCATAGGGCTTCTCAACATGTTCAATCAACCCTATATGTTGACAGAGGGCGGTCCCCGGCATGCCACGGAAACCTTGATGCTGAGGCTCTATAATCTGGGTATCGGGGGTTCGCGGTACGGTGATGCCTCGGCCTTTGGGTTCATGATCGGTGCCTTGGTGATCGTCATCTCTTTGATCCAGATACGCCTTCAGCGCCGCTGGATTGGTTAAGGAGGTTCTATGTCTTCCACTGCCTCGACGGAGCGCCAATGGCGCTTTATCGTGCCCAAGCTAATAGTGCGTGTTCTGACCTACATACTGTTGATAGTCTTTGCGATCATATTCGTTTTTCCCTTCTATGATATGTTCATCGGGTCTTTTATGAAAGACTCGGACCTGTTCAGTAGTACGCCCAAACTATGGCCGACGGATGGCTTTGATCCATCTTCCTATGTAGAGTTGCTGACGGAGATGGGTTATGCCCGACCGCTGGTGAACACCTTCTATCTCGCGGCGGTGCGTACCGTCGGCACCCTCTTTTTTTCTGCCCTGGCGGGATTCACCTTTGCCAAGCGCGATTTTCCTGGGCGTAACAAGCTGTTCTTTGCCATGTTGGCCACCATGATGGTGCCCCAGCAGGCGACGATCATTCCCTGGTATCTGCTGATGGTGAAGGTGTTCAAGTGGACGGACACCTATTGGGGCTTTTGGGTGCCGGCCTGGGCCTCGGCCTTTGGCATCTTTTGGATGCGCCAATATATTGCGTCGTCGATTCCTGATGAGATGCTGGAGGCGGCGACCATCGACGGATGTTCCGTTTTTGGCACCTTTCGCCGCGTGGTGTTGCCCAATATCACGCCCGGCATGGCCGTGTTGGGGATCCTCACCTTTGTGCAGTCCTCGAACCTCTTTCTTGGTCCGCTACTCCTGTTAAGCGATCCCAAAAAGATCACGGCACCCCTGGCGTTGGCCAATTTCAAAGGTACTACCGTTGTCGCACCGCGGTACTCTTTGATGTTTGCCGGCAGCACCCTGGCCACGTTCCCTTTGGTTATCATCTTTTTCGCCTTCCAGCGACAGTTGATCTCGGGGATCATGTCGGGGGCCATCAAGGGCGGTGCATGAGGTTTCGCGTTCTTTGAAATCTCTTGTGTCTATGGTGTGAAATAGTATGCGCTTTTCAGAGTGCGCAAAAGCGCGCGTCGCCCGTCCGTTTTTGGGGATGGGTTCACTCTGAGGAGGGTTCCTCATCGCGGTCCACCAATATGTGGGTGAGGGTATCCTGCTGCGGGGTGGCTTTCGCGAATTCGTTGGTTAGGGTTAAAGCGTCGGTGGGGCAGCTCTCCTCGCATTGTCCACAGTAGGCGCAGCGGGCTGGGTGATAGATCAGGCGGTATTTATCGCGCCCCTCACGCTGCAGTTCCAGGGCGGAAGCCGGGCAGTCGCGTGCGCAAAGTCCGCATCCCCGACAGAGGTCGGGATCCACCACTACCCGACCACGATAGTAGGAGGGCAGTTCCATCTCTCCAAAGGGATAGCGTACCGTGATAGGTTTGGAGCGCAGTGTTTCACATAACTGGGGTAATAGGTGTAGTAGGGAAAGGATACGGGGCATTTCTATATCGCTCCAATCCAGATAACCATCAACATTTGAGCCATCGCCAGAGGGGCCAACACTCGCCAGCCAAAGCTTGCCAGTTGATCGATGCGCAGTCGGGCATAGAGCACACTGACTACCGACAGGATGAGAAGGATGAATAGGGCTTTGATGGCAAAACCCACGGCGCCGGGCAGCCCCAGTCCAATCCCCGAGCCTCCCAAAAAGAGGTTGACCAACAAAAAGATACCCACCACCGTCTTCATGTACAGCATGAGATACCAAAGGGCCAGTTTACGCCCGCTGAATTCGGTCAGCGGGCCGGCACCGATTTCCGATTTGGCTTTGGGGATATCCAGGGGGTTGCGTTTCAGTTTGCCGATCAGCCCTATGATGGCCAGTATAAAGCCCACCGGCTGCACGACCACCATCCACGTTGCCCCCGATTGCCAGGCGACGATATCTGTGATGGACCAGGAGCCACTGAGAACGGCCGGGCCGGTGAGGACCATCAAAAAGGGTACCTCGTAGGAAAAGTATTGAAGCAGCGCGCGATTTCCGCCGATGACACTGTAGATGCTGGCAGAGAGCCAGCCGGCCAGAAAGTAGGTCAGCGCGGGGATGCTGAGCAAAAAGAGCACCACGATCAGGTCGCCCTCAAAAGCATTGACGCCTTTGCCCCCAAGCGGGTTATAGAGAGCGGCGGTCAATACACACGCCAGCGATAGCATGGGCAGCAGGGCGCAGGCCGTCTCATGGGCTCCCGTGGGCAGGATATCCTCCTTGGCCATCAGTTTGATAAAGTCGGCCACTGGCTGAAACCAGGGAGGACCGATGCGTCCCTGCAGTCGGGCGGCTACCTTGCGGTCGATCCACTGGAAAGCCATGGCACAGACAAAGAGAAAGGCAAAGCCGGGAAAGATAAGTAAAGCAAAGGGTACAGAAAGAAAAGCACGCATGAGTTCCTCCTCAACGGTCGGCACAGGCGATGCACAGGTCGACCCCGGCCAACACGATGGGGATATCGGCCGTATTGACGCCCTGTAACTGGATGGGTAGCGTGCTCAGGGCGGGTAGGGTGGGGGTGCGGATTTTGACCCGCGCGGGCTGTTCACTGCCATCGCTGCGCATGTAATAGACCACCTCACCGCGTGGTGCCTCGCTTCGGCTGACCACCTCACCGGGCGGCACTCGCCGGGGAGCACGCGTTTTGATGGGCCCTTTGGGTATTCCCTTCAGCAACTGGCGGCATAGGTCCAGGCTCTCTATGGTCTCCAGTACGCGCACCGCGGTGCGCGCCCAGACATCCCCATCCTCGACGGTGATGACGGAGAAGGATAGTTGATCATAGACGCCATAAGGGGCGTCACGGCGTATGTCCACATCGATGCCCGATCCGCGCGCCGTGGGGCCCACGGTGCAGTGACCTCGCGCTATCTCTGTGGGCAGGAGGCCCACACCCCGTGTACGGCTCCGGAATGAGCGTTCGTTGTGAACCAGGTCCACGAACCTTGCAAGTTGAGGTTCCAGAGTGTCGAGTTGTTGTAAGATAGCATCGATGTGGTCTTCGTCCACATCGATGCTCACACCGCCGACGATATTGGCGGCATGGGCCACGCGTCCCCCGGAAAGTTCCTCCATGATATCCAGAACGATCTCTCGATCCCGCCAGGTATACATAAAGATAGTGGTGAAGCCGAGCCCCTCGGCCAACACGCCGAGCCAGAGCAGGTGGCTGTGGATCCGTTCCAACTCGCACAACATCGCGCGTAGATAAAGCGCCCGTGGAGGAACCTCTAATTCCAGCAGGGTTTCGACGGCCTGGCAATAGGTGCTGCTGTGAACGTGTGAACAGATGCCACAGACACGCTCGACCACGTGTACATTCTGTATATACGAACGCTGCTGGCAGATGCGTTCCAGGCCCCGGTGAACGTAGCCAAGGCGCAGGGCGCTGTCCACCACCTCTTCGCCCTCGACGGTCAACATAAAGGATAGCGGCTCTTTGAGCGCTGGGTGTTGAGGGCCGATGGGGATGGTTATTCTATCACTGCTCATCTTCTTCCTCCTCCTCTTTTCGCAGGGGTGGGGCGCTGTCCCAGTCGTCTGGCAGTACCAGGGGGCGTAGATCGGTATGTCCGTCGAACGTCACGCCGAGCATCTCGTGTACCTCGCGCTCGTAGAAATCGGCACCCGGAATCAGGTCGGTCAGGGTGGAGATGCGGGGCGTCTCTCGGGATAGTGAGGTGCACAGTGTCAATCCCTGACCATCCCAAAAGTGGTAGAGCAGGACGATGGCGTCACCGGTATCCTCTCCCGTGATCGTGGAGAGATGATGTACGTCAAAGCGTTCCATGAGCAGGGCCACCGCGGCATGGAGGTCATCGGCCTTGAGTTCCACAAAGGTGTCAGCCATCGGCACATCTCGAACCTCGATGCTCTCATCGGACAAGTTCTGTTGCAGTGTTTCAACGATCTGCGAAACGTTCATTCGATTTCCCCCAGTAAGCGTGCTAGGCCGTCGATGATGGCCTCTGGGCGGGGAGGACAGCCCGGTATATAGATATCCACGGGCAGCACCTGGTCTATCCCGCCCAGGATATTATATCCATCGTGAAAGACGCCGCCGGAACAACTGCAGCTGCCCACGGATACCACCCACTTGGGGGCGGGGATCTGATCGTAGATGCGAACCAGCCGGTCGCGCGTCTGGCGGGTCACCGGGCCAGTACAAAGGAGGATGTCCGCATGCCGGGGCGAGGCCTCCTTCAAAATGCCCAGGCGCTCCACGTCGTAGCGTGGCGTCAACAGATCCAGAATCTCTATATCGCAGCCGTTACAGCCGCCGCTGTTAAAATGCAGTACCCACGGCGACTTGCGGCGTGCCCAACTTATCACTTTTTGTAGCATCTATAATTCCCTCTGTGTCAGTACAAATACGCTGATGCCGATGCCCATGAGATAGGCGACGGCGATGCGATGGGACATTGATATGCCGGCAGCCGGTGGCAAAGTGGCCACGACCAGCGCGGCCAGGTGCAAAAGGCCAAAGAACAGGGCCAGCCGAAAAAAGGCCTGATAGCCCAGTTGAATCTCTGGCAGCAAAAGATCCTCGCCGCAGGCGTAGGGGAGGTGTTTCCCTTCGTGTTCCTCGCCCGGTGCGGCTATCTTGCCACCCAGCACATAAAGTCCGTAGGACAGTGCCAGGAACAAAAGTAGGGCGGCCGGCGGACTTAGTAGTATTTTCTCGATCATCTGTCTAACCTCCCAACGCCAAAAGATAGGGGGCCACGTCCGCAGTCCAGTCCAAGAGCATCTCTGGATAAAGCCCCATGGCAAGCACCATCGCTCCCATGATCACCAGAGGCACTGTCATCCAGGGAGAGATTCGTATGCGTGGCAGAGCCCTCGAAGTCTCTCGCATGAATAGTGTGCCGATAAGGGGCAAATAGTATCCCAGGGCGATCAGGCTGTTCAACAAAAAGACGGCAAGAACTATATAGCTGAACGTGTCTGCCCTCTGTAGGATGCCTCCCACGACGAACCACTTGCTGGCAAAACCGGCCAGTGGGGGCACACCCGCCAGACCGGCCAGCGCGATGCTAAAGGTCGTGGCCACCAGCGGCGCTTGTACTGCCGTTCCCCGCAACTCGTAGACGGTGCTGGTATCGCAGTAAAAGTGGCAGACACCCTTGCTCAAAAAGGCCAAGCCCTTCATCGCCGCATGAGCGATCAGCAAAAAGATGGCGGCCTGGATAGCCTCGTGTGATTGATAGCGCAGTCCCACTCCCATGCTCAACATGATATACCCTATTTGAGCGATGGTGGAGTAACCCAGCAGCCGCTTGGTATAAGTTTGCACCAGGGCCAAGAGATTACCCAGTGTCATGTTGAGGAAGGAGAATAAAATCAGCCAGGTACCCAATCTGTACCCCGACCAACCCAAGCCCAGGGCGATTTTGATCAGGACATAGAGGGCGCTCTGGTCGATGACGCCGGAGAGCATGGCGGCGACACTGCTGGGGGCCCGGTTCTGGGCATCGGGGAGCCAGGTGTGCAGGGGGACGATGGCGCTTTTGACGCTTAACCCCACCAGCAGGCAGGCCAGGCCGGCGCGGGTCCACCTTCCCAGGGTTCCTCCTGTGGAGGAGGGGGCCGGCAGTGCCAGCGTCCCCGTCTCGCGGTAGATGAAAGAGATGCCCAATAGCATGATCACCGTGCCCACGCTGCCCATTACCAGATACTTGAATCCGGCCTCGATGGAGGTGTCCGTACGTCGCCGAAAGGCGACGAGGACATAGGCTGCCACGCTCATCAACTCGCAGAACATATAGAGATTGAACAGATCGGCGGCCATCAGCATACCTACCGAGCCCGCCACCAAAAGCAGCAGTAACGGGTAGTAGAGCCTGTAGCGGTGGTCGAGGGCCAGGTAGCGGCCAGAGTAAAGGGCTACCAGGACGCCCAGGCCAAGGGCCACTGCTGACACGACCAGCCCCCCCGGGTCCGTGCGTAAAAAGGCCCCTGTCAGGGCGCCGCCGCTCTCGAGATAACCCCATGTCGGTGCGCTGGCTTGCTCTGGACCCGTCATGGCAAAGAGGGGGATCAGCGTCCCCAGTGCCACTGCAAAGACCACGGCCGTAAATAAAGCCAGCAACTCGTTACGCCCCGTTATCAGGCGCGCTATCAGATAAAGGATAAAAGCGCCGCCGGTCAGGGAGGCCAGGGGCAGTATTACTTGGATATTACCACTCACTAAATACCTCCCAGGATCAAGGCTAACTCGTGGGTCACCCAATCGAATGCGGGTGCCGGAAAGATTCCCTCGATGAGTGTCAGGGCAGTCAACAGCACGGTGGGGGCCATCATGGCCCAGGGCAGTGGTCCAACGGTCAATCCCTCCGGACGATCCCCGAAAAAGATGCGTCCCACGAACCACAGGGCATAGGCCACGGTAAGCAGGGAGCCCAGCAGGGTCAGGATGGAGAGGCCGATGTGGGCGGTGTGAAAGCCACCGGCAAAGATCATCCACTCACTGTTAAAAATGGAAAAGGGCGGTGAGCCCGAGATGGCCAGCGCGCCCACGCCGGTGCAGATGGCCGCCACTGGCAGGGCCCGTCCCAGGCCACCCAACGCGTCGATACGCCGCCGTCCTGTGGCACGTATCACGAGCCCTGCACACATAAAGAGCAATGCCTTGACGGTGGCATGGTAGACGACGTGCAGGGTTGCCCCGGCGATCCCATCGTGGTTCAGCGTACCCAGGCCAAAGAGGATATATCCCATCTGGCTCACGCTGGAATAGGCGATGATGCGTTTGATATCCTCCTCCGCCAGGGCCATCAGCGCGCCGTAAAGCTCGGAGACGATGCCGGCCACCATCATGGGGACGGCAAAGGGGGCCATCTGTTCTATAGAAAAGATGCTCAATGGGAAGCGCAGGATGCCGTAGGTGCCCATACTGAGCATGGCCGCCGCGAGCATGATGGTGACCGGCATGGGGGCCACGGTGTGGGCGTCGGGCAGCCAGAGATGTACGGGAAAGACGGCCATCTTGACAGAAAAGCCGATGAGAAAAAGGGTGGTCACCAGGGTCACCAGACCGGGGGCCAGGGTGACGCCTGCCCTCAAGACCGCGAAACTATCGCTCCCCGTGGCATCATAGAGTATCAGTAGCCCCACCAATACCAACAGCGATCCCACATGGGTAAAGATAAAATACTTGAGTGCCACCGCCCCTCGACGCTCACCATCGCCCCAGATGGCGATAAGGGCGCAGGATGCCAGCAACATAAGCTCCCAAAAGATGTAGAAAAGGAACATGTCATCGGCCAGGGTAGTTCCCGACATCCCCAGGGCAAAGAGCAGCAACAGGGCGTAGAAAAAAGGCGTGCTCTCGTCGGGATGATGGTAACCCCAGGCGTACACGATGGCCACCAGCGTCACTCCCGCCTCCGTGATCAGGAAGGGGAATGTTAGCCAGTCCACGTGTAACACGAGGCGGATGTGGGCCGCAGGAACCCATCTGAGCCCCAACACGGGGATCTGACCGCGATAAAGTGCGGGCAGCAGGGCCAGGGCTCCTCCCAGCGAGAGCGCCGCTGACAGGCCCGCTATCCAACCCGCCACATACTTGAGACGGTCGCGCAGTAAAATGAGTACCAGGGCCCCCGCCAGCGGCGCGGCCAGAATAGTCACCAAGCAGATCGTTTCCAGGGTCATCTTTTGCCTCTCTTATCCGCCATACATCACCAGGACCAGCAGCGCCAGTATTAAGCTGATCGCTATCCACAACAGGTTATACCGCAGCCGTCCCGTGTGCCAGCGCCGCAGTCTGCGGGCCAGTTCCATGATCCCCTGTACGGCGCGCCGCAGGAGTCCTTCCAGCCCTTCCTGCTCCACGACACGGTAGGCAAAGCGCGCTCCCTCGACCGTCCCCAGGGCGAACAGGGCCACGAGCCCTTCCAACATCCCCACCTCTACCACGGCACGTAGTGCCCGGGCTGCGCGGACCAGGCCCTCTTCGAGATTGTATATTTCCTCTGTTGACTCTGCCGCAGGTGCCGGGGCCTGAATTGTCCATTGCCACAGTGTCCGCGCTATCACCGTCACGCCCGCCACGAGCAATATGGCCGGACTGGTCACTGTGTAGCCCAAGAGGGCCGGCAGTGTGGGCATGGTCGGCGGTGCGATGGAGGCGATGGCCATCAGGTGACGGGTCAGGGGACCAAAGACTAATCCTCCTCCCACTATACCCAGGCCCAGTAGTCCTAGGGTCACCCCTTGCGGCCACTGGATTTCATAGCCTTGAGGGG
This sequence comes from uncultured Anaerolineales bacterium, assembly GCA_964567975.1. GTDB lineage: Bacteria > Chloroflexota > Anaerolineae > UBA1429 > UBA1429 > JAWLEV01. Next base: position 53,588 of record CAZMOW010000004.1, on the reverse strand, counting down.
GGCTCGTCTCTTCCTCCTCTTCCAGAGATTGTCTCACCGTGTGCACTGCAAGAACACCCGTCAATGCGACGGCGGCCTGGGCAAGGAACAGGGCGTCTGCCCGCACCTCCGTCCTTCCCGCCCACCAGACGATCAGCAGGTTAAAGGCCACCAGCATGATCCCACCAAGGGTGAGGAGCCCCGTGCCAAGCTTACGTTGGCGACTCGTCGATGTGGCGTGCCGCGTGACGTCGGCTGCCAGGAAAAGCAACAGTCGCAGCGCCGCCATGACGAACAGGCTTAACCAGATGGCCTCTTTGACCCCTGTAGCGGCGACAAAGAGCAGTAGACCGGCCTGAGCGGTCTCCTGGTAGATCAAACTGACGCGGACTCCCCTGTGTTTCAGTGCAGCCAGTCCTGCCAGCGCAGCACCACCGCTGCCAATCCATAGGATCGCTTCGCGTAAGGGACCGGCCAGGACCAACAACGGCGTGACCCGATAGAGCAGGTATATGCCCAGGTTGGGCATGACGGTGGCATAGAGCCAGATCTGCGCGTTCAGGGGCAGTTGCAGGCCCGTCCGTTTCCAGAGATGGAAAGGCCAGCCTCCCAATTTGACCCATACCGCCACCAGGAACCCGGCCACGGCCCAACGGAGTCGCACGCCAAGCGGCGTGCCCTCGATGAGGGTCAGGCTCTGCTCCAGCGATGGCGTGATCTGCAGCGTCCCGGTGGCATCCATCAACAATAGGATACCGGTGAGCATCCCCACATCTCCCAGGCGTAGCAAAAGATAGTTACCGCCAGCCAGCCGGATCCCTTGGCGAGTTTGCATCTTCACAAGGATTGCCAGGGCGATGCAGAGGGCCACGATCTCCAGTACGACATAGCGGGCCAAAAAGTGATCGGCTAAAAATGCCGCGGCGGCAGTGGCCAGGGCCAACAACATCAATGCTCCCATCAGGGGAGAGAATTCTTGAGCGTGTGATGCTGTGGCGAATAGAGCAAAAAAGGCCGCACCAGCGGTGGCCAGCACGGCGTAAAGACCTGTGGGACTGGTAGTCAATCCCATCTGTCCCATACCCGGGAACCATTCCACGGTGATGACGGCGCCGCCTCCGGCAAGGGGCAGCAGGATCAGCGCCAGAAGGGTTACCAGCCCGCTCACCACCAGTGTCATGTGGTGCGCCGTCGATGGACGTGTGCGTCGCGATGCCACAACTAGCGATAGACTCGCCAGCAGCGGCATACCTATAGCACTGAGTACCAATATTTTGGCCATCTTATCCTCGCAGGCGATTCAGATGGTCGACGTCGCCCGAAGGGTAATGGCGAAAGATGTTCACGATCAGGGCCAGGGCGATGGCTATGATGATCGTCTCCACGATCAACGCCGAGATGACCATCGTCTCGGCCATCTGTATATCGCCACATATATGACCGGCATGGATCAGGCTTAGGGAGACGCCCTGGAGCATGATCTTGAGGCCGATCACCTGCTTAACAACGCTATGGCGAGTAAGCAAGCAGAACAGCCCGATCGTGAATAGGAGCAGGGCCAGGATAGTGTTAAGCGTGTTCACCCACGGTATCGATAGGATATTCATTCCGGTTCATCCCCTCTCCCGCGAGGCAATAGGGCGGAAATGCCCAAGGCGCCAACAAAGATCAGCCCCACCTGCACGATAAGATCGAGGCTGCGACCCTCCCAGAACCAATGACGGAAGGTGGATGGGGGGATATCCTGAGGACCCCCTTGGAACGTCTGCCCAAGGAACATGCCAGCGAAAAGCAGTCCGAGGACTATGGCGATCCATAGAACGGGCTCACGATTCTTCACTTTGTCTCCTCATGGACTCGGTCAGACTGATGGCAACGATGAATAGGATACTGATCAGTCCAGCCCCCACGCTAAGCTCGAAACTTCCTGCATAGGGCGCCTCCAGCAGGAACATGAGTGCGGCCAGAGTTGCGCTTCCGACGGCCAGGGCGACCGCGGCCTGGATCAGATTCTTTGATAGCACGGCGGTGACCGCGCCCGCTAGCATGATCAGGCCCAACGCGAGGTAGGCAAAGATTAGCATGTGTACCTCCTTGTACCAGCTCCCTTACGATTGTATGGGTTCTTGTACGTTGGTCAAATCGTTCTTTTCGGGGTCCCCGCTTGCTTCTCCCTTCAAGTTGTCACAAAATGGGATCGAGCGGTGTTTACTATATGAGGGCCTTCAAACAGGTTTATGTGAGGTGTGAATTCAGAGGTGCAAGAAGAGATGTCCACACAGGAACTCTTGCTGGCCTGGCGCGATGAGGGACAAGAGGCCGCTTTCGAGGCGCTCTTTGAGCGCTACCGCGCGTCGATCTACCGCGTGCTCTATCGCATGGTGGGCGACGAGGCCGAGGATCTGGTACAGGAGACCTTTACGCGGCTGTATCAGCGGCCGCCGTGGCAAGAGAATACGGATGTGGGCGCCTGGCTCTATCGCGTAGCGACGCGCCTGGGTTACAACGCGTTGCGCAGCCGCCGGCGCTGGAAAAAGTATCGCAACCGCCTGGCCGAGGACACGAATGGTGTGGGGTGGCAGGGGGGCTCTGTGAATCCGGAGGCAGCCCTGGAGCGCCGCGAGGCGCAGCGTTCTGTGCGTGTGGCGTTGCGCATGCTAACCCGTCGACAGGCCACCCTGCTGGTGCTACGCTACAGTGGCCTGCGCTATCGCGAGATCGCCACGGTGATAGGTGTCTCGCCGAACTCCGTGGGCACGCTGTTGGCCCGCGCTGAGCGCGCCTTTGGAGAGGCATATCGAGAGATTGTGACGGGAGGGGAGTGAGGCGAGGAGGAAGCGGATGAAATGTATTACTGATGGGCGTTTGCGGGCGTTTTTGGATAATGAGTTGACGGCGGATCAGCGTGCGCACGTCGTCGAGCATCTCGACCATTGTGAGAGGTGTACCCGGCGCCTGGCCGGGCTTGAGGCGACCGCCGAGATTGCTGCGCGGGCGCTTTCTCGGGTGGCGCCCGATAAAGTGCCGCGGATGGATCCCACGCAGGTGCGGGAGCGGCTGGCGGCGCGAGCCCCGGTTACGATTGATGATACAGAGGATAATCTATTTACGGTATGGAGGGAAAAATCGATGAAGAATAGAAAGATATGGTATTCGTTAGCGGCCGGGATGGCGACTTTGCTGCTCGTGGTGGGCTTGTTCTCCTTTGCACCCACGCGGGCCGTGGCACGCCAGTTCCTGTCCCTGTTCCGGGTGCAGCAATTCGCGGTGGTGGAGATCGATCCCGACGAGGCGCTTATGGAAGAGGCGGAGTCCCTCTTTGAGGAAAAGGTTCTGGCGCAGGAGCCCGAGCTCGTTCGCGATGAGCCCAGCGTGTCCGTGAACTCGGTGGAGCAAGCGCGGGAGGTTGCCGGGTTTGCCGTGCGCATGCCCGCGTTCCCCGGCGGCGATGAGACGATGGAGGTAAAAGGCGCCACCGAGATGCGCATGGAGGTGGAGGCGGAGGGCCTAGCGCTTTTGGTAGAGTTGGCGGGGATGGATCCCGCCCTGGTTCCCGCTGATCTGGAGGGTGCCATCTGTGCCTCGGCGCCGGCCATGGTTAGCATCCGCAACGACGGCTTTCAGGTCATACAAATTCAGGAGCCCACCGTCGAGTACCCGGAGGGCCTTGAGGCGGAGGTGATGGGCGAGGCGGGGTTGCGTCTGCTGGGCGTGCCAGCGGCCAAAGCCCGGCGCATCGCACAGGAGATCGATTGGAGCAACACCATGCTGCTACCGGTACCCATGGATCTGGCCGAGATCCGCGAGGTCGAGATCGCTGGCGCAAAGGCCGTCTACCTGGAGCCCCGGGAGGGGGAGGGTGTCCAGTCTGCAGCCCTGCTCTTCCAAAAGGAGGGCGTCGTGTACATGGTGGCGGGGAGAGGATCGCTGGAGCACCTCTCCGACATCGCCGCCTCCATGTTCTAGACAGAATCTTGCGCCATTGTAGTAGGGCGGACTGTCAGTCCGCCCTAGACAAAACGTTACCACGTGAATTATGACGGCTGCACGCTGTCGCGCTATACTACGGCTACAACATGCAGCCGTCTCGAGGTGTTTCTATGTCATCGTTTGCTATCGACGTTCACAACCTGCGAAAGGAATATGGGCCCAAGGTCGCCGTCGAATCGCTGTCTCTGCGTGTGGAGCGGGGTGAGGCTTTTGGTTTTCTGGGGCCCAACGGCGCGGGAAAGACGACCGCTGTCAAGATGATGTTGGGCCTAGTCAGGCCCACGTCCGGCGAGGGAAAGGTTCTGGGAAGGTCGATAAGTGACCCCCTCTGTCGCGAACGGGTGGGTTTCCTGCCCGAGGATTTCCGCTTTCGCCAGTGGCTGCGCGGCGACGAGTTCCTCGACCTGCACGCCCGCCTCCATCACGTGCCCCGGGACGTTCGCACCGAGCGCATTCCGGAACTTTTGCGTCTGGTAGGGCTGGAGGACGCGGCCAACCGTCCCTTAGGCGATTACTCCAAAGGTATGTTGCAGCGTATCGGGCTGGCCCAGGCGCTGGTCAACGATCCCGATCTGGTCTTCCTTGACGAGCCCACCTCGGGGTTGGACCCCTTGGGCAGGCGCATGGTGCGAGAGATCATCCGCCGCCTCCGAGAGCGGGGCAAGACGGTCTTTTTGAACTCCCATCTGCTGGGTGAGGTAGAGTTGACCTGCAATCGCGTGGCCGTCGTCGCCGAGGGTAAGGTACGGTTGGTGACCGATCCGAGCACCTATCGTGACGGTCGGGTGCAGGTCGATCTCAGGGTGGGAGAGATCAGCGAGGAACTCCTGAGCGGCTTGCAGCGCTGGAGCGACGACGTAAGGTTGGACGAGGCTTCCCGCACGCTGACGCTGCGCCTGCAAGATACGGAGGCCATCCCCGAGATCGCCCGCTGGCTCGTAGCCGAGGACGTGGCCTTATACGCCCTCTCCCCCCGAAGGCTCTCTCTGGAAGACCTCTTTGTGCGCGTGGTGGAAGGGGAGGAATCATGCGAGACATCCTGATCATCGGCCGCCTCACGTGGCAGGAGGCGCACAAGCGCAAGATCTTTTGGGCCGCCCTGGGGCTGGGGGTGCTGTTCATCGCCCTGTACAGTGTGGGTTTCTTTTTCATGGTGCGGGATATGCGCGACTATATGCATGGGCGGGACTTTGCGCTGGACAGCGGCTTCAATTTCACCGTCATGGCCGCGTTCTATGTCATCAGCTTCCTGGGGGTCATGCTGGCTGTCTTGACCTCCGTCGGGGCCTTGTCCGGGGAGATCTCCTCGCACACGGTGCAGGTGTTGGCCGTCAAGCCCATGCCCCGCAACCGCATCATCCTCGGCAAGTGGTTGGGTCTGAGCGCCATGCTGGGCGTTTATATCGCCTTCTTGAGTGGGGGCATCTCTTTGAGTACGCGACTTATCTCCGGTTATATGCCGTCGCATCTGCTGCAGGGGATATCGCTCATCATTCTGCAGGCGGTGATCATGCTAAGTATCGGGCTCTTGGGGGGGACACGCTTCTCCACGGTGGCCAACGGCGTGATGGCCTTTATGCTCTACGGGCTGGCCTTTATCGGAGGCTGGCTGGAGCAGATCGGATCAACGACAGGCAATCAGACGATGGTCGATCTGGGGATCGTGAGCAGCTTGGTGGTGCCCAGCGAGGCCATGTGGAAGATGGCCGCCCACCTGATGCAGCATCCCATGATAACGAGCCTGGGGATATCCCCCTTCTCTGTTGGAGCGCCGCCCAGCAGGGCTATGCTCGGCTACGCCTTGTTGTACGTGGGAGCTATGCTGGGCCTCGCCATCTGGTCTTTCGACCATCGAGATCTATGAGGGAAAATTGGCCTCAGGGCGCCGGGATGTCGTCCAGGGAGACGATTTCCCGACGAAGGGCGACGATGACGGCCTCCGTGCGTGATCCCACCCGAAGTTTGTCAAAGATGTTGGCCATGTGGGATTGTACCGTTCGGGGGCTGATGACCAGTTCCTCGGCGATCTCGCGGTTGCTCAGGCCCTGGGCCGCGTGTTCCAATACCTCCAGTTCGCGATCTGTGAGGAGGTCGGCTTCCGATTCCTTCTCTGCCGATTTCTCACGGCTCATCTTGTGCAGTACTTTTCTGGCAATCGCCGGATGCAGCACAGAATCGCCCGCGTGTACGCTGCGCACAGCCTCGATGAGCTCGCTGCCCCGTGCGTTCTTGAGCAGATACCCCGCCGCGCCGGCCTCCAGGATGGCAAAGACGTATTCGTCGTCGTCGTAGGCTGTGAGGATGAGGATGGCCGTCTGGGGGGCGATGCGCTTGATCTCCTTGGTGGCCTCGATGCCGTTCATCACCGGCATGCTGATGTCGATGATGGCCAGATCGGGCTTTGTCCTGTGCACGAGCTCTACAGCCTCGCGCCCATCGTCTGCCTGGGCCACAATTTCCAGGTCGGGCTCCCGTTCCAGGATGCGTTTTGTGCCCTCGCGGACCATGATGTGGTCGTCGGCTAACAGGATGCGGATCGGTTCCATAAAGGCCCACTCCCCAAATATATTGGTATCATCGACTTTGATCTTTCCGAGGCATACATAGCCACGTTTCCCCTATTGTATCAGGATCTGCCTCTTTGTGGAAAATGGTATCCATAAAATCAGGGCGAACCCTACTGACCGCCGCCTAACCGCGACCAGTAGGGCCCGCCTTGCTAAGGAGGAGAAGAATGACTGTCGCGCTCGCTCAAGAGCCGCCAGTCGCATGTCGAAAGAAGGTCTCGCGCCTCTCTCAAACACTGCTCACAGTATACAAGAATGGAGTTGCTTTGTCATGGGCCAAAGACATCAAGTCCGGATACGCTTTTTAGCCCATCATCCTCGCATTTTCGATATGGACTTGATGCCTGTATGGGAACGTGGGCATTCTGTGCTTTTCCTCCTTGCAAAAAGCCTGCCGGTGACTTGCCAAAAGATGGATGAAAACCTATAATCGTTCTGAAAAGTGGATGATTTTCTTTTGAATGAGTGGGAGGTTTTTTCTATATGGCGACCAAATGGGTGTACCTTTACTCCGAAGGGAACAGAGATATGAAGGATCTCCTCGGAGGCAAAGGGGCGGGGCTTGCAGAGATGACCAATGCGGGCTTGCCCGTGCCGCCAGGGTTTACGTGTACCACCGAGGCTTGTCTGGCCTATTTTGACAATGATCGGCAGTTTCCAGAGAGCATGTGGGAACAGACGCGGGAGGCCATGGAAGTGGTGGAGGAGAAGACGGGTAAAGGATTCGGCGATACGACGAATCCACTGTTGGTATCGGTGCGCTCCGGCGCCCGCGTATCCATGCCCGGTATGATGGATACCGTTCTCAACGTCGGGCTGAATCCCGAGACCCTGCAGGGACTGGCCGAGATGGCCGATAGCCCGCGTTTTGCCTACGATTCGTATCGCCGCCTGATTGCCATGTTTGGCCGCATCGTCAAGGGCCTGGATGGCGCACGCTTTGAGGATATACTCGAATCGTATAAGGCCGAGACCGAGGGCGGACGGGACACGGACCTTACCGTCGATATGCTAAAGGATATCATCGCCGATTACAAGGCCGTGTATAAAGAGCAGTTGGGAGAACCTTTCCCCGATGATGTGTGGCAGCAGCTGCGTGAGGCCATCGAGGCTGTGTTCGATTCCTGGTTTGGCCCCAACGCCACCACATACAGGCGTCTGAATAATATGTCGGATGACTGGGGAACGGCAGTCAATGTGGTTACCATGGTCTTTGGTAACATGGGCGAGGACTCGGGGACGGGAGTGGTTTTCACGCGCAATCCCAGCGACGGAACGAATGAGCTGTACGGTGAGTATCTCGTCAACGCCCAGGGAGAGGACGTGGTGGCGGGCATTCGCACCCCTCTGGATATACAGGAGCTGGAGAGGGTGAATCCCGAGATTTATGAGCAACTCCAGGAGGTGACCGATCAACTGGAGCAGCACTATCGGGATATGCAGGATGTCGAGCTTACCGTGGAAAAGGGGAAGCTGTGGATCCTGCAGACCCGCACCGGCAAACGCACAGCGCGTGCGGCGATCAAGATCGCCGTGGATATGGCCAACGAGGGGTTGATCTCTCAGCGCGAGGCCGTGGGACGGGTGACCCCCGATCAGGTGGACGCCATGTTGCATCCCATGTTCGATATCGAGGCCAAGGAGGAGGCCATAGAGCGTGGTGACCTGGTGGCCACAGGGCTGGATGCCTCCCCGGGGGCGGCGCAGGGTATGGCCGTTTTGGATTCCGATCGGGCCATGGAACACGCGGAGGCGGGCAAGCAGGTTATCCTGGTGCGTCCCGAGACCTCGCCCGATGATGTGGGGGGTATGCTGCTTTCTCAGGGTGTACTCACGCAGCATGGTGGCGCAACCTCTCATGCCGCTGTGGTGGCGCGGGGGAGCAACCTTCCCTGTGTTGCCGGCTGTGAGGAGATCAACGTGGACCCCGACGCCAGGCAGTTCACAGTAGACGATCGCGTCGTCAAGGAAGGGGACATCATCTCCATCGACGGTACCACGGGTGAGGTGTTTGTGGGCGCCATCCCCACCGTGGATATCGATATAGAGGAAGAGGAGGAGTTGGCCTCGCTTTTGGGCTGGGCGGATGATGTGCGAGAGTTGGGTGTCTATACCAACGCCGATTATCCCCAGGATGCCCGGCGTGCGCGCGATTTTGGCGCCGAGGGGATCGGCCTCTGCCGTACGGAGCATATGTTCTTTGAGGAGGACCGCCGCCCCATCGTGGTAGAGATGATCATGGCCGAGACGGAAGAGGAACGGATGGTTGCTCTCGACCGCCTGCTTCCCTATCAGCGAGAGGATTTTGAGGGGATATTTGAGGTCATGGACGGGCTCCCCGTCATCATCCGCTTGATCGATCCTCCCATGCACGAGTTCCTGCCCAATCGACAGGAATTGTTGGAAGATGTGGTGAGGTTGCGTTGCACGGGCGAGAATCCAGAGGAACTGGCAGAGAAAGAGGCTATGCTGGAGGTGGTCGAAGCCCAGTGGGAGGTTAATCCCATGATGGGCCTGAGGGGCTGCCGTGCGGGGCTCATGTATCCCGGCCTCACCGAGATGCAGGTGCGGGCCATTTTCCAGGCCGGTTGTCGCCAGGCCAAACAGGGCGTCGATGTGCACGTGGAGGTGATGATCCCTCTGGTGAGCCACGTCAACGAGCTGCGGGCGGAGCGGGAAAAGCTGGAAAAGGTGGCTCAAGAGGTGATGGAGGAAGAGGCCATATCCATCGATTACAAGTTCGGTACCATGATCGAGACGCCGCGTGGAGCGCTTACGGCGGGTGAACTGGCAGAGCATGCCCAGTTCTTTTCCTTTGGCACCAATGATCTGACCCAGATGACCTTTGGCTTCTCCCGAGACGACGCGGAGGCCAAGTTCCTGATCGATTATGTCCAACGAGATATCCTCCCCAACAATCCCTTCCAGACGCTGGATCGGGATGGCGTGGGGAAACTGGTGGAGATGGCCGTCGCCTCTGGCAAGGAAGCGCGGCCCGATATTGAGATAGGGATTTGTGGCGAGCATGGCGGCGATCCCGCTTCCATCCACTTTTTCCATCGTACAGGTCTCGAGTATGTGAGCGCCTCTCCCTATCGCGTTCCCGTGGCGCGCCTGGCGGCCGCACACGCGGCGCTTGAGGAGGAGTAGCTCCACACAGTTCGTGCTGTAAGAAAAAAAAGGCCGGGCCTGTTTTCGGGCCCGGTCTTCTTTTCTCTGTCTCCATGGGCTCCACGATTGTACGTTCCAGGGGATATTGTAGTATAATAGGTGTGGACACCACCCACAGCACCACATGTTTCAGTTTCCCGACTGCCAGCGCACGCACCATCATCGTCTCTCTTCCAAAGTCAGGCGAACGTTATTCGCTATACTAAAAACGGTAAGTCATCCGAACCTTGCGGCTTATTCAAAGGTAAAGGGATACCATGAGCGTCGTAGATGAGATAAAACAGCGTCTCGACATCGTGGAGGTTGTCGGCGAATACGTGCCTCTGCAAAAGACGGGCAAGAATTTCAAGGGGTTGTGCCCTTTTCACACCGAGGATACGCCCTCTTTTGTCGTTTTCCCCGAGACACAGAGCTGGCATTGCTTCGGCGCCTGTTCCACTGGCGGAGATCTCCTCACCTTTATCATGCGGCAGGAGAATATGGAATTCCCAGAGGCTTTGCGCTTTCTGGCTGCCAGGGCGGGTGTACAGCTCAATCCACTGGATAAAGCCGCCCAGGAACGACGGGATGAGACCCAAAGGCTCCATGCTGTCAATGCGGACGCCGCCCAGTATTATAACGACCTTCTTTTGCGCTCTTCGCAGGGCGAACGTGCCCGGGATTACCTGAAAGAGCGAGGGATCAACCGTGAGACGGCGGTCGTCTTCCAGCTGGGCTTTGCCCCCGATCGATGGCACGCCCTGGAGAACTTTATGCAGAAAAAGGGGCATGACCAGGAGGATGTTCTCAGGGCGGGGCTGGTGGTCGAAAATGACGAGGGCAACATCTACGACCGCTTTCGCGGACGGATCATCTTTCCCATACGCGATGCGCGGGGAAGGACCATAGGCTTTGGCGGCCGGGTTCTTGATGATTCCCAACCAAAGTACTTGAATACCCCCACCACTCCTGTCTTTGATAAGGGGAGCGTCCTCTATGGAATCGACCTGGCGGCTTCCAACATCCGGGAATCAGGGGTGGCCATCATCGTCGAGGGCTATATGGACGTGGTCATTCCCCATCAGTGTGGGGTGGATAATGTGGTGGCCTGTATGGGAACGGCGTTGACGGAAGAACAGGTCCAGATCCTCAAGCGTATGACGGATGAGCTGATATTCGCCCTGGACCCCGACGAGGCGGGGGTGCGCGCCGTGAAAAAGGGCGTCGATGTCGCTCGCGAGTCGTTGCGCCGTCATACGGTTCCCGTGCCCACGGCCACGGGCCTCGTGGAATACAAGACGAAACTGGATGCCCAGATTCGCGTCCTCGTGCTCCCGGAGGGGCTTGACCCCGATGAGCTTATCCTCCGTGACCGCTCTCTTTGGGATCGTCTGGTCGACGAGTCCCTGCCCGTGGTGGACTATTTCTTCCAACTGGTGGAGCAGGAGCTCGACCTCTCCACTTCTACGGGAAAGCGCGAGGCCGTGGACAGGCTCGTGCCCGTCATCGCTGCCGTGGATAATGTGGTGGAACGGAACCACCATCTCCAACATCTGGCTCGCCTGGTCCATATCGACGAGCGCGAATTGCGTCCCTTGCTGGACCGCTCAGAGCGCCCCGAGAGGGGGCGTTCGTCGCGCAGGCGCTCGCCAGAGCCCCCTCGGCGGCCCCGGGCGGCGACAAAAGATCGCGCAAAGACACCGTCTGTAAAAGGGGAGCTGAGTTTGGAGGAGCGCTGTCTGGCCCTTGTGCTTCAGGATCCCGCCCTGCTGCCCAGGGTTATCGAGGTGGCCGATCTGTCCGAGGATACCTTTGGTGATAGCCGCAATCGGCAGCTTTTCTCCGCCCTGTCTGTCTTTGTGGACGAGAATGCGACGTATGACATCGACGCCTTTTGCGATAGCCTTGACACTGAGTTAAGGGCACATGTAGAATCCCTGTTGCGACGGCTACAGGCCGAACCCTCTCTGCCTCCTGACTTGATCCGTGGAGATGTCGTCAAGTGCGCCACCCGCCTTCGCAGACGTCATATCTCGCGCTTGATAAACGAGCTTTGTTTCCTGCAGAGGGATGCTCAGGCGGAGGGATCAAGGGAGCGTGTGCGGGCACTTGATGAGAAGATCGAGCAGCTCAGCCGTACATATCTGCGCATTGATCAACGGTTTCATGCAGCGACTTTTATCGGGCGTACCAAAAGAGGAAACCGATTCTGACTATGGATGCCGTGAGAGCTAATCTGCAAAGCGACAAAATCGATGCGCTGCTGTCCAAGGGCATCCGCGAGGAACATCTCACCGATGAGGATGTTCTGGCCATCATTCCCCAGGATGGGGATGTCGACGTCGATGAGGAGTTCGACGCCCTGGTGAATGCGTTGAGCGAGATGGGAATCCCTGTGCTGGGTTCGGGGGAGGATACAGAGGAGGATCAGGGGGAAGCCGAGATTTCCAAAGGTAGGGCGGCGAACTCTTTGCCCTCGCGTGTGCCCGACGATAGCGTGGGCATGTATCTGCGGGAAATCGGGCGTGTGGATCTGCTCAGGGCCGAGGAAGAGATCCAGCTCGGCAGGGCCATCGAGGAGGGACTGGAGGCCCGCGAGAAATTAAAGGATCTGGATGGTGAGGACGTTGATCTGCAACAGAAGCAGGTCTATGAGCTCAAGGTGATGCAGGGGGAGATCGCCAGGCGCCGTCTGACAGAGGCTAACCTGAGATTGGTGGTGAGCATCGCCAAAGGCTATCGGGGGCGCGGCATGTCCTTTCTCGATCTCATTCAGGAGGGGAATCTCGGTCTGCTGTGCGCCGTCGAAAAGTTCGACTATCAGAAGGGGTATAGGTTCAGCACCTATGCCACGTGGTGGATCAAGCAGGCCATCAGCCGGTCCATAGCCGATCAGGCGCGCACCATCCGTATTCCCGTGCATATGATCGAGTCCATCAGTCACCTGATGCGCACCATGCGGGAGCTGGAACAGGATCTGGGGCGGGATCCTACCCTGGAAGAGATCGCCCTGGACTCGAAGCATCTGTCGGACGATGACAAGCGCGTGTGGAATCAATCTCGGGCGAACGGTACAGAGCTTCCCGACCATGTGCGACGGCGCATGAAACGGGCGGTGGAAAAGATACGTCGGATTCTGCGTTTCGCCCAGGAACCCATGTCCTTGGAGACGCCCGTTGGGGATGAGGAGGATAACGCCCTGATGGACTTTATCCCCGACGACTCGCTGGACGGTCCGGTGGAGGAGACCAACAAGGAGTTGTTACGCGAGCAGCTCCGGAAAAGTCTGGCATCTTTGACGGAACGGGAACAGAATGTATTGGCCCTTCGCTTTGGCCTCGGTGGCGGGGATATTCATACACTGGAAGAGATAGGTGACAGGATTGGCCTGACGCGGGAGCGGGTCCGACAGATAGAGGCCAAGGCGCTGCGTAAACTGCGGCACCCGACAAAAAGTCGGCAGCTCAGGGACTATTTGATCGAGTAAGCATCAGAATTTTGGCCCACGTGCTCTCAGAGTAGAGAGAACAACACACCACTCATCATGGTCACTACATCGCAGTTGGAGACGGGCATATGATGTCGAGCAGCTATTATAAGTCTGACGCGGGCTTAAGGGTGTATCTGGACGAGATTTCCCGGGTTCCCTTGTTGGATGCTGAGGAGGAGACGCAGCTTGGGAAAAAGATACATGCTTCCCAACTTGCTGAAGAGCAGCTGCAGAACAACGATTTATCGGAGCAGAAAAGGGATGCCCTGTGGCATGCCGTGCAAGAGGGGCGAGCGGCGGCGCGCCAGCTGGCTGAAGCGAATCTCCGTCTTGTGGTCAGCGTGGCCAAAAAGTATAGTAATCGGGGCACGCCCCTGGTTGATCTCATCCAGGAGGGCAATCTGGGCTTGCTTCGCGCGGTGCAGAAATATGATTATCGTCTGGGATATCGCTTCAGCACATATGCCACGTACTGGATCCGTCAGGCGGTGTCCCGTGCCGTGGCGGAGCACAGTCGAGCCATTCGCTTGCCAAGCTACATAAGCGATATGGGGATTCGGCTGCACAAGGCATCCTCCCGTCTGCAACAGCGGCTTGGCCGCGAACCGACCATCGACGAACTGGTGCTGGAGACCGGCCTTCTCTCCAACGATGAGAAGCGCGAGATCGCTGCCTGTTTTAAAAAGGGGCAGACACTGCCTCCCGAGTATGCCGAGAGTTGGGAAAAGGCCAGGACCAAAGTGCGCCTGGCGCTGGCCAGCATGCTCGATATTCTTTCCCTCGAATCTCCACTGCATGAGGAGGGGGGGATGGCCCTCAAGGATGCCTTGCCCAGCGACGCAGAGGAGCCCTTTGTGCAGCTCTTTAGTCGCTTCATGGAGGAATCTTTGGAGGAGACCCTGGCCGATCTTTCGGAGCGGGAACGTCTTATACTGCGATTTCGCTTTGAGCTGGATGGCGCGGAGCGCAAGACGCTGCGGGAACTGGGCCAGGAATTGGGCGTGACACGGGAGCGCGTGCGCCAGATTCAGGAGAGGGCCCTGGAGAAGCTGAGGAAAAAAGCCCGCCAGGAGAATCTGGCCCTGTATTTGAGTTGATCCGTCGCCGGTGTCCACGCTAAATTTGACGTTGGGCGTGAAGTCTTGTAAAATTCTATCTGTTCGGTTGCAACGTTCCTCGGTAGCTCAATGGTAGAGCGGTCGGCTGTTAACCGATTGGTTGTTGGTTCAAGTCCAGCCCGAGGAGCTATTACAAATGGGCGAATCTTTTGAGATTCGCCCATTTTTCATCGCTCCCCCGCCTGTCGCGTCGTCAGATCTCCAATGCGTCCCTTGCCTCGTCCACGTCTAAGCATTCCACGGGACCGGCGATTTGTCCCACCATGGGTTCCACACCCAGTTCCAATCCCCGCAACCGCGTCGTCACGGCCTCTATCTGGTCCTTGTGTGTTATAAAGACCGTTGTGGGGCCCGTATCCGTGGAAAAATAAACGGGGACCCCCTCCTTTCGCATGGCGTTACAGGCGCGAAAGAGGGTGATATTCTCTGGTTCCCAGGCAAAGATCTTGTTCCCACGATTTGCGGACATGGTGACGGCGTGCAGGCGGACGCTGTCCAGTTCCGCCAGCTGCCCCACGGTCTCCCAATCCCCCTGTTGCACGGCCTCTATGCACTCCAGGCTCTCCTCGTGGCGCCCATACATCCAGGGTCTGAAAAGGGGACTCTGTGGAGCCTCCCGATGGGCCCTCTCCGTCTGTAGGCCGATTCTGGAGGGCAGGGGGACGGTGATGAGACGTACGTCCCGCAGCTGCTCTTCCCGATCCAGGCGCAGGGCAAAACTCTCCTCGTGGGCTATGCCCGGATAGGAAAGCCACACTGCGATGCCCCCCGCCGCGCTGCGACAACCAGAGCCCGCCAGCAGGCGCGCCAGGCAGTTGACGAGGCGGTCGTGAACGGATATATCCGCAAAGGCCGCCCTGGCCGCCGCTGCTGCCAGGGCGGCCGAGGCCGACGCGCTCGTGCCCAGACCCTTGGCCGTCGTGGCTGCCCCTGCAAAGTTTCGCGAGACAACCCTGGCCGGGCTCGCAAAGCCACCGATGCGCCTGACCTCGTCGAGGACGCGCAGTACCCGCCCCCGCACGCGGCCCTCCGCCATGTGGCCGTTGATCCGCACCCTATCCCCGGCCAGCGCCGGATCGAACGTCACCAGCGTGATGGTGTGGGCGGCGTCGTTGTTTACCGAGATGCTGGGGAGGTATGCCGTGCGCCACTGCCAGTCGGCCATGCCGTGGTATTTGAGGATCCCCTGGATGGGATAGGCCCTGGCGGCCCCGCTGCCCGTGGCCCGCCCCCGCCCCGCATAGTCTGTGTAATCGGGTATCGTCACCCCCCGGCGTCGGAGGGCCTGGAGTATGCTCCCATGGGCGGCCCTCATCCGCTCCACGCTGTCGATAAAATCCTCAGGCACCCTTGTCTTCATATGCATTCCTCATATCATGCTGTCGGATGGGCAATCGAAAACCACGCTTTCCCCTAGGTGGCGACGATCTTGATGGCCAGTCCCACCAGGATGACCGTGGCGGCGTAGCGAAACACGCGCGTGCTCATATGGTCAAAGATGCACGTTCCCACATACGAGGCGACGAGGGAAGCGGGAACTATGAATATACTCTGTATAAGCAGTTCCTCCGTGGCCACGCCTGCGGTGATGAGAAGGACGAGGCGCAACGTGCCGATCATGAGAAAATAGGTGGCCATGATGCTTTTGGCCTTGGATTTCTCCCATCCCCTCAACAGGGTATAGAGGACGATGGGGGGACCTCCCATGTTGAGCGCACCACCAAAAAGACCACCAATCGATCCCGCGATGTATGCCCAGGGAAACGCGTCGCGAATTCGCGTGGTGCGCGACGGCCAGAGGGCGACGGCGCAGCCGGCCAGGATCATGATGGCTATCCCTATCTCTAGTATGCCGCTGTCCAGGTTGCACAGGGCATAAATGCCAAGCGCCGTGGTGGGGAGAGAGGTGGCGAATATGGGCCACATCTCATGCCAGGAAAGGCTATCCCGCACGGTCCACCAGTTCAGCATGGTGCTCACGAGGGAGGCGATGGATACGATGACGACGGCCTCGCCGACGGACACGAACATGACCAGCACCCCCATGGAGAACAGGCCGAGTCCAAAGCCGGCAGTGCCCTGTATGAGGCCGCCGAGGAGAATGATGCCCACGAGCATCCAGGTGTCGCTCAATCGTCATCCTTTCTTCTGCGCCATGTCCTTTCGATCCTCGTGAGGCATAAAAAGGGCCCATCGCCACTGTGAGAATTCAAAGTGACAAGAGCCCAAACTCGGAAGAGGCCACAGCACTTTTCATTTGACAAACTGGGGATCGTCACATAATATCGATTATCGTTCTTATACTATCTGACGCAGGATCTTTGTCAAGTTGAGGGAAAAGCATGGCGAACGTGTACGAGATTCTCAAGCGGCGTGGCTTTGTGGAACAGGTTTCGGACGAGGACGGGCTTTGTGCGGCATTGGAGCAGCCCATCACCTGTTACATTGGCTATGACCCGACCGCTTCCAGTCTCCACGTGGGCAATCTATTCACCATCATGGCCCTTGCGCATATGCAGCGTCAGGGGCACCGTCCCGTCGCCATCGTTGGCGGCGGCACGGGCATGATCGGCGATCCAAGTGGTCGCACCGAGATGCGCCAGATGCTGAGCAAAGAGAAGATAGAGGCCAACCTGCAGGCTATAAAGGAGCAGATTGGGCAGGTTGTCGATTTCAGCGAGGGAAGGGCGCTTATTCTGAATAATGCCGAGTGGCTGGCGCCTCTAAAGTACATCGACTTTTTGCGCGATATCGGCAGATATTTCAGCGTCAATCGCATGTTGGCCTCGGAGGCCTATCGCTCTCGCATGGAGACGGGCCTGAGCTTTATCGAGTTCAACTATCAGATCCTTCAGGCCTACGATTTTCTCCATCTCTACCAAGAGTATGGTTGCATTTTGCAGATGGGGGGCAATGACCAGTGGGGCAATATCCTGGCTGGCGTGGATCTGATTCGCCGCGTCGAGGGAGGGGAGGCGTATGCTCTGACGTTTCCCTTGCTGACCACGGCCTCTGGCGCCAAGATGGGCAAAACGGCCGAGGGGGCCGTCTGGCTGGACGCGGAACGCCTTTCCCCCTACGAGTTCTACCAGTTCTGGATCAACACAGCCGACGCCGATGTGGGACGTTTCCTCAAGATATACACCTTTCTTCCATTGGACAGGATCGAGGAGCTGGTTTCCGTGGAGGGAGTGGAGATGCAGGAGACAAAAAAAGTTCTGGCCTATGAAGTCACGCGCCTGATCCATGGCCAGGAGGAGGCGGAAGCGGCGCGTAGGGCCTCGCGGCGCCTCTTTGGTGGAGAGGTGGCCGGAGACACGGTGCCTAGCACCCAGGTGGAGGGAGAGAGGCTGGAGCAGGGCATCCCTGCACCCAACCTGTTCGAAGAGGTGGGCCTCGCCGACTCGCGCAGCCAGGCGCGGCGTCTCATCGAGCAGGGGGGCGCATACGTCAACGATAAGAGGGTCTCTACTGTGGAGCGCACGATCACTTCTGACGATCTGCAGGGCGGTGCCGTTCTGCTGCGAGCGGGTAAAAAACGCTACCATCGCGTCATTCCCGTTTAGATAGAATTTTACGAGGGGGGATTTGGGCCATGACAGAGGACGGCGTGAAGATGAAAAGAGGTAAAAGATCTTGGTGGGTGCTATTGGGATTGGGCCTGGGAGCCGCTGGAGCTTATCTGTTGGGCAAGGCCTATGTGAATGCTAGGGAGAGGCAGCCTTCTTTCCAGAAGGAGGTCTATGAGAGTGAGGAGGGCATGCTGGAGGCGTTCAGGGCGCTCTGGCGAGATCCGGGAGCACTCAAATCCCTGTGGACGAACCCGCGCATCGATCATCCCTTTGCAGAGAAGATGATGCTGGCTGTCGCGGGAGCCCATGGCGATCAGTTCTATGCCCGGGCGCCCATACATTATGCTTTAAAGCAGGGGCTGACACAGGAGGAGGTGGAATCCCTGTTGCGGGGGGAAGTGGAACACGCCACGGTGGACGAGGCGCCGGCCCTCTTTTTTGCCCGTCACTATGTGGAGCAGGGGGGTGACCCAGATCCCGATCTGGTTCAGCGCCTCATCGATGCCTATGGTCGGCGGACGGCCCGTGATATTATCACCTACGTGCGTCTTGTCATTTTTGTGAACCTTGTGGGCAATACGTTGGATGCCTTTGTCAGTCGAGTGCTGGGACGTCCCTCTCCCTCCACAACCTTTGCCAGCGAACTCTCCACAGTGGCGATCTTTGGTTTTGGGATAATCCCCCTTGTTCCCGTCCTTGCCCTCCGTGCAAGCCTGTCTCCCGGGATTTGAGCCCTTGTTTACGCTGCTAAAAAGGCTGCCCCGACGGGGCAGCCTTTTTGTTTGCTATCGTTTTCTTGGAACAGGCGAGTGATATTTTTTTTCTACGATTCGCCCAGCGCCTCGCAAAGCCGTGGCACCAACTGCGTGCGTCGTTGTGTGGAGCGCTGTTGATTGACGGCGATACGCACGGCCTTGTCCTGCGTTATCAGCACCGCCAGGCGCTGTGCCCGTGATAGTGCCGTATAGAGGATGTTTCTTTCCAGCATGACATAGTGGCTCGTCAGCAGGAGGATGACCACTGCCGGCCATTGGGAGCCCTGGGCCGAGTGCACCGTCATGGCCCAGGCGTGCACGAGTTCATTCAGTTCGTCGTGATCGTAGGCGACATCGTGCTCGTCAAAGCGCACCACCAGCCTGTTTTCGTCCGGGTAGATGCGCTGGATGATGCCCAGATCCCCATTAAAGACCTGTTTCTGATAGTTGTTCTGGGTCTGTCGCACTTTGTCTCCCTCACGGAACACGCGCTGGCTTGCAGAGGGCGACCGCGCAGGCAGGGAGAGTTCCGCTTTGATGGGGGCGGAGGGATTCAACGCCCGTTGCAGTGCCAGGTTTAATGAGCGGATGCCTGCCACTCCCCTGTGCATAGGGGCCAACACCTGTACTTCGGTGGGTGGCACGTCTAGGAAGCCGGGCAGGCGATTGGCCACCAGATCGACGGCCAGGCTGCGAGCCTCTTCTGGGGTATCCCGATGCATCTCGAAATAGTCCGAGGTCTTGGGGACGTCATGGATGGGACGTTGCCCCGCGCGGATGCGGTGGCAATTAACCACGATTATGCTGCGGTTGCCGGCCTCCTGGCGAAAGATGCGCGTCAGGCGCGTCACGTGAATTCCGGGTACGCCCTGTTCCTCGCCCGCGCCGATGAGGTCCTGTAATATAGCGCCGGGACCCACCGGCGGCAATTGATCGATGTCGCCTATGAGGAACAACCGCGTGTTGTCTCGCGTCCGACGCAGGATCTGGTGGAATAACCAGAGATCGGTCATGGAAGCCTCGTCGATGACAAGGACGCGTTCATCGATCGGTTTGATCTCCTTCCGTCCTATTCCTATCCTCAGATGGCGGTGTACGGTGGCCGCCGGGTGACCGGTAGCTTGGGTTAGCTGCTTGCTCGCCCGACCCGTGGTGGCGCACAGGGCATAGGGTACGCGAACGCTTTCCAAACAGGCGATTAGGGAGCGTATGGTCGTCGTCTTGCCCGTGCCCGGTCCGCCGGTAAGGATGACCAGGCGGTTTCCTCGCAGGAGGCCGCTGATGGCCCCCAGTTGCTCCTCGGTTAACTTTTTCTCCTCCAGGGTGTCGAGGAGTTTTTGCGTTTCTCGATGAGATAGCGCTGGCTTCTCCGGTGGCATGCTGAGTAGGTGGGCCAGCTTTTCGGCAATGCGTTGCTCCGTGTGCGCCACGCGCGGTAAAAAGATGGCCGTCTCGGCGGGGGTGTCTGACATGTTGCGGGACACTATTTGTTGTGTCTCGCCAAGATGCTCTATCTCTTGGGTGACATTTTTCGCCGATACTCCCAACAGTTCGCTGGCCTCCTGAGCCAGTTCATCGACCGGGCACCAGAGGTGCCCCTGGGATAGGGCTTCCTCCAGGAGATGGAGGATTCCGCCCCGGATGCGTGTCGGGGCGTCGTGGGCGATGCCCAGCGCCCTGCCAATCTGGTCACAGCGCGCAAAGCCGAATCCTCGCACATCCTGCGCCAGGCTATAAGGGTCCTGGGAGACAATGTCCCAGGCCTCATGACCGTACTGGCGATAGATCTGTTGCGCCTGCCTGGGGGAGAGTTCGGCAACCCCCTGGAGCTTGATCATCAGGTTGTGCATGCCCTCGTATTCGGCCCAGCTCTCGCGAATTCTCTCGGCCCGCACTGGGCCGATACCCTTTACCTCTTGCAGGTGCTTTCCTCCGCTCCGCAGTTCGCCAATGGTTTCCGTGCCAAAATGCTCCACGAGGGCCCGAGCATAGTGGGGGCCAAGCCCCTTTATGCTGGCGCCGGCCAGGTAGCGCTCGATGGCTGGCAGACTTGACGGCGTTTCGGGTCTGGCAAAGGAGACCTGCACCTGCATGCCGTATTTGGGATCCCGACGCCATTTGCCTTCGATCTTGTAGCAATCGCCCTGACGCGGCTTGCCAAAGTCCCCCACGGCCGGGAGAGAAGATGACGATTCCTCGTCGGCACTTGTGAGATATACTACGGCAAAACCTGTCTCTGGATTGGAAAATGTGACGCGATCCACAGAATAAATGCCCTGGACGTGCTTGCCCTCCCTTTCCAATGTGGGGAGAGTGTTCTGTTGTCCATCTGGGGAGGAGGGAGGAAACATAGGATCGGCTGTGCCTTCTTATTCGCTTCCTGTGACGATGATAGTTCCGCTGTCGGGATCGATCGTTGCCGTGTCGCCGGCCATGATCTTTGTGGGCCTATGCGTCGGTCCCAGGGTACAGTGTCCCTGCAGGATTCTTATTCGGGTGCGCCCATCGCTGTCGGTGATAAAGGTGCCCACCCCCACCAGTTCTGCTGTGCTGCCGGCAACCCGAATCTGAAACCTGGATGGATCGAGTTTGCGCGGGGGAGGGGAGATGAAACTGGCCCTGCCTGCCTCTTGCTCTATGGTGACGCGCAGGCGGTTACCCTTTCCCACGAGTTCCACCAGTTTCCACATGCCAGGCGCTTCGAGGCGTATCATACTCTGGTTGGGCAGGGCGATGGTGGCCCATGTGGCCGCCGTGCTACGTATACTGGTTCCCTGGGGGATGGTTTGGCCCTCCTTGGCGAGCTGCCAGGATTCGTCCTGGTCCCGAAAGACCTGGAGGGTGCCTTGCTGGATGCTTTCTACCGTGCCGCTGCGAGGGGTGGGCTTTTGGGCGATGGCCAGATAGGCCGTGAGGCCCACCAAAAGAAGGCCTACGACGCCCAAAAGGGTAATCCACAGGGAGCGGCGGTGCGTTGACTCGCCCTGAAATTCCAAAGGTTCCCACTGTATGGGCGCTAGTTTTTCCTGCTCTTGGATATCTTTGAACGTTGTCAGTTCGCGCCCTTTTTCCGATGGATGATCCTTGGCCCGTGTCATGCTCTTCTTCTCTGTTTCACCCTGCTCCATTTCCTACTGCTTTTACGATCCATATCATACAGCATTGGTGCGCGATGTCAATGGCATGTTTACGATGATATGTTTCCCGACTTGGCGAATTTTATGGCCTGTGCTATACTGAGGTTCGTACGCGGTGGGCGTAGCCGAGTGGTTAAGGCATCTGGTTGTGGCCCAGAAGATCGTGGGTTCGAATCCCATCGCTCACCCAGAGGAGCCTCCTGAGATTCTCAGGAGGCGTTTTTTATATTTCTCTCTTCTATGGGCGAAAATGCTTATGGCGATTTGGTGCCTTTGCTCATGACAGGAGCCTCAGTTTATTCTATAATGTCTGCAGACGTTGTGAGAGGGAGCCTTTATTGATTTCAACCTCTTGCAACCGACGTGACATTAGCTGTCTTCTTGTACGGCGTGAGAGGCAGCGTTTCTTCTCCTCCTTGGTAGGGCGGGCTCTGGTGGGTGCCCCGAGTGGTGACTGCCAGAGCCCGTCTGACGTTGGTGTGCTTCGTGGGGGATACCGTCGAAGCTGGTAGGAGAGGGTGTATGCGATCTAGGTGCCCAGATCCGCCAGTACCAGGCGTGATAGGGGAATCTCCACGCGAACTGTGGTGCCCTCTTCGGGGATGGAATTGATGTAGGCCTGCCCCCCAAAGAGTCGTGCGCGTTCGTGAATGCCCATGAGCCCCAGCCCTCCCGATTTGGCGAGTTCTTTTTGATCGGCGGGCACTTCAAATCCCACCCCGTCGTCGGACACCTCCAGGGTGACAGCTTCTTGAGCGTAGGTTAGGGTCAGATTAGCGTGAGTGGCTTGTGCGTGCCGGCGTACGTTATTCAGTCCTTCCTGGGCCAGACGATAGAGGCCCAGTTCGACCTCTGGCAGGAGGGAATACGGCTCGCCGGTGATGGATACGTCCACGGTAAAGGGTTGCTCGCGGTCCAGGCGATCCCCCAGGATTTCCAGCGTTCGTGGAAGACCCAGTTCCTCCAGGAGGGGTGGACGCAGATCCCGGGTAAAACGCCGCACGCCCTCCAGTGTTTGGTCCACCGTATCGCGCAGCCTTTCCAGTTCTTCTATCGTCTCTTCGTCCTGGGTCATCTCCTGTATCATCTCGATCTGCCGCCCCAACACGATCAGTGCCTGGGCTGTTTCGTCGTGTAGCTCCCGGGCGATCCGTTTGCGCTCCTCCTCCTGGCTGTTCAGAATAGATACCACATAGTTCTGATTCTGGCGCTGAAACTCGCGCAGTTGCTGCACCATGCTGTTGAAAGCGGCCTCGAGTTCTCTTAATTCCAGGGGGCCTTGATCGATGAAAACCCGCGTGTCAAAGTCTCCAGAAGCCACGCGCCCCGTCTGCTCCACCAGGGTAGAGAGGGGGGCCGCGATGCGCCCACTGTTCCAGGCTAGAATGCCCGTGGGCAGGATGATCAAAAGTACCAACAGGACGATCATCCAACGGATATAGGGTTGCAGGGGGGCCACAAGATCGCTCCAGGATTCGGACGTTAAAAGTCCCCAGTCTTCCCAGGACGGGTCGGCAAAGAGCGAGCTGGCGAGCCGCCCCATCTGGATCGGCGCATATCCCACCACGATGGTCTGTCCCTCACGATCGATGGTCCGCGCCCCCGATTCGCCCTCGAGGAGGGCCTTTACTGCCGGATGATTCCTCGTATTGGCTCCAACAAGTTCCCTGCGGGGATGGTAGAGGATATATCCGTGTTCATCCACCAGATAGGCAAATCCCTCTTGCCCGGCCAGCACGTTGGCCACGGCGAAGCCGAGCTGGGTGCTCTCCAGACTCCAGGTGCCGAGGACGCAGCCGGCAAAGCGTCCATATACATCATATATAGGGACGGCAACTGTGATGAGGCGGTTGCCGGCGCTATCCTCATACTGGTCGGAGCGTACGGGGCGTCGAAACTGGCGAGCTCTTTGGAAAAAGTGTAACTCGCCGACATGCATTCCCCGGTTACCTCCCACCGTGGCAAGGATGTTTCCCTGTGCATCGCTGATGCTTATCTGATCGAACCGCTGCTGCAGGGCTGTGTGAGCTTCCAGCAGTTCCTGGATAGTCTCCACTTTGCTCTCGCGCACCGCCTCGGAAGAGGAAATCTGGGTAAGCAAAAGCACGGATTCGGCCCAATAGTCACCTATCTGTTGCGCGGCCAGTTCCACGAGTTCCGCATCTCGCTCCTCTACCAACATCTGTGTCACCCGCGTGAAGCCGAATATGCCCACCATGGTGATGATGATGAGCAAGATGACGACGGGCACGACGATGGCAAGCATCAACTGTGTGCGAAGACTGCCTTTGAAGGGCTGCTTCAAAAGAATCTCTAGTTTTTTCGGCAGGTCTCTGAGATGTATTTTCACGAGGAGTTTGTATGAAATATCTTCTTTGTAAAGATTATATCACCGCACAGGTATCCCAACAACTGGCTTGAGATATGGCATTCCTTCAGGTTTAGCATGAAATAAATGATATTAAACATAAATAAGAAAGATAAAAAGTACCTTTTGACATTTGAACGTATAGGGACTAGAATGGAGATAGTAAACTGATTCTGTGGAATGAGAGGTTATGCCCCATGGCCAAGATACCATCCGAGATAATTGAGAATATCGACGCGTTGAAACCCTTCCCTGTGGCCACCGCATCGTCGGAGGGGAAACCGAACTTGATCTATGTTTCCTTTCTCCGAGTCCTTGACGAGGAGACTCTGGAACTCGCAGACAATTTCTTTTTCAAGACGCGCAAGAACCTGGATGCCAATCCTGTCATGGCTGTAACTTTTTGGGGAGAGGCCATCGATGATTGTTATCAGATAAAGGGGGCGGTGGACGTTGAGGTGGAAGGGCCCCTTTACGAGGACTGTGTCGATTGGGTGCAGAGCGTTAACGAGGACATGAAGCCCAAAGCGGCGGCCGTCCTGCACGTAGAAGAGATCTATTCGGGCAAGGAGCGGCTTGCCTAGTTCGCTTCCGCACAGAAAAAGGGGATCGCCTCACAGTAAGGCAATCCCCTTTTCAAAAGATAGGTCAAATTCCCTCTGAACCTATGAGCTCTTTTCAGGTAGGGAGGTAGAGTCAGCGATGCCGAGAAGGCGGGGGATGCTCCTGTCACGGTACGCTGGTTTCCGGCATTTATTCCTCTATCTCTTTTTCATCCGCATCTTCCGTCGTAGAGTCGGTGGGCTGGGGAGCACCCCATGCGTTTCTCAGGGGTCTGATGCCCCTTCCTATGGGGCGGAAGCAAAAGCCGGCCTGAATCATCGTCTCTGGATCATAGATATTGCGCCCATCGACCAGTATATTTCCCCTCATGGCTTTGAGAACGCGGTCCCAGTCAAGATAACGAAATTCTTCCCATTCGGTGGTCAGGATAATGGCATCGCAGCCTTCCGCCGCCTCGTAGGGATCCTGGCAAAAGGTGACGTTGGTCGTCACCTGCTTTGCCCGGGCCATGGCTTTTGGATCATAAGCTCTTATATTGGCCTCCTCGTGTTGCAACATGCGAATGATATCGATGGCCGGGGCCTCTCGCACGTCGTCCGTATTGGGTTTGAAGGCCAATCCCCAGATGCCCACGGTTCGCTCCGTCAGCCCTCTCAAAGCCCCACGCAGCCAGCGTACCACGCGCCGCCGCTGGGCCATATTGATATCCATCACGGCGCGTAAGAGCTGAGGATTTGCGCCATGCAGGTCGGCCATGTGTGCCAGGGCTTTGACGTCTTTGGGGAAACAGCTGCCTCCCCAACCAAGCCCCGCGCGCAGGAAATGGTGACCGATGCGCTCGTCACAGCCCATACCAAAGGCGACTTCTTTGACATCTACCCCCAACTCATCACAGATACAGGCCATCTCGTTGATAAAGGATACGCGCGTCGCCAAAAAGGCGTTGGAGGCGTACTTTATCATCTCGGCCGTGCGCAGGTCGGTCAGCATCACGGTGCAACGCAACGGCAGGTACAGGTGGGCCACCCGTTCTGCGGCGGTACGTTCTTCCGAGCCCAACACCACGCGGTCGGGATGCATGAAATCCTCCAGCGCGGATCCCTCACGCAGGAACTCGGGATTGGATACCACAGAGAATTCCATGTCGTCGTCCCTGCGCTTGCGAATGATATTGGCCACCCAGTCACCGGTGCCCACAGGTACTGTGCTCTTGTTGATGATGATCAGGGGATGATCCATGACGTCGGCGATCGTTTCGGCCACGCTGCGTACATAGGTCAGGTCGGCCTCACCATCCACGCCAGAAGGGGTACCCACGGCGATAAAGACGATTTCCGCATCTTTGATTCCCCGTTGATAGGAATCCGTAAAGGACAGGCGGCCCGCTTTGACGTTGCGCTGGACGACCTCGTCAAGTCCCGGTTCGTAGATGGGTAGTTCACCCTGTTTGAGTTTGCTTATCTTTTCCTTGTCTTTATCCAGACAGATGACCTGGTTGCCCAGATCGGCAAAACAGGCTCCCGTGATCAGTCCCACATAGCCCGTTCCAATGACACAGATGTCCATGATCTCCTCCGATGATTCTCAACGAGCCCGATTATGCGCGGCCTTTATCCCTTGATGACCCCCAGCGGCACCGTGCGCGCCACCCTATGGCAGAGCCCGGCATCCTCCGCCACATCTACGATATGGTGGACATTTTTGTAGGCTTCTGGCGCCTCTTCCGCCAGACCAGACGTGTTGTCGGAGCGCACAACGATGCCACTATCCTCCAGGCGCTTGCGCAGATCCTCCCCAGAGATATCTTCCCGTGCCCGCGAGCGGCTCATGAGGCGTCCGGCTCCATGACAGACACTGTAAAAGGATTCTTCATTTCCCTGCTCTGCTCCCAAGAGGATATAAGAGCCCCTCTCCATGTCACCCGGGATAAAGACCGGCTGTCCCAAAGTGCGGTACGTCTCCGCTATCGCCTCGCAACCGGCCCCCAGGGCTCTTGTGGCGCCTTTACGATGCACGCACAATTCCGTCAACTCACCTTCAATATCATGTTCCTCGATTCTGGCTATATTATGGCAGAGATCGTAGGTCACACGCAAGTCATAACTCCTGACATGTCCGCTCAAGGCCCTCTCAAAGCTGCGCCGTATCAGATGGGTGATGGCTTGGCGGTTGGCCCATGCAAAATTGGCGGCACAGGACATGGCTTGAAGATACTTTTGCCCCTCCTCCGATGAAAAGGGAACAGCTACCAACTCGGGGTCGGGGAGATCGACATCGTGCTCGGACAGGTGCGCCTGCATCATCTTGACCGCATCGGTGCATACCTGGTGACCCAGGCCGCGGGAGCCAGAATGGATCCACACACACACCTGGCCTTCCACCAACTTCAATGCCTCTGCTGCCTCCTCGTCATATATCTGGGCGATCTCGTCGACTTGCACGAAATGGTTTCCCGCGCCCAGGGTGCCCATCTGCCTGTGTCCCCGATCTATAGCACGGCGGCTCAGGGCCTCTATGTCCGCCGCTTCCATACGTCCCCTATCCTCGGTGTGTTCCAGATCCTCCTGACGCCCATAGCCCATGCCCACCACCCACCTCGATCCCTGTTCCAGGAGCAAGTAGAGTTCACCTTTTGAAAGGTGGAATGAGCCCCGCGCCCCAACGCCCGTGGGGATATTCCCGAAAAGCGCATCCATGAGATCGGCCATATGGGGGCGGATGGTCCCGGCCTCGATAGTGCTGGTCAACAGGCGCACGCCACTGTTGATATCATACCCAACCCCGCCGGGGGAAATCACGCCGTCCGGCAGGGCGGTGGCCGCCACTCCCCCGATGGGGAAACCGTATCCCTGGTGAATGTCGGGCATGGCCAACGCGTACTTGACCACGCCGGGGAGGGTGGTGGTGTTGATGAGTTGCTCTATGGAACGGTCCTCCAGGGCCGCCTCTATAATCTCCTCATCCCCATAGATTCTGGCGGGAACGCGCATGTCGTCTCTATAGCTTGTTGGGATTTCATAAAGACGATGAGCGATTTGGTTTAGCGCGTCTTTAATGGGCATTTCCATCTCTCCTTCTCATCGTGTACGGTCGTCTGGTTCTCTGGATGCCGATAGTTTTTTCCCAGGTTCATGGCGCAGGGCTGTTTTCTGCCTCTCCTCAAAGAGTTCCCGCGTGGCCGAGATATCTCGGTGCACCTGATCGATTAGGGCGTTCGCGTCGGCGAACTGCTTCTCTGACCGTAATCGTCTTACAAAGGCAACATCAAGTTCTTTTCCGTACAGATCACCTTCATAATCGAGGAGGTGAGCCTCGATCGCCAAATCCTGGTCATCAAAGGTGGGGCGCGTGCCCACGTTGACCACGCATTTCTGTCGCTCGCCCTGCAGGGCGGCCCAGGCGGCATAGACTCCCCTCTTGGGCAGCGCCCTTTGGGGATCGATCTGCAGGTTGGCGGTGCGAAAGCCCAGGGAGCGTCCTCTTTGCGCTCCTTTGACCACGCGGCCGGGAATCGTATAGGGACGTCCCAGGAGGACGGCCGCATCCTCCACCCGTCCCTCTGAAAGCAGGGCGCGAATCCTGGTGCTGCTGATGGGCTCTCCCCCCTCGCACAGCGGGACTACAACACGCAGCTTATACCCTATCTCTGTGGAGAGATCGCGTAAGGTGGGGATGTCCCCTTCTCGATCCCGCCCCATGGCAAAGTCCGGTCCCACCCAGAGTTCTCGCATTCGCAGACGGTCATGGAGAATAGTCATCAGATAGCGCGCCGAGGTTTCGGCCAGTTCCTCGTCAAAGGGTACCAGGAATAGTAGATCGAGGCCGAGATTTTCGATGATGCCTATCCTCTCTTGGGGGGTACTCAAATATTGAGGCTGCTTTTCGGGGTGTATCACCGCTTCTGGATGGGGATGAAACGTGAGAACAGCGCTCAAACGGTGGGTCTCCCGGGCGCGTTGTACGAGCTCGCTCAACAGGTGCTGGTGTCCCCGATGAATCCCATCGAAGGAACCGATGGTCAGAACGATGTCTCGAGATAGCTCATAGGTATAAAAGCTTCTGATGACTTTCATGCTGGGTATGCGATGCCCTTGTTCAGTTCTCAGTTGGCCTTTAAAACCTTGCGTGGTCTCCACAAGGGATCGTCGGCGTCGGACTCCAGAACGGCCACGATGCGTCGTCTGCTGTCATAGGCAAAGACGATCCTCTCCTCGGGCGCCGATGACAGCGTCACCGCTTGCCCATAGCCTATGCGTTTTTTCGTCTCTTTGTCTACGATGACGCTGGGCATATGCTCGAACGCTTCATATACGGACAACAGATGATCCTGCCATCCCTTTTGCCCTTTTTTGGTGAGCTCGCACAGGGAAACTGCCTGCTCCAGGAAAAAGGGGCCCACTGCTATTCGCGTCAGATCTGATAGGTAGGCTCCCGTCCCAACGGCTCTCCCCAGATCGTGGGCCAACGAGCGAATGTACGTTCCCTTGGAGCACTCTACCTCTATGACGAGATGGGGGGGATTCCATTCGCGTACCTCCAGGCGACGGATCTCCACCGACCTCGCTTCGCGGTCCACCTTTATGCCTTTTCTTGCCAGACGGTAGAGGGGCTCCCCCTTATGTTTTAGTGCCGAATACATGGGGGGGGTCTGTTCTATGCGGCCGCGAAAAAGTTTCAAGGCCTCCTCGATGCGCGACAGAGAGAGACCTTCCACTCCCCGCCTCTCCATCACCTCGCCCTCGGCATCCCACGTGTCCGTGACGGTGCCAAACTCGACCGTCGCCACGTAAGATTTGTGCGTATCCATCAGGTATTCGATGAGCCGTGTGGCCTTGCCCAGACAGACCACCAGCACACCCCTGGCCAGGGGATCCAGCGTGCCCGCATGCCCGACGCGCCGCAGATCTGCTACCTTTCGGACGCGAGCCACGACGTCGTGGGAGGTCAAGCCTTTGGGTTTATCTATGTTCAGGACGCCTATAGGATTGGTCACCTGACGTGATCGGCTGTCTGCTGTTTTGTAATCGCTTCTATGGAATGCACGATGCGCTCCGTTGTCTCCTTCAAGGTCCCCTGGACCAGGCAGCCCGCAGCCTGGGGATGTCCCCCACCGCCAAACGCGGCGGCGACACGGGAGACGTCGACGCCGGGTACGGAGCGAAAACTCACATCGATCATGTCCTTTTCCAGCTCCCGAAAGATGATGGCCACCTGTACGCCGTCCAACGTGCTGATAAAGTTGATCAGTCCGCGACTGGACCGTGCCTGGGGCTCCACGCGTTGGAGGATCTCCCGTGGTATGGCGCACCACATGATACCGTCGGAGGATTCATAGTGCGAGAGGCCATATCCCCACATCTCGATGACGGAGCGGGATCGATGATTGAATGCCGCGTCGCTGATTCTGGTCAAGGGCGCTCCCGCCTCCACCAGCTTTACCGCGGCGCGCAGCGAGTCTCCCGAGGTGTTGTTGGTGCGAAATCCCTGCGTGTCCGTGACGACGCCCGTCAGCAGACAGGTGGCTATCGTCTCGTCCAGGGAGATGTGCAGATAATCGAGTATATCGAGGACGAGTTCTGCGGTGGACGTCCCGTCCTCCACGAAATTGACGTCGCCATACATCTCGTTGGTGACGTGATGGTCGATATTGACGACGGGGACGGCGGCAAAGGACGTGGCCTCGTATATAGTACCGATGCGTTCCAATCCACTCGCGTCGATCACAAAGATAGCGTCCTCGTCCGTTCTACGCCTTGGGCAATAGTCCTCGCTTCCGGGCAAGAAGGTCAACTGTTTGGGGACGGGATCTGCGCAGGAGAGCCTGGGCTCGATGCCCCGTTTACGAAATGCCCAGGCCAACCCCAGGGCGGCCCCCAGCGTATCTCCATCGGGGGCGATATGGGATATGAGCAGGGCTTTTTGTGTGTTTTCCACGATACGCTTGACTGACGAGAGATCACTCACCTTTGTTGTTTCGCCTCTCGCGCTCCTCGGCTATTTCCTCCAAGATCTTGTCTATTTTCTGGCCGCGTTGCCAGGAGCGATCGACGTAAAACTCGATCTCGGGAGTGAAGCGCCAATCCAATAGATGACTCAGATGCCCTCGAAAAAAGCCCTTGGCCTTTTCAAGGGCTGGCATGGCCTCCTCCAGGTCTTCTGGGCTTAGATAGCTCGTAACATAGACCCGTGCAATGCGTCGATCCGGCGTTAGTTGTACGTCTGTGATGGATATCCCCTGTAGCTGCGGATCAGATACAGCGTTTCTCAGGATGATGGTGAACTCTTCCTTTATGAAATTGTTCGCTCTTTCCAGGCGATGCTCGTTCATTTTATACCGTCTCTTTATAGACCTCGTTCAACGCGCTCTGTCGTATAGAATTCGAGGATATCTCCCTCCTCAAGATCGTTGAGCCCCTCAAAGCCCACGCCGCATTCCATACCCGTGCTTACCTCTCGCACGTCTCTTTGGAACCGTTTTAGGGAGCCCACGGGGCCATCATAGATCACCTCGGAGCCACGCCTGACACGGACGTTGGCATTGCGCAAAGCGCGGCCCTCTCTTACCTGAGATCCGGCGATCTTGCCCACGCTTGATATATCGAACACCTCTCGCACCACCGCTCTGCCCTGTACGACTTCTTCATACTTGGGCTCGAGCATGCCTCTGAGGGCCAGCTGCACGTCCTCGATGAGGCGGTAGATGATATTATAGGTGCGAATCCTGATGCCCTCGGTCTCGGCCATGCGTTCCGCTGTCGAGTCCAGATCCACATTGAATCCCAGGATGACCGCCTGTGAAGCGACGGCGAGATCGACATCTGACTCGGTGATATTGCCCACTCCCTCATGCACGAACTCCACCCCCAAGCCTTCCTCTTCAATATCTTGGAGCGAGTTCTTGATCGGTGCGATGCTTCCCTGGGCATCAGCCTTGAGAATGAGGTTCAGGGTGGCCGCGTTACCCGCCTGTGCCTGAGCATACAACTCTTCCAGGCTGAGTGCGGTAACCGGTCGAGCGCGTCGCTCCCCGCGTTCTTCGGCGCGTTCCTCCGCCAGTTCTTTCGCTTTGCTTTGATCCTCTACGACACGGAAGGCGTCGCCCGCCTCGGGCACGTCGTTCAGGCCCATTAGCTGGACCGGTGTCGAAGGACCGGCCTCGTCGACGTTTTCTCCCCGGTGATCGAACATGGCTCGTACGCGGCCATAGGTCTCTCCGACGAGGAGTGCGTCGCGAACTCGCAGTGTCCCCTCCTGGATCAGCAGGGTGGCGAGGGGACCTCGGAAGCGATCCAACTCTCCCTCGATGACGATACCTTCGGGGTCTCGTTGGGGATTGGCTTCCAGGTCTTCCATCTCGGCCACAAGCAGGATCATCTCCAGGAGGGTATCGATGCCCTCTTCTGTCATGGCCGAGGTGGGGACGACGATGGTATCTCCTCCCCAATCCTCTGGGACAAGGTCCACGTCCGCCAATTGTTGCATGACGTACTCGCGGTTGGCGCTGGGCAGGTCAATCTTGTTGAGGGCCACGATGATGGGCACCCGGGCGGCCCGCGCATGGTCGATGGCCTCCCGCGTCTGGGGCTGTACTCCATCGTCGGCGGCCACGACGAGCACGGCGATGTCCGTGGCGTTGGCTCCCCGGGCGCGCATGGAGGTAAACGCCTCATGACCGGGCGTATCCAGGAAGGTGATCAACTTGTCCTCAACCGAGACCTGATACGCGCCTATCTTTTGGGTGATGCCTCCGGCCTCCCCCGCCTGGACTTCTGTCCGGCGGATGACGTCCAGGAGAGAGGTCTTGCCGTGATCGACGTGACCCAGCATGGTGATGACAGGGGGACGAGGGCGCACGTATTTCAGTTCTTCCTCGCTGTAAACGCGCTGACGCGCGGGTGCAGTGGAGACTTGTTCCTCCTGCTCCTCTTCCACCTCCACCACTGGTTCGTATGGTTCTGGCTCCTTGACTGTGTAGCCCATATCCTCGGCCACGATAGCTGCCGTATCGTGATCGAGTTCCTGATTGATGTTGGCCATGACGCCAGCGTTCATCAACTCCTTTATCAAATCGATGGGACTGCAGCCCATCTCTTCGGCCAAATCCCGCACGGTTATACTATCGGGTATGTGGATCTCTTGAGACGAGGAGGGGCCTTGGGTGGACTGTTCCACCCTTCGGGTTCCGGATTCTACTTTCGCCATAATTCCCCCTTTTACATGAAACAGATAATAGAGAATAAGATGAAAAATATCGAAAGATCAGGTCAGAAAAAAAAGCCCGTAGGGCCGGAAGCAAAGGCTGGAGAGGAACAGGCAAGGAGAAGGAAAAGGAGAACGATGATCGATCCTTTGGCTCACCGGTCCATTTCGGTCTTCTCCCTTTGGGACCTCAAACAACGCTTATCCATTTTTCTCACCACATATCACGCTGTGAAAAATGGAACACTTTTTGGCCCTTTGCCGGACAGGTTATCACGGTAGATCTTTGTTCCATTGCCCTTCCCAATTGCGGCGACCGGGCTTATGCCTCTTGCGGGACACTACTCGTCCCAAGCGTTCGTCGTACTCCAGACGTCTTCCCGTTTTCTGTGTATCGTCTTCCTCGAGCTCTGGTTCCGCGAATTCGGCTTCTTTATCGCTTGTCCGAGTCTCTTTGGATGCCGATGTTTCCATCGCCTTGTCCTCAGCGTCGACTTCTTCCTCTCCGTGTTCATTTTCTTGGCTTTCCGAGGATTCTTTTGCCCTGGACGGCGTCTCCTCCCCCACGACCTCGCGTTCTTTTGGAGAGGTTTCCGGCTCTGTTTCCTGATCCAGCTCGGCGTCCGTTGCTGACGCCGTTTCCTCTGGGATGGCTTCCGTTGTTTCCTCTTCGCCCTCGGAGACCCATTCTTCTGTTTCTTCTGTGGCCTCCTCAGAAGGCTCCTGTTCCGCTGTGGAATCCGCCGCTTCCTCCACGGCTTCTTCCTCATCATCTTTGGCTTCCACCGGCTCGGGGACTTTCTCTTCCGTGTCCTCTGCAGCCTCTTCTTCCTCTCTTAGGGAGGCTTCGGCCTGGGCCAGCAACTGATTCGCCGCTTTGCGCGCCTCTGCCAGCTCTTTTTCGCGCTGTTTTGCCTTTTCTCGTTCCGCTGCGAGCCGCTCGGCCTCTTGGGCCGCCTCCGTCTCGCTCCTGATGTCGATGCGCCAGCCGGTCAGCTTGGCCGCCAGGCGGGCGTTCTGGCCTTCTTTGCCAATGGCCAGAGAAAGTGCCCTATCGGGCACCACGACCTGGGCCGTTCTTTCCTCTTCATCCAGGTATACGTCGGTGACCGTGGCTGGGCTCAGGGCGTTGGCGATAAAGGTTCTTGTGTCCGCATCCCAGGCCACCACGTCGATCTTTTCCCCGCTCAATTCGTTCACGATATTACGAATGCGGACGCCGCGCATCCCCACACAGGATCCCACGGGATCGACACCCTCCTGGGTGGCTGTCACGGCCACCTTGGAGCGGTTTCCCGGCTCACGTGCGATGGCCTTGATCTCCACCGCTCCGTTAAAGACTTCGGGTACCTCGAGTTCGAAAAGGCGCCGCAGCAGGCGGGGATGGGTGCGCGATACGATGATCTGCGGCCCGCTCCCCCCGCGTTCCACGTCCAGGATATATGCACGGAGACGCTGATTTAAACGATACTGCTCGCGCGAGATCTGCTCGCTGCGGGGCAAAAGCGCCTCGGCTTTGCCCAGGCCAAGGACCACGTTACGGCTCCGAGAATCCACATTACGGACTACGGCGTTCACGACTTCTCCCACCCTATCGGCGTACTCGAGGTAAACCGAGTCCCGTTCCGCATCTCTGATGCGCTGGGTTATGACCTGTTTTGCAGTTTGAGCAGCGATCCGCCCGAAATTTCGGGGTCTGACCTCGATATCGACAAAATCTCCAATCTCTGCGTCCGGATCGTGCTGCCTGGCCTCCGCCAAAGAGATCTCGTTGAATTCGTCCTCCACCTCTTCGACTACGGCCTTTTTTACAAAGACTTGTGCTCTGCCCGTCCGCGGATGGATGGTGACGTCTACGTTTTGAGTTGAGCCATAGTTCCTCTTGTAGGCCGATTCCAGGGCTTCCTCGATGGCCCCCAGGATGACCTCAGGCTCCAGGTTGCGGTCCGCGCTGAGTTGCGTGATAGCAATCTCGAACTCGCTCTTCATACTTTCAACAAACCTCCGGATAGCGAACGTTCCCTTTGCACGACGATTTATCTTTTTCAATAAGAAAAGTGGGGCCAAGCCCACTTTGCCAAGGGAACAGATCTTTGACCATAATATATCATCCCTTGACAAAAGAAGCAAATCCTCACGCCTTTTACGGATTGCCGCACTTTGACGGATCAGCTGTGCCACCTTTCGTCATCCGGTGAGCAATTCAGGGCCAGTCGGCCAGGGTTTCGTCGATTTCCCCCTCCACTTTTTCTCTGCGGACAAGACGGCTCTGGTCTTCCCAGCGTGGCTGTAGCCCGACGGCTTGCTTTTCCACGGTACGGCGACTGACCACGAGGCGTATCGGAAGCCCTATAAGATCGGCATGGTTGAACTTGATGCCCGCCCTGCAATCGCGATCGTCCCACAGGACACCGTGACCCCTGCACAGGCGGGCATACAGTGTGTCTGCAGCCTGTTCTTCTTTGGAGCCCCGTCTGCCCAGGGACACGAGGTGGACTGGCCAGGGAGCGACCGACGGCGGCCAGATGATGCCCTTTTCGTCATGGTGCTGCTCGATGATGCAGGCGATCAGGCGTCCCAACCCAGGCGCAGGTAGCTGTAAATGCCCGCAGCCAGTTGCCGTACAAAGCCCGCGCGAACGGCCAGCCGGTGGCTTGCCATCTCTGCGTCGGCCGGCGTTTCCCAAACGGTGTTTCCAAACATCTCGGATAAGCGCATCCCTCCTCTCCTTGCCTGATAGGGGCCGACAGGTCCCGCATAGGTGACCCAACAGGTTACGCGTCATCTCTGGAGCGGGCAACCGGAATATGCCGAAGCTTGCCCCGTGGACAATACTATGATACACTTTTGGTGTCGATTTTTCGGAAAAGAGGTCATAAGTAGATGGGCGGCATATATCTTGATTATGCCTTGCGCGACCAGGATATGTGACCTTCCGCTATCCATTGAAAAAAGGCTTTTGCATAAGAGGTGGGGATGCGTAGACGTGCTGTGAGGCTTTTATTTATAATCTTTTTCCTGCTTTTGGGTTTTACCCTGTCCATCGTTGACGCCCAGGAGCAGATGCAGGTGGAGATTATCTCTCCCGAGATGAGCGCTGAACTGCGTGGTGTAGTTCCCATCATAGGCTCCGCCTCCGTCCCCAACTTTCAGTTTTACAAGGTGGAATGGGGGGTGGGACCAAATCCGGACGAGTGGGCCGTCATTGGCGAATTGCACGATCAGCCGATGATCAATGGGGAGCTTGAGGTCTGGGATACCAACGGAGTTCCCGATGGGGTGTATACCCTCAGGTTGCAGGCCGTCAAACAGGACGGCAATTGGGAAGAGTTCTATGTGCGGCAGCTTACCATCGCGAACAACCGTCCCACGCCTACCCCTACGCCGACGGCGACACCCACGGTGTCGCCAACACCTGCGGGAGAGGAGGAACCTGAGGAGGAGCCTGGAGCGGAGCCAGAGGCGACGGCTACGCTGCATATTATCGCCCCTACGGATGCTCTGGCCATGCCCACCCCCACGCCCACGCTGAGTCGACCAGGTCAGGATAGGGAACTGCCCGTGGATCCCAAAGATTGGGGGCAGGCATTCGTATTTGGTGGGGCCACCATGGGAGCGATCTTTGTTCTGCTGGGTATCGCC
Source organism: uncultured Anaerolineales bacterium (assembly GCA_964567975.1). Taxonomy (GTDB): domain Bacteria; phylum Chloroflexota; class Anaerolineae; order UBA1429; family UBA1429; genus JAWLEV01. The sequence goes on along the minus strand of CAZMOW010000004.1, from coordinate 17,057 downwards.
TTTGCCCTGCGGCGTTTGCTCTAAGCCCTGGATTGATTTACAATAAATATGATTCGTCGGGGGCTAGTCGTGTCGATTAGCCCCCCTTGTCGTGTGTGAGGATAGTGACTGGTGAAGACATGAAGAAAAGAAAAAGATGGGGAAATGGGCCATCGGCCGCTGAATCCCCCTGTCTGATAGTGGGTCTGGGGAATCCGGGGCCGGAATATGCCCATAATCGTCATAATATAGGGTTCCAATGTGTCGAGCGATTGTCCGGAGCCTACGATATAAGACTTGGTGAAAAGAAAAGGCTTAATGCCCTTTTGGGAAAGGGGGAGGTGGAAGGGCGTTCTCTCGTTTTAGCCAAGCCACTGACCTTTATGAACAGTAGCGGACAGGCGGTTCAGCGTGTCAGCCATTGGTATCGGATACCACCGGCGCGCATTCTGGTCATCCACGATGATCTGGACCTGCCGGTGGGGCGGATGCGGCTTCGGCCGGAAGGCGGCAGTGGGGGGCACAAGGGTGTCCGCTCCGTCATCGCCGAGCTGAGCACAGAGGAATTTGCCCGCCTGCGTATAGGCATTGGGCGGCCCGAATGGGGCGAGCCCGCGGATTATGTGTTGAATGATTTCGATTCGCGGCAGGAGGAGGTCATGGATACGGTGCGTGATTGGGTGGTGGATTTGGTGCCTCTGCTCTTGGAGGAGGGCATCGAGGAGGCCATGAACGTCTTCAATGGCAAAGAGGTTCAGATGGCGGGGAATGAGTGATGAGGAAGGAATGGCTTCACTGAACCTTGAGGGAATACGGAATCTCATACGAGAGGCTCCCTCCTATGAGGGGGTCAGGAAGCGGCTCCACGAGGCTTGGAAGGGCTCCACGGGGGAGAATTTCCCCGTCTTCTCTATGGACTTGGTCGAGGCTGCCCGTCCCTCTGTGCTCGCTGTGTTGCAGGAAGATTGGGCAGGCCCAATCCTGGTGGTGGCGGGAAAGCCGGAGCGCGCCCGCCTCATCATGGATCAGGTGCGCACCTGGTCCCCACAGCCGAAGGAGGTGTTGCAGTTTCACGCGCCCAGTACCCTGTTCTATGACCGCGCTTCCTGGGACCCGGGCACAGTACATGCTCGCGTGCGCACCCTGTCCGCTTTGGTAGGATCAAAAGGGGATGGGACGCATAGGCCCGTCATCGTGTCTTCGATTTGGGCTTTGATGACCAAGAGTGCGGCGCCCATGGCCTTTCGGCGGGCCACACATACGGTGCAGGTGGGGGAGGTTGTCCCCCTCTACGATCTGTTGAGACAGTTCGTGGATGCCGGCTATGATCCCGCCGTCGTGGTGCAGGAGCCCGGCACCTTTTGTCACCGTGGGGGTGTCGTGGATGTGTTCCCTCCCAACCGTTCTCTCCCGCTGCGCATCGAGTTTTTCGGCGATGAGGTCGATTCTATCCGCACCTTTGATCCGGCCACCCAGCGCTCCGAGGAGCAGGTAGAAGAGGCGCTTCTGGCGCCGGCCACAGAGGCCTTGCCCGAATGGGGCAAGGCCGCCGCACCCTCGTTGGAAGCCATGGACCTTTCACGTTGCAACGCGGAGACGCGGCAGCGTATGGCGGAGGAGCGGGAAAAGATCATGGAAGGGGAATATTTTAGAGGCATAGAATACTATCTGCCCTATCTTTATCCCAAGCCCTCCACCCTCCTCGATTTCCTGCCCGAGGACGCCCTCGTGTTGGTGGATGATGTGATCGCCCTAAAGAGCGCGGCGAGCGACCTGGAGGAACAGGCGGTGCGGCTGCGTGGAGAGATGTTGGAGGATGGTCGTCTGCCCCCCAATTTCCCCGTGCCATACCTGTCCTGGATAGCACTGGAGGACCGTCTGGCCTCGAAATACGCTGTGAATCTGGGCTATGGGCTACAAGAATCCCCCTGCGGTCTTGGCAAAGCCTTTACATCGCCGCCTCAATACACTGGTTCCTTGCCTGACGTCCTGGCGGACGTGGCGCAACGTTTTCGAGAGGGGCGGCGTGTTGTGGTCGTCACGCGACAGGCGGAACGCATCTCCGACCTGCTGCGTGAACAGAACGTCTTTGTATCGCCGAGGAGGGAGATAACTATTCCCACAGCCCCTGGTACGCTTGAGCTCGTCGACGGCATCCTGGCGGAGGGATGGTGTTTCGAGCCCCAGGATCTCGTCCTGCTCACCGATGCCGAGATCTTTGGCTGGAAGCTTTTGAAGACCCGGCGCACGCCTCGCCGTCGGGAAAGGACGACCGAGGTCGGTGACATCCTGGCCCAACTGGAGCCCGAGGACTATGTCGTGCATATCGACCACGGCATCGGTCACTATCATGGTATGGCGCAAAAGACCATCAACGGTAAGACGCGCGAATATCTGGAGATCGAATACGCGGAGGGGGATCGCCTTTACGTTCCCGTGTACCGCGCCGACCGCGTGGCACGCTACCTGGGTGGGGGGAACCGCAAGCCCTACATACACCGCCTGGGGGGCGCCACGTGGTCCAGAGTGCGGACCAAGGCGGAAAAGGCCGTGCGGGAGATGGCCAGCGAACTGCTGGAACTGTATGCCACACGGGAGGTGACTACCGGACACGCCTTCCCCGCGGATGCGGTATGGCAGCATGAACTTGAGATGTCCTTCCCCTATGAGGAGACCGAGGATCAGCTGCAGGCTCTTGCTGAGGTAAAGGAGGATATGGAGGAGGCCAAACCCATGGATCGCCTCATATGTGGCGACGTGGGCTATGGCAAGACGGAAGTGGCCCTGCGGGCGGCCTTCAAGGCCGTTATGGGAGGCAAGCAGGTGGCCATGCTGGTGCCCACCACCGTTCTGGCCCAACAGCACTTTCACACCTTTCGCCGGCGGTTGCGCGCTTTTCCCGTGGTGATCGAGATGCTATCTCGCTTTCGGACCCCACAGGAGCAGGACGAGATACTCAAGGATCTGGCCTCGGGACGGGTGGATATCGTCGTTGGTACCCATCGCCTCCTGTCCCACGACGTGACCTTCAAAGATCTGGGGCTGGTGATCATCGATGAGGAGCAGCGTTTTGGGGTCTCACACAAGGCGCATCTGCGGCAGATGCGCCAAAAAGTGGACGTGCTGACCCTCACTGCGACTCCCATTCCGCGGACCCTTTATATGTCCCTGAGTGGTATCCGGGATATGAGCCTCATCGATACGCCGCCGGAGGACCGTCTGGCCGTGCGCACCTATGTGGCGGAATACGATGCGGATATGGTTCGCAAGGCCGTCCTGCGCGAACTGGATCGCGGAGGTCAGGTTTACTATGTACACAATCGCGTGCAGGATATCGAGCACGTGGCGGCCAAACTGGAGCGCCTCGTTCCCGAGGCCTCCCTGGTGATAGGCCACGGGCAGATGCCGGAACAGGATCTGGCTCAGGCCATGCTCGGCTTTGCCGAGGGAGAACATGACGTTCTCCTCTGCACCACCATCATCGAGAATGGCCTGGACATGCCCAACGTCAACACCATGATCATCGAACGGGCCGGCAATTTTGGACTGGCGCAGCTCTATCAGCTTCGCGGCCGTATCGGGCGCGGTATAGAGCGCGGCTACGCCTACATGTTCTACAAGCCCCCGCTCACCGATGCTGCCAGGCGGCGCTTGCAGGCCATTCAGGAGGCGTCGGAACTGGGGGCGGGTTTTCAGGTGGCCATGCGCGATCTGGAAATCCGGGGGGCCGGCGAGATTCTGGGGCCCGAACAGCATGGCCACATCGCCGCCATCGGCTTTGATCTCTACACCCGTCTTCTGCGGCAGGCCATAGAGGAGCTTCGAGAATCTGATGGGGCAGCAAAAGAGGCCGTCCAGCGGGCGCAGCACAGGACGGCGGCAAAAGCCATCTCCCTCGATGGGGGGCCGCCCGTAGATTTACCCCTCTCGGCACACATTCCCAGGACGTACATAGCCGAGGAGGAACTCAGGCTGCGCTTATATCAGAGGCTCGCGCGTATGGAAACCCTGGAGGAGGTAGAGGAGGCGGAAGCGGAGCTGCGGGATCGCTTTGGCTCCATACCGGATCCCGTTCGCGAGCTTTTGTACGTCCTTCGCGTGCGCCTCGTGGCGGGCGAGGCTGGGGTGACCTCCGTCCAGGGAGATGAAGAGGAGATAACCATCGTTCTCCCGGTGCCCCTTATGCCCAGTGCGGAGCGGGAACTCTTGTCCCGCTTCTCCGAACTGCGCTATCAGGGAACGCGGATCTGGCTGGCCCGCCGAAAGGGATGGCAGACGGATCTCCTCGATATCCTCCACCGCCTCGAGAGTGCAGAGCTCATGTCCCTTTCCCTTGCCACCAGCGAGGCGGGGTGACAGGGGGCGCCTTCTCTGGGCCATCGCCCGCCCTTTTAGCCTGCGAACTGATCCACTACGCTGTGTATCAGGAGCAGCAGGCCGATGGTGATCAGCACCACCGGCCCCAGAAACTGGATCCATCCGCCAAAGATGGAAGCAAAGATGACAAAGAGCCCCAGGCCGACGCCGCCCACAATGCCAGCGGCGGCCAGCAGGGCGGACGAGCGCTCCCCCAGGGCGTAGAGCATCAGCAGGCCCAGGCCCACGGCAAAGGGCTCGAGCGTCCACACATAGGCCCAACTCTCCCAGTTTCCTGTAGCGTTCTGGTAGAGAAGGAGCAGGCCATTAAACAGGATGATGGTGCCCGGCACCACCAACCCCACCAGCTTTTGCCCTTTTTCCCACCACACGAGGAGGGGGAGCCAAAAGGCCAGTCCAAGGAGCAGGACGGTAAAGGGCCATAGCCCTTGCCAGCCCAGCGGGATTCTCCAGAACACGAGCCCCCGTGTCAACTCTGCGACGAGAAAGAGTCCGCCAAAAGCGATCAGCAGAATGCCTATATAGAGCGTTCCTCGATTTTTCATGCTGTCTCTCCCTCCATGCATACGCAAAATCTCGTTTTCCGTTACGCCTTATAGTATGTGGCCCAGGCGTCGGGAGATTCCCAGGCCTCCACGTACTCTAGTTTAACCTCTGGAAGCCGCTCCTGCAACCCCTCATAGATACTTTTGGCGATGAGTTCCGAGCTGGGGTTGAGGCGATCAAAGGGCGGGATCTCGTTGAGGTTATGATGATCATAGTCTTCCAGGACAGCTTCCAAAGCCTCTTTGAGGCGGGTGAAATCAAAGGCCAGACCACTGTCGTCGAGTTCTGCCCCTTTCACGCAGGCGACCACCTGCCAGCGGTGCCCATGTACGTTCTCGCACTTGCCCTGGTAGCCGCGCAGCGCGTGTGCGGCATCGAAATGTCTTCTGACACAGACCCTGTACATACCTTTATCCTTTCTCTAGCTTGTGCTCCATGTCTATTATACACCGAGATCACTCTTATGGCGCTTGCGACAGCAATCTCTTTGGGTAGGATGGCGAATTGGCCTTGTGGCTTCCTCGCTGGTATCCTTTATACACAATTGTCCCCAAATTGGGGCCCAAAAAGTGATGAATCTATGCTATAATAGGACCATGCAAATAAAATCCGTAACCAAAGTAACCCGTCATATCAAGGCCCTCATCGATGCAGATGATGAGCTCGACGATCTATGGATCGAGGGCGAGATATCGAATTTCACCCGGGCCACGTCCGGGCATTGTTACTTTAGTTTGAAGGATAGCGAATCGGAGATCCGCTGCGTGATGTGGCGACGGGATGCCCGTCGTTTATCGTGGTCGCCGTCCCAGGGAGATGCCGTGGATGCTCACGGATATGTGTCCGTATACGAGCAGCGCGGCGCGTATCAATTCTATGTGGATACGATGAATCGGGGCGGAGTGGGCTTTCGTTGGCGGCGGTTCCTGGAGCTAAAAGCCCGCCTCGAAGCCGAGGGGCTGTTCGACGAGAGCCGCAAACGTCCCCTTCCGCCCTGGCCTCGGCGCGTCGGTGTGGTCACCTCTTCGGCGGGAGCGGCACTGCGGGACATTATCAACGTGCTGCGGGAGCGCTATCCCCTCGTCGAGTTGGTGCTCTCGCCCAGTCTGGTGCAGGGCAGCGGGGCGCCAGAGGATCTCGTGCGCGCCCTGAGGCGATTGGAGGGAGTAGAGGATCTGGATGTGGCCATCATCGCCCGGGGCGGTGGGTCCCTGGAGGATCTGTGGGCGTTTAACGATGAGCGCGTGGCCCGCGCCGTGGCCGCGTTTGGGACGCCCATCGTCTCGGGGGTGGGGCACGAGACTGATTTCACCATCACCGACTTTTGCGCCGACTTGAGGACGCCGACGCCTTCGACGGCTGCCGCAGCCGTCGTCCCGGATGGGCAGGAGCTGAGGGCCCAGGTCAGGGATACGGCGCGAACCCTGACGACCTTCGTCATGGACGGGATCGCACGATATCGGGAACGTCTGGAGCGGGAGGAACGTTTGCTCCGTTCCCACGATCCCAAAAGCCTTCTGGCCCAGGAGCGTCAGCGCGTGGATGACCTCGTCGCCCGGGCCAGGGCTGCACTGGTGCAGTCGATCAGGACGAGGCGGATGGAACTGGCCCGACAGCGTGCCAGCCTAAAAGCCCTGCACCCCTACCTGGTGATGAAGCGCGGATACGCCGTTGTCCAGGATTCCGTCTCTGGCGATAGGGTGGAAAGTGTGCGGCAGACGGGGAGAGGGGACCTTTTGGACGTATACTTGCAGGACGGCATCCTGGGGACAGAGGTCACCCACGTCACGGAGCATGCTGAAGAGGATCAAATCTCATGAGAGATAATACGGGCGCTCTGTTTTACATAAATATACGCGATCATTTGGGGAGGCATAGATTTTTCCATGAATAACCAAGATTTGGAGACACTCAGCTTTGAGGACACGTACAGGCGACTGGAGGAGATCATCCAAAAACTGGAGGAAGGAACCCTTAGCCTGGACGAGTCTGTAAGTCTCTATGAGGAGGGTATGCAGTTGGCGCGACACTGTGGCCAAAAGCTGGATGCCGCCGAACTCAAGATAACAGAGGTGTTATCCGAGATGGGAGACGAGATCGACCGGGAAGACATTCTCGGTCAGTGATTCCCCCCTGGGATTCGTTTCCTGCATAGCCATCGCGCCACGTCTTATCATTCTTTACCTGTTGGATCCCGGATTTGATCCAGCAGATCACCTCTATCCTCTGCCGTCCGATCAGCGCCGACCCATGCTTCGCGCCATCCTTCATACCTGATTCTGGCGCCTCCAGCCCTTTGGTTCTCTCCGACCTTCCCCGCCTTTTTCGCCGTGGCTTCGCTATCGTATGGGTGGTCCCTCTGTGCGCACCGGCAGGGGCGAACGCTCTGGAATCGGCGTGTTCGTGGACGTGGGTTCTGGCGTCGCCGTGGGTGTATGCGTCGGCGTATTGGTGGCCGAACGCGTTCGCGTTGGCGTGTGGGTATGTGTGGGACGGGGTG
>CAZMOW010000004.1:0-9555 GCA_964567975.1 uncultured Anaerolineales bacterium | reverse complement strand
GTATTGGTGGCCGAACGCGTTCGCGTTGGCGTGTGGGTATGTGTGGGACGGGGTGTCGAGGTGGCCTGCTCGGCCGTTGGGGTCGGCGTGTGAGTATGTGTATGTGTGGGACGAGGCGTGGATGTGGATTTGGGTGTAAAGGTGGGGCGGGGTGTCGATGTGGCCTTCTCGACCGTCGGGCTGGGCGTGGGGGTAAAGGTCGCTGTGGGCGCCAACATGGTCAGGCTCAAACTGTAACTCTGCGCTGGGCCGTATCGATCGGCGTTATGGACGTTCACCACCGCGGTGCCATCCTTCTCTGCTGTGAATACGACCTCAGAGGCCAGCGTGCCGGGCGATATGTCGTCGTTCGTCCACTTTTCGCCGTCTTCTATCACCTCGAGCCGCGTGTCCACACCCACGGCCAGGTTGGCCGTGGTCACCATATAGGTCTGGCCGGCCTTGGCGCGAAAGGTGACGCGATCCACGTCTCCCTCTGAATCGAAGGTGCGCTGCTGTGTTTCGCCCACGGATATGGGCACCGGCGCCTCGTCGTCGACCTCGTACGGGTCGCCACGGATGGTGTCGTCCTCCTGCTCCGGCGAAAAGGGAGTGGACGGAGTCTCCGTCTCGGCGGCTACCATCTGGGATTCGGGAGTTGCCGATGATGTGGAAGGAGCCATGGCCTCCTGGACAGCCATCTCCGCGGCCGACGCTTTCTCATCCCCCTTTGCAAGAGTGCCTCCCAGCTGATTAAAGCCCACAAAAAAGAGCAGCAGCAAGAACGTGCCGACGAGGCCGAGTGTATATCCTGGAGAAAAGCTGCCCAGGACGATGCGCAACTGGGCCCACGTATCTTCCTCGCGCACGCTTTCTAGATCGGCCAGCATCTCGCCGGCTCGTTGATAGCGTTCTGCGGGATTTTCCTCCAAGGTCTTGGTCACGATGGCGTCGAGGGCGGGGGGAATCTTTTGATTGTGATGGCTCGGCGGGACGCGATCTCTTACGTAAAGGTGTCCCGTCAGCATCTCGTAGAGCAAAAGCCCTAGGGAATACAGGTCTGAACGCTGATCCAGATATCCCGTAAAAGTGGCCTGTTCCGGCGACTTGTACGCCGGGGTGCCGGGATGGGCAAAGGTCTCCTGTGTCCGGCGCGTCTCGCGCCCCACCTGTGCCACCCCGAAATCTGTGAGTTTCGCCACGCCCTCCTGATTGATCAGGATATTGCTGGGCTTGATGTCTCGATGGACGATGTCGCGACGATAGATGGCCTCGATTGCCCTGCAGATATCACAGGCTATGCTTATGGCCTCCTCTATCTCCAGGGGAGCTCCCTCGTCCAGGTGCTGCTCCAGGCTGCCCCCATCGACGTACTCCATCACCAGGTACATGTTGCCCTGGGGATCGATCTCCAGGGCATACGCGGCGACGACGTTGGCGTGGGTAAACCGGCCAACCGTGCGTGCCTCCTTTTGGAAGCGCGTCCTGTAATGCTGCCACGCCTCGGGGGCCTCCCTGGCTTTATCGTGCAGCAACTCCTTTATGGCCACATGGCGTTCCATCCCCTCATCGGTGGCAAGGTAGACCCGACCAAAGTCCCCCTCGCCGATGATGGAGAGGATCCCGTATTTGTCTGCCAGTAGAGTATCGGGCTGTAACATGAGAGAGAGTTCCCCATCTGTGGGCTGCATGCCCAACCTCTGATCGTGCGTACCGCATATGTAAATCCAGTATAACACTGACCGATTGCCGGGACAAAAGCAGACGTTCCCATATCGGTTTGATCTTTGTCTCGTTTGCAGTAAAATGCATGTAGATGAGGGAGGGAGGAGTGAGCCATGCCCGAGAGTCGTATCACGATCTGTTTGGACGAGCCCGTTGCTACCATCAGCCCCCATATCTATGGACACTTTGCCGAGCATCTTGGCGCGTGTATCTATGGGGGAATATGGGTGGGGGAGGAGTCATCGATCCCCAACAGCAGGGGGATCCGTGTCGATGTGGTCGAGGCTCTGAGGCGGATCGATCCCTCCATTGTGCGCTGGCCGGGAGGGTGTTTCGCCGACGATTATCATTGGCGGGATGGCATAGGACCCCGCGAGGAGCGTCCGCGCCGCGTCAATATCTGGTGGGGCGAGACCATCGAGACCAACGCTTTTGGCACCCACGAGTTCCTGCGCTTCTGTGATCTCATCGGCGCCGAGCCCTATATCTGCGGCAACGTGGGCAGCGGCACGCCCAGAGAGTTGCGGGACTGGGTGGAATACTGCAATTTCCCCGGGGACAGCACCCTGGCCGCGCAGCGCCGCGCCAACGGCGCGGCCGATCCCTTTGGTGTGCGTTATTGGGGGGTGGGAAACGAGAATTGGGGCTGCGGCGGGCATTTCCGTGGCGACGAATATGCGGCCCAGTTCAGGCGCTTTGCCACCTATCTTCGCGACTTTGGGGAGACGCCCCTCTTTTTGGTGGCCTGTGGTTCCAGCGGGAACGATGCCGAATGGACCCATCGATTCTTTGAGGGGCTGGGGAACTATGAGCGCATCCATGGGTTTGGGACCCACTATTACTGTCGCACGGCCGGCACCGCCACCGAGTACACCACGAACGAATGGTATACGCTCCTCCACCGTGCCCTGCGTATGGAGCCGCTGGTCAAGCAGCAGCGGGCCATCATGGACGGCTATGACCCCCAGCGTCGGATCGGGCTGATCGTGGACGAGTGGGGAACCTGGCATCCTCCTGCGTCGGGGCGGCATCCACGGCACCTGTGGCAGCAGAACACCCTTCGTGACGCCATGGTGGCGGCCTCCACGCTGGACATCTTTAACCGCCACGCCGACAAGGTGATCATGGCCAATATAGCCCAGACGGTGAACGTGCTGCAGGCCATGATACTCACGGAAGGCGAGCGTATGCTCACGACCCCCACCTATCATGTGTACGATATGTATAAATCCCACCAGGGGGGCACGAGCCTGCGCTTCATCTCCGAGACCGACGACATCGATTTTGCGGGGCCAGAGGAGAAGGCCGGGGTGCCCAATCTGCAGGGATCGGCCTCGCTCACGGATGATGTGCTCACCCTCAGCGTGACGAACTACAACGTCGACGTGCCCCTGGCGGCGGATATCGTGCTTCGCGGAGGACGGGCCGGGGAGGCCGCCGTGTCCACGTTGTCGGCCCCCGACATTCATGCCCATAATACGTTCGAGGAACCGGTCCGGGTCACGCCCAGGACGGTCTCCCTTGACGTGGGAGGAGCGCAGTGGCATCATACCTTTGCTCCGGCGTCGGTGACGGTCTTTAGGGTCGCCCTTTCCTGATTTCCCGTCCTCGCCCCTCTCGCTGGTGCAGGGGTACGGCGCGGGGTCGCCTTTGGCCTTTGTATCGAAAAATGCCAACGTTCAACGCTAGCCCGCTATCATTTTAGGAGGTCGAAAAAGATGACCAGCCAAGACGGCGCAGGCGCCTTCTCCTTTGTTCTGCATAGCCACTTGCCATACTGTCGTTTGGCGGGTAGGTGGCCCCATGGCGAGGAATGGATTCACGAGGCCCTCGCCGAGACCTATATCCCCCTCCTGGATGCGCTGTACGATCTGAGAGAAGAGGGTATAGTGTATAGACTGACCATCAGCCTCACGCCAGTGTTGACGGAGCAACTCCACGACGGCGATGTGGGGGGGCGGTTTCTGCAATATCTGCAGGAGGAGATCGAGGCGGCCCGGGCGGACGAGGAACGTTTTAGTCGGCAGGGGCACGAGCAGTTAAAGTCCTTGGCTGCCTACTATGGCGATTTCTACGGGGGTATAGAGCAGAGCTTCCGTTACCGCTTTGGCAAAGACATCGTGGGGGCCTTTAAGCGCTTGCAGGATGAGGGCTACGTGGAGATCATCACTTCCGCCGCGACCCACGGCTATCTGCCCCTTCTGAGCCGCGATTCTTCCATCTATGCCCAGCTGCGCGCTGGCGTTTCCAGTTATGAAAGCCATTTCGACAGGCGTCCACGGACTATATGGCTTCCCGAATGCGCCTATCGGCCGGCCTACCTGGACGAGAAAAACGTGGTTCGTCCCGGCATCGAGGCTTTTCTATCTTCCCTGGGTCTCACCTGTTTCTTTGCCGAGACCCACGCCGTGGAGGGGGGCCTTCCCATGGGCAAGGCGGCTGGGGACGTGGGCATAGGGCCCTATGCCGCCATCAGGAGACGCTATGTTCCCCTAAAGGCGGAGGAGCGGGAGGCGAGGGAGGCCACCACCTTTCGCGCCTACTATGTGGCGAGTGGCGAGGGGCTGACCGAGCCCCCGGTGGCCGTCATCGGGCGCAATGATGGCGTGGGGCAGCAGGTGTGGTCCGGTGATTTCGGCTATCCGGGGGACGCCGACTATCGCGAGTTTCATAAAAAGGATCACGAGAGCGGGCTCCAATACTGGCGTGTGACGAGCGCCAAGGCGGATTTGGGGGAAAAGGGTCTCTATCATCCCGACTGGGCCGCGTACAGGGTGCGGGAGCACGCCGCACACTTTGCGGGGCTTGTGGAAGACGCCTTGCGGCACTATCATGCGGAGGACAAAAAGTACGGCCTCGTCTCTGCTAACTATGACAGCGAACTCTTTGGGCACTGGTGGTTCGAGGGCATCGATTGGATCGAGCGGGTGCTGCGCCAACTCGCCGAAAACCCCCACGTCGATCTCGTGACCACCAGCGAGTACCTGGACCGTGAACCCCCCGAACAGGTCGTGGCCCTCCCCGAGAGTTCGTGGGGTCTCGGTGGGGGACACTGGACGTGGGATAATCCCGACACCCGTTGGATGTGGGAGCCCATTCACGAGGCCGAGGGCCGCATGGAGCGTCTGGTGTGCGCGTATCCCCAGGCAGAGGGCGACCTGTTGGCGGCGCTGAACCAGGCCGGGCGCGAGTTGCTGTTGCTGCAATCCAGCGATTGGCCCTTTTTGGTGACCACGGGCCAGGCCGAGGAATATGCCAGCAAGCGGTTCCGCAGTCACCTGCAGCGTTTCCGGCAACTGGCCGACATGCTGGAGGCGGGGGCGTCGGCGATCGCTCGTGAGGTGGTGGATGAACTCTATGAGCTGGATAACGTCTTTCCCGATATAGACTATCATTGGTTCGGGGCGCGCCAGGGTGAGGCGGGCTAGAGGCCGTCGGACTGTGGTTGGGGGGACATTTCTGTGAGGAGGAGCTTTGTGAGGAATCGCCAGGGACGATCCAGACCACTCTATTGGCAGGTGGCGGATGATATCACGGCCAAGATCGAGGCGTGTCAGTTGTCCCCCGGCGACAAGCTGCCGAGCGAGCAGGCCCTCTGTGACGTCTATGAGGTGAGCCAGATCACGGTGCGGCGTGCCCTGCGCGAATTGGAACATATGGGATATGTCCACAGCCGACACGGCGTGGGGTGGTTCATAAACGAGGATGTGGGCGAGGACGATGTGGCCTCCGTGCTTGTGGCCCTTCCCGCTCTGGATGGCCTGACGACGCCGCTGCTGCGCTCGCTGGCCCGTGCGTTGACCCGGGAGCGTATCGCCCTGCACCTTGTGTCTCTTCCCGAGAGAGTGCGGGAGGACACCGGGGGACGGATTCGGGCTGCGGCCCGCGATGCCGATGCCCTTTTTCTCGCCGTAGCCGGCCAGGAGGACGATCTGGCGGAGCGCTCTGGGGAGTTGTTGGAGGGGGTGGACCTGCCCGTCCTTTTTCTTCTGCGCGGGGTAGAGGTGCTGGACGTGCCCGCCATCGTCGTGAATGAGGAGGGCGGTATGCGGGAGCTGACGCGGCACATCCTGGATCTGGGGCACGAGCGCCTGGCCTATGTGGGTGGGGATCCCTCTCGCATCGAGGGCTGGCTTCCCTATCGTGGTTTCGCCCAGTCCCTGTGGGAGGAGGGGTTGGATTTCCCCCTGGAGTGGGCCTTTTCTTCGTCGCCGATCTCGAAAGAGGGGGGGGAGCAGTTCGAGGATGTTTTCGACCGCCTGGAGCACCCCACGGCCTTGGTGTGTGCCTCGGCCAGGCGCGCGGCAGAGGCCCTCCTTGCCCTGCGGGAGGTCGACCTTCACTGCCCCCAGGACGTGGCCGTCGTCGGGTTGGGCGACTGCGCGTTTGCTCCCCTGCTCTTTCCTGCGCTTACCACCTATCGTTTCGATTGGGAGCACCTGACGCAGGCGGCCGCCTCCATGATGGACGATCTGCTGTCGGGGCGGGCGGTGCAGAGCACCACCGTCTCGGGCGAGCTCGTGGTACGCGATAGTTGTGAGGCGAATATCTGGTAGTAATCGTTCTTTTGCTTTGTTTACTCATAGGAGGTTCTTGATGACGAAACACATTCCGCGACGTACGTTAGGCGATACAGGGCTTGAGGTTTCCGTGCTCGGCCTGGGAGGGTTCCACCAGGTCGAGATCTCACAACGGCATGTGACGGAACTGGTCGAGGCCTATCTGGCGGCGGATGGCAACTATGTGGAGACGGCGCGGAGCTATGGCGGCGGGGTCTCGGAGCGCAAGATAGGCAGGGCCCTGAGGGGGCACCGCGATGAGGTGGTGCTGGTCTCCAAGACGGGACGGCGCGACGCCGAGGGAGCGTGGCAGGAGATCGTGACCTCCCTGGAGACCCTGCAGACCGATCACCTCGATATTCTCCTCTATCACGGCGTCAATACCGAGGAGGATATCGAGGCCATCGCGGGGGAGGGGGGCGCGGCCGAGGCCTTTGACAGGGCCAGGGACGAGGGCCTGGTGCGCTTTGTGGGCACGAGTTCCCACTGGCCCATGACTATCGTGTCGGCCATGGAGCGCCTGGACCTTGACGCCGTGATGTATTGGGTCAATTACCTGGTGACCTGCAATTATCCCGAACTGTACGATGTGGTGGCCCCGGCGGCCCGCGAGGAGGGACTGGGCATCATCGGCATGAAGCCCGTGGGGGATGGCTACCTGCACCGCTCGGTGGAGGAGGCCTTTACCTACGCCCTGGCCCAGGAGGTGGACGTCCTGGCCTGTGGGTTCAACTCCCTGCAGATGCTGCGCGACGATATCGATGCCGTGTGCGCGTGGCAGCGTCCCGACGAGGAGGAACTGGAGGCCATCCTGCGCGATGCGCCGGAACTGGGCGACTATATGTGTCGCCAATGCGGCCAGTGCCGCCTGCCCGAACTTGACATCCCCAAGGTGTTCGAGCTGGAGGGCAAGTTCGATCGCCAGATGTTCGACGGGCGCCCCACCGACGCTCCGGATTACGCCCTTCGGCAAAGACTGTGTTACTGGTTCCATAACCAGGAACGGGCCATGGAACTGTACGAATCCTATACCGACGCGGTGGCCGCCCTGTTCGACGCCGAGACGGAATTTCCCGACTGCCCCTATGGCATCGATATCGCCTACAAACTGCGGCTGGCCCACGCCAAGTTGACGAGCCACGAGGGCTTTCCCTCAGGGGCCTATGATTTGTAGATGATGACGTGCCGGCCGGTGCCGGTGGGATGGAATGGATCGAAAGGGAACGAGGAGGGCGAGGTATGGGCCTGCGCGGGCGCGCTCATACCTCGCCCTTGATTGTGTTCCGTCCCCATGTGTTGAGGAGAAAGGAGGGGGTTGTTGATGGACGAGCATACCGAGTCCCCTTTTGCTCGGGAAGCGATGGATTTCGTTGACTAGGCGTAAGAAAGGTGAGATCGGAGATGAATCTGAAATCGGCAGTAATCGGGTTGGGGCTGTTGGGAACGAACCACGCCCAGTATTTTCAAGACAGTGACAGGACAGAGTTGGTCACCGCGGCCGAGATACGCCAGGAGGCCGCAGAGGAGGCAGAAAAGAGATTCGGGGTAACAGTGTATAAAGACTATCATGAGATGCTTACCAGGGAAGAAATCGATCTCGTGATGGTGGCCACTCCCGATCCCTTGCATAGGGAGCCGGTCGTCGCTTCTGCCGAGGCCGGCGTGCCCTATATCGTCACCCAAAAGCCCTTTGCCACCAACGTCGAGGACGCCCAGGCCATGGTCGACGCGTGCGAGAAGGCGGAAAGCAACCTGTGGGTTTACCTTTCCAACCGCGTAAACCCCATGGACATTGCCACACGGTACGTGATTCAGGAGGGGTTGATTGGCAGGGTCGTGTACGGCGAGGCGCGACTGGACGATAACATCAGCGTGCCGCGACGCCTTTGGGGCGAGCGGAGCAAAGAGTGGGCGAGTTCTTCCTCCACGGCGCAATTCCTCCTCAGCCACGTTTCCGATACCATGCGCTGGTTTTTCGAACCCGCCGAGGTGGAGGCCGTCTATAGCATATCCCAGAGAGAAGTGCTAGAGTACACGCCCGATCTCTTTGATGCCTATCTGTTCTTCGATGATGGCATGAAAATCCGGATCAAGTCGGATTGGATCAAATATATGGAGAAACTGGTAGAATATTACAAGTGCATCGAGGGGGAGCATGGGACCATTTTCTACAACAAAATCCCGGGCTTCAACGTCAAGGAGCCGAGCTGGCAGGCCAATTTCTCCCATAGGATGACCGTGGAGGAACTCCTTGAGCATCAGGAGATACTTGCCGAGCGCGGATGCTCCGCCCACGTCAAGATGCATCAGCCCATCGAATCTGTGGGTGGGGGGATCATGCCCCAGTTGGAGATGGATGCCGATCAGCCCGAGGCGACGCAACTCATGGATCACATCCTGGCCAGCATCGAGGAGGATAAACCCGTGCCTTCCACCTGGGAGGGGAATGGTCGCCTGCCGACCGGACAGGACGGCCTGATGCAGACCAAGATTGTCAGCGCCATCATCGAATCCGCCGAGGCGCGAAAAGAGGTCGAGATCGCCTAGAGGACGCCTCATGACCTCGTCAGGAACCGGCACCGGGGTTATTTTATGGGATACCCACGCCGCCCGTGATATAGACTACCATGACGGTGCCATAGCCCGAGGGAGAGAGCGAGCACTGGGGGCGCTCCTAAGAAGCGTCGACGAAGGTCGACGCCTGGCGCAAAGTGCCTTGGCGCCGGCCTTTAGGCCGAGCATGTAGGGGAATGGCGAGTCATCTACGACGAGTCATCTACGACATTTGCGTGCACCCGAGCACTGGAGGATTGGCAGCCATGGAGGATCTGATTCTGGCCCATGATCTGGGCACGACGGGCAACAAGGCCTCACTGTTCGATGGAAGCGGCCGGTTGGTGGCCAGCGCCTTTTCGGGCTACCCGACCGATTACCCGCGGCCAGGATGGGCAGAGCAGCGCGCTGCGGACTGGTGGGGGGCTGTGGTCTCCTCTACCCGCGAACTGTTGCAGCGCGCCGATCTGCGACCTCATCAGATCGCCGTGATCAGTTTCTCCGGCCAGATGATGGGCTGTCTTCCCGTGGATCGCGAGGGTCGGCCCCTGCGCCCGGCCATCATCTGGGCGGACCAGCGGGCCGAGGCCCAGGCTCAGATGCTGATCGAGCGCGTGGGCCGGGACCGCGTCTATCGGATTACGGGGCATAGGGCCAGCAGCAGCTATTCGGGCGCCAAACTGGCCTGGATTCGCGACGAGCAACCCAAAATCTTTGCCCAAACCGCCAGGATGTTGCA
>CAZMOW010000003.1:39337-67380 GCA_964567975.1 uncultured Anaerolineales bacterium | reverse complement strand
TTTGCGCTCAACCAAGAATTATGCCATAATCTCAACATCGGACTTGGAAACGGGACAAACCGACACCATGAACAGCAAAGAGCGCGCCGCGACGGCCCTATCCGGCGGTATCCCTGACAAGGTTCCGCTGGGCGATTTCTCTATCGACTATGACACCGTGGAGCGCATTCTGGGCCACGAGACCTATGTGCGGGCCAAAGCCAAGTGCCAGATCGCCTACTGGGAGGGCCGCCGCGATAAAGTGGTGCAGAGCCTTGTAGAGGATACCATCGCTCTCTACAAGAAATTGGAGATCTATGACATCATCAACCTCTGCGCCATGACCCTGGGGCTGGTACCCCCCAAAGGATATCGCCCCCCGGCACCCAAAAGGATCGATGCCACCACCTGGCGCTATCCAGATGGACGCGTGCTCAAATATTCCGACATTACAGCCGATATTACCCTGGTGCACGATCCACAAAAGTGGACGCGTGATATCCGCGAGGAGGACTATCCCCTCGAGTTCACCTATGAAGCGCCCGACCCCTCTGTGTACGAACTGGTGGACGCCGTGACGTCGGAATTTGCAGAGGAGCGATTCATCCTCGGCCCCTTTCCCAGGGCCGCCGAATGGGTTCAACCCGGAGGCATGGAGCGCTCCCTGATCGAGATGGCCGATAATCCCTCCCTCGTCGAGCGTGCACTGCGCTCCTCCCTCGCACGGGCCAAGGTGCAACAGGAACACTGGACAAACAGGGGCATCCACGGCGTGATGGATGGCACCGATTGGGCTTTCCGCTCGGGCCCCTTTATGTCTCCCGGGATGTGGCGTCGCTTCTGCTATCCCGCCCTCCAGGCCAATGTGGAAGCGGCTCACGAGGCGGGACTGTTTTTCGTGCAGCACGCCTGCGGTAATAACTGGCCCATCCTGGAGGATTTCATAGAAGCCGGCGTCGACTGTTACCAATCCATCCAGGCCACGGCAGACATGGATCTGGCCCGGGTGCGGGAAGCCACACGCGGTCGCATGGCCCTGTGGGGCGGCGTTCTCGTAGAGCACCTGGTGGATGGCACGCCCGATCAGGTGCGCCAGGACGTTCGAGAGGCCATGCGCATAGCCAAGCTGGGTGGCGCCTTTATCCTTGGCGCCACTCACAGCATCGCCGTGGGCACCTGCTACGACAATTTTATGGCCATGCTGGACGAATTCGCCGGGCTCCGGGATTACTGAGCAGAGTTCTTGGGTCCACTGAAAGAGGGTCTTTCAGTGGATAGAGGATACTGTATATTGTGGTTGTGCTTCGCACAACCACAATATACGTCTCATATTTTCTTTTGGCTACCCCTTTTTCCGAGGCAGCCGTTCTTGTATATTGAAAAGAGGAAGGACAAAATGAGCGACAAGTTGGCCGTTATTCTCGTCAGCTCCGATCGCAAGGTGTTGGAGATGGGACTGATCTATGCCAAGAACGCCATAAGCGAGGGCTGGATGGAAGACGTGCAAGTATTCTTTTTCGGCCCCTCGGAGGTGACCATCGCCACCGACCCGGATCTGTACCCCCTCGTTGAGGAGATCATAGAGAACGGCGTGACACCCCAAGCCTGCAAATGGTGCTCGGACAAGTACCACGTGAGCGAGCTCCTGGAGGAGATGGGATGCGCCGTCGAGTATATCGGCTCGCCCGTCTCCCAAGCCATCAAGGCGGGATACACGCCCATGACCTGGTGAGAATGAAGGAGGGATACCGATGCCGTACAAGCTGGCCATCGTAGGCGCTGCGGGACATGTCGGGCTGGTGCTCGACGAACTGCCCCAGTTCCCAAACGTCCAATTCGATGCCTATGCGCCCTCTTTTGAGGGGGAGGACGTGTCGCGTTATAAAACAGTGCAAAGTCAAAGGGGGACACCGACGGAATATGGCGACTGGTCCCAGATGCTGGACGATGAGGAACCCGACATCGTCACCATCTGCGGGCGCTATGATCTGAACGGCCCCATCGCTATAGAGGCCGCGCGTCGAGGCATTCATATCATCTCGGAGAAACCCGCCGCGCAAAGCCTGGACGAGGTCGACATGTTGCGCCAACTGGTGGCGGAGCACGGTCTCATATACGCACTCATGCTGCCCATGCGCTATGAGGCACCCTTTTACACGGCGCGCCGCCTCGTGCGCTGGGGTGTTATCGGCAAACCCTATCTGGTCAGCGCCCAAAAATCCTACCAGTGGGGCAGTGAGCGTCCAGACTGGTATGCCGACCCGAAAAAGTATGGCAGCACCATGACCTGGGTGGGCATCCACGCCTTTGACTATGCGCGTTGGGTGGCGGATGTGGATTACACTGGGGTATGCGCCCAGCATGCCAACCTGGTGCACACCGAACGACCGGGCTGCCAGGACGTGGCCACCGTCCTGGCCCAACTCGCCAATGGCGGCAGCGCCGTATTCCGTCTCGATTACCTGCGCCCGGCGAGCGCCCCGACCCACGGCGACGATCGCCTCCGCATCGCGGGCTCAAAAGGCGTCCTGGAAATTTGTGATCGGGGCACTCGCCTGCACCTCATCACCCATGCCAGGGATATCCCTTCCTGGCCGCTGGAGCAACCGGACCGCACCCTGTTCAGTGACTTTATGGCCGCCGCAGAAGGACAGGCTCGGCTCCTCGTGCCGGCGGAAGAAGCCTTTGACATCACGGCATTCGCCATCAAGGCAACACAGGCGGCGGATGCCGGCAACATGGTAAGAGTTTGATAGAATGTGTCTGCCAACATCTCATTCTCGATCACCCTTTGGAGGTAGATAGATGCAAGTTGCCATCGTTGGTGGCGGCATGACGGGTCTCAGCGCTGCAGATACCCTTTCACAACGCGGCATCGAATGTGTGCTCTTTGAAAAAGACCCCACCCTGGGAGGCTTGGCCGGCTCCTTTCGCGTCGACGACACCTACCTAGAAAAGTTCTACCACCACATATTTACCAGCGACACAGCTGTCGTGGAGCTCGTGGAGCGCCTGGGCCTGGGCCACAAGCTGGAGTGGATGCCCACCACCAACAGCTACTATAGGGGACGTATATATCGACTTAGCACACCCTTGGATCTCCTGAGATTTTCCCATCTGAGTTTTCTCGACCGCATACGGTTGGGCATGCTCTATCTAAAAACCACCTTCATAAGAGATTGGCACGAACTGGAGGGGATCACAGCCCGCGAGTGGTTGGTGGAGATGGCCGGGGAGCGCGTCTATGAGGCCGTATGGGAGCCCCTACTACGCGGCAAATTTGGCCCCTATGCCGATGACGTCGCAGCTGTCTGGATCTGGAATAAACTAAAACTCCGAGGCAGTTCGCGAGGAAAACGCCAGGAGGAGCGGCTCGGCTATTTGCGAGAAGGTTTTGGACAGGCCATCGATATCTGGGAGGAGCATCTGAAGGACCGTGGCGTACGCATGGAGACAAGAGCCCCCGTGACCCACATACCAGTGGAGGATGGTCGCGCTCTCGGCGTTACCCTCCACGACGAACTGCATCCCGCCGATCACGTCCTGGTGACCACCGCCCCCGAGATCTTCCTCCACCTGGCCTCCGATCTTCCGGCCCCGTATCGCCACAGGCTGGAGCAGATCGAGTATCTGGCCAACGTCTGCCTGATCATGGAACTGGATCGCAGCCTGTCCGACACGTATTGGCTCAACATCGGCGATCCCTCCATCCCCTTTACCGGCGTGATCGAACACACGAACATGCAGCGCCCCGAAACTTACGGTGGCGTGCATCTGACGTACATCTCACGCTATCTCAGGGCAGATAATCCCCTTTATCGGATGACGGCCGAACAGCTGCTGGAAGAATACCTCCCCCACCTGAAAAAGATCTATGAAGGCTTTGACCGAAATTGGGTCCAGCACGTATGGGCCTGGCGCGCACCCTACACGCAACCCGTCATCGGCCTGCACTACTCCAAGATCAGGCCCCCCTTTGAGACGCCACTGCCCAACCTGTGGCTCTCCTGTATGGCCCAGGTGTATCCCCAAGACCGGGGTATGAATTATGCTGTGGCATCCGGCCAGCAGGTCGCAAATAAGATGCTTCAGTCGATACAATAGAGGGATTCAAGATCACTCGGCGCTTCTCTCCAGTTCGGACCGTACCCCACCATACGCTGTGGCAGACCTCTCCTTTCTTGCCCCCAATTCTCACCGTGATATAATGTGTAGATGGATTTCTAATACACTCCGCAGGATATAGTCTCCTGCGCCAGATAAGGAGTTCATGATGACAGACATACAAGATGTACGACGGACGTTGCAGCAGGTCATGGATCCAGAGTTGAATCGCAGCATCGTCGATCTGGAAATGGTACACGACCTGGAATTTGAGGACGGAAAGGTCAGCTTCACCCTGGCCCTCACCACCATCGCCTGTCCCATGAAAGGACAGATGGTCGATGACGCGCGACAGCACCTCCTCGCCCTGGACGATGTGGAAGAGGTGGACATCGATATGCGAGAGATGACGGATCAGGAGAAAGAGCAGGTTTTTGGGCAGTCCCAGGAAAGCGCCGGCACAGCCGTCGAGTACAACGACATCAAGCATGTGGTGGCCGTGCTGAGCGGCAAGGGTGGCGTGGGCAAGTCGACGGTGGCCGCCCTGCTGGCCGTCCTGCTGCGCCGTCAGGGACACAAGGTGGGTGTGTTGGACGCCGACATCACCGGTCCCAGCATCCCCAAGATGCTCCTGCACGAGGATAGACGCCCCATGGGCGGACCGCAGGGCATCCTCCCTGTGGAATCGGACAGCGGAATCAAGATCATCTCCATCAACCTCCTGCTGGCCGACCCGGACCAGGCCGTCATATGGCGCGGCCCCCTCATCGGTGGGGCCATCAAGCAGTTCTGGGGCGACGTGGCTTGGGGCGAACTGGATTACCTCATCGTGGATCTGCCCCCCGGCACCTCCGATGCTTCCCTGACTGTCATGCAATCCATGCCCCTCAACGGCGTGGTGCTGGTCACCACCCCCCAGGATCTGGCGGGCATGGTGGTGCGCAAGGCCTCTTCTATGGCGGAGCAACTCGATATCCCCGTGCTGGGCGTTGTAGAGAACATGAGTTATATCCAGTGCCCGAACTGTGGAGAAAAGATCGAGCTGTTCGGATCCAGCAAGGCCTCCCAGGTAACCGACCGCGTGGGGGCTCCCCTTCTGGGGCGCATGCCTATCCATCCCGAGATATCTGACCTGGCAGATAGTGGACATCTGGAGAAGTACGAGGCAGAGGGATTCGACGCCGTGGTGAAAAAACTGCTGGAGGTCATGCCGGAGGAGGCGCATACTGCCGCGGCAACATAGCCGCTGTTCACATCGAATCTAAAAAACGTCCGCCTTATCCTCGTGATAGGCGGACGTTTCACCTGCTAACCTACACGCGCGCCAGGCGTCGCAGGACGCGCTCCAGCACGCGAATGGCCCGCAGATATTCGTCGAGGGAAATATGTTCGTCCGGCGTGTGATCGAGGCGAGAATCGCCCGGACCATAGGCCACGATGGGACACGACCAGCGAGGCCCCAGGACGTTCATGTCGGAGGTCCCCGTCTTGCTCACATAGGTCGCCCTGTCCCCCTCACCGCGGATGGCAGCGCGAAAGGCGCTGACCAGGGAATTGCGCGTCGAGGCGCGAAAGGGCTGTTCATAAGCCCGGGTTTCCACATCGGCGTCTCCACGCCACTCATCCATCTCTGCGATCAGCCCCTGCACGTCAAACCCCGGTGGCAGGCGCAATCCCATGTGCATCTCCACACCCTCGGTAAGACCGTCGCTGCTGGAGCGGACGCTCCGCAAAGAGGGATCGAATGTCGTAAAGCGCCGCTCCTTTTCCTCATTAGAGGAAGCCGCATACTCCCGCAGGCAAAGCCAGAAATCTACAGCCTGCTCGCACGCGCTGCGATGGCTACCGGCAGTGTGGGACATGGAACGCTCCAACATATAATGCACCAGCAACCGCCCCTTATAGGCAATGGTGATGCGATTCCAGGCGCTGGGTTCGCCGACAACGATATAGTTGGGGCGTTCATAATGCTCGAACACGTGATAGGCTCCCTTGGAGGTCGCCGCCTCCTCTTCCACGGCCCCGACCACCGTCACCTGCACATCGGACAAGGCCCCCACCCTCGCGACGGCCACGACAAAGGCAGCAAAGGGTCCCTTGGCATCGACGCTACCCCGCCCATAGAGGATGTCCCCCTCCCTTCTCACGGGAATCTCACCGGGCACCGTATCTATATGCCCCAGAAGCAGGATCCGCCGCTCGCCATCTCCCATACGCCCCACGGCGTTGCCGGCCCCATCGATCTGTGCTTCATAGCCCCAGTCGCCCATCATGTTCACGATCCGCTCGGCGACCGGGCGCTCCCTCTCCGAGGGGCTGTAGATGCCCACGATATCCTCGAGAAAGGTGATCGCCTCCTCATTGTCGGGCGTCGCGTGACCCCCCTCCCTGACAGCGCTCACCCTTTCAGAACCTCCTCGACGGCGTCACACACCGTGGCCAGTTCCTCATCCGTGATGACCAGTGGGGGCAGCAGGCGCAGCACCGTACCTCCCGCCGGCAGCGCCAGGATACCCTTATCCATGAGAGCCTTTAGGTAAGGTGTCACCCGCCGGCGGATCTGGATGCCGATCATCAGGCCCAGCCCCCTCACCTCGCGGATCAACCGCAGATCGATGCTCGACAGGCGTTCAAAGGCCCATTCGCCTTTTCTGTGCGCCTCGGCGACGAGATCGTTCTCCTGGATGTACCCGATGGCGGCCAACGAAGCGGCACAGGCGAGGGGATTCCCCCCGAATGTTGAACCATGCACGCCCGAACTCAGGTTCTGTAACTTCTCGCTGAGCAGCACGGCTCCCATGGGGACGCCTCCGGCGATGCCCTTGGCCACGCACATCAGATCGGGCTGCAGATCGTAATGCTCACAGGCGAAAAATCTACCCGTCCGCCCAAACCCCGTCTGCACCTCGTCGATGATGAGCAATACATCCCTCTCATCACACAGCGCGCGCACGCTCTGGATATATTCGGGCTCGGCGGGATTCACGCCCCCCTCCCCCTGCACCACCTCCAGCAGAACGGCCGCCGTCCCCTCGTCCACCACCTCCTCCAAAGCCTCAAAATCGTTGTAGGGAACATGGTCAAAGTGCGGCACCAGAGGCTCAAAGGGCTCGCTATAGTCGCGCTTCCAGGTGGCCGAGAGCGCCCCCATAGTCCGACCATGAAAGCCGCGCATGGCCGCCACGATCCCCGTACGTCCCGTACTCAGGCGAGCGAACTTGAGGGCCGCCTCCACAGCCTCGGCCCCCGAGTTGCAGAGATAGGCCCGCGTCAGAGAGGCGGGTGTCACCGAGACCAGACGCTCCAAAAGTTCGGCGCGCACGTCGTTGTAGAATATCTCGGGGCAGGTGATGAGTTTTTTGCTCTGTTCTCCCAGGGCCCCGGCCACGGCGGGATTGCAGTGCCCCACAAGCACCACGCCATGCCCGGCCACACAATCGATATACTCGCGGCCCTCGCTGTCCCAGACCCGCGCCCCTTCCCCCCGCACGATGGCCGCGCCACGTTTCGGATAAACGCCGCTCGTATATCTGTCTTCGCGCTCTATGATATCCACCCGAAAATCCCCTTCCTTTATGCCCAAACGCTACCCAATGACCGTTCCCTGTCCCGACAAGGCGGCTCGCACAGGCGATGAAATGCGCCCGTCGCCAAAGACGACCCGCCCCACCCCCTCCTCTATGGCCTCCGTCGCGCCCAATATCTTGATACGCATGCGCCCCTCGGCGTGCTCCATGGCCTCCTCTGCGCGATGCGGGTCGATATGCTCTATCAGCGTGTCCTCGTCGGGAAAATCCCGCAACAAGCCCGGAACGTTGGACAGGATGACCAGCTGCTCTGCATCCAGGGCAGACGCCATCTGCGCCGCCGCCCGATCTCCATCCACGTTAATGGCCTCGCTCTCGATGCTGATGGCCGGCGGCGTGACCACGGGCAGATACCCATTGTCCAACAACAGCCTCAACAGATCCACGTTGACCTCGTCCACCGTACCCGTATAATCGTCGCGCAACACAAAACGCCGTCCATCCCGCACGATCTTGATCACCGACTTGCGCCGCCCTTCCAGCAGGCGACCGTCTAATCCTGAAAGGCCGATGGCGTTCACCCCCTGTGCTTGCAACCTCTCCACGATCCCCTTGTTTATCTCCCCACAGTAGACCATCTCGAATATCCTGAGGGTCTCACGATCCGTGCGCCGGCTGGTGAATCCCGATACAGAGGTGACGAACTCGGGAGGATGCCCCAGTTTCTCGGCGACGACGTTGGTGCGATGGGAGCCGCCATGCACAAAGACCATCTGCTGGCCCTCCTTCACCAGGGAGGCCACATCATCACAGACGGCCTCCAGATCGATTCCCTCACTTCCCCCCACTTTGACGACGATCATATCTCTCCTCAAAATCTAGATGGGATGCAGCCCCGGGAACTCGAGTCCCGTCCTCTCATCCCAACCACACATGATGTTCATACACTGTACGGCGCTCCCCGAAGCGCCCTTCATCAGGTTATCGATGGCCGCCACGGCCACAATGCGCCCCGTCTCGGGATCATAGTCAAAGCCCACATCTCCATAGTTACTTCCGGCCAGTATCTTGGGCTCGGGATAGCGGTACACGCCCCGACGATCGCGCACGATACGAACAAAGGGCTCCTCACGATACGTGCGGCGGTAAATACGCCACAGATCCTTGATCTCCAGATTTTCCTTGTCCCCCTTGACAAAGAGATGGGCCGTGGCAAGCACGCCACGTACGAGTTCGACGGAGGTCACCGACATATGTACCGGCACCTTCGATTTCCCCTCGCTCACCGTCTGCACCACCTCGGCCGTGTGCCGATGTCCCACGGGGGCAAAGGAGCGCACCACGCCGCTGCGGTCGGGATGATGGGAGGAAGGGCTGGACGACGCCCCGGCCTCGGAAGAGCCGGCCTTGACCTCCACGATGACGCCCCGCTCGCGGTCGACGACATCCTCCGCAAAGAGGGGCCAGATGGCCAGATTGGTCGCTGTGGCGTTGCAGCCCACACCGCTGACATAATCGGCCCTGGCAATGGCCTCCCGATTCACCTCCACAAGACCATAGACGAAACGGGGCAACCATTCGGGAGCCTCATGCTCGTGCCCATACCACATCACATAGTCCGTGGCGTCGCGCAGGCGAAAGTCGGACGAGAGATCGACCATGCGGGGCGCCAACGCGCTCAGATCATCTATGCGACGCATCACCTCGCCATGGGGCAGCGCCACAAAGAGAAAATCGCACGGCTCGAGGGTCGACAGCGACGAGAACTTGAGACGGGTGCGATCGCGCAGATTGGGATGTCGCGCATACACATAGCGCCCCGTATAGCTCTCCGATGTCGCCTGCATCACCTCAACACCTGGATGATCAAGCAGCAGGCGCAACAGTTCACCTCCTGCATAGCCAGAAGCACCGACAATGGAGACTCTTAGCCGTGCCTCGCTCATGCCCGCTCTCCCCTGCCAACGCTCACTACATAGTCGACAATTTTCATCGGGATATCTACTCCCGTGGTCTCGATGCTGTTGCGAAACTCCATGGTATAGTTTACCTCATTCACCAACAGCCCTCCATCCGGACTCTCAAAGATATCGATGGCCACCACGCCCCCTCCCACTGCCTTGGCCGCGGCGACCGAGAGAGCATCTATCTTGGGGGTTATGGGGCAATTGCTGGCCTCGCCCCCCCTTGCCGTATTGGTGATCCAGTGCTCCGATGTGCGGTAGATACCACAGATCGTCTCATCTCCCACAACAAAGGTTCGAATATCCCGTTGTTGGGGCTTCTCCACATACTCTTGAACGTAGAATATCGAATGATGATAGGATCCCAAGACCTTTTTGTGTTCCAGCACGGTCTCGGCCGCCTCGCGGTCGTTGATCTTGGATATTAGGCGTCCCCAGGACCCCACGGCGGGTTTCAGCACAACGGGATACCCCAGATCCTCGATGGCCCTTAGCGCAGAATCCGGAGTAAAGGCCAAAAAGGTCTTGGGTATGGGAATGTCATTCTCTATCAACGCCCGCGTGGTGGAGAACTTGTTTCCGCAGGTCAGCGCCACCCCATAAGTATTGACCGTCGGTACACCCCAGGAATCCAGCATCTCCAAAGCGTGAAGGGCTCGTGAATGATTGATGCAACGCTCTATGATGACGTCGTACTCTTGCAAACCGTCATCACCGTGCATGTCCAGAACAAGATCGCGATCGTCTATGCGCTCCAGATCGACACCCCGCTCCTCAAAGGCCCTGATCAATAGTTTTTCCTCTACGCGAACGCGGGACAAGAGCATACCAACTTTCATCTTAATTCACTCCTCAATCGATTTATCACAGCCTCTGTAACCTCCTCCGTGCTGGCATCGCCTCCCAGATCGGGCGTTCCGGGGCCAGAACGCAGGTTCTCCTCAACGGCTCTCCTTGTCCGCGTCGCCACCTTGTCCTCACCCAAATAGTCAAGAAGCATGACCACAGAAAAAAAGGTGGCCACAGGATTGGCGATGCCCCGCCCCGCGATATCGGGGGCCGATCCATGTACTGGCTCAAAGACGGCCCTCTCGTCTCCCATATTCGCAGAGGGAACCAGGCCCAGTCCTCCAACCAATCCCGCTGCCTCATCCGAGAGGATGTCGCCAAAGAGATTGGTTGTCACGATGACATCGAACTGCTCCGGCGAACGGACCAGACACATGGCCGCCGCATCGACCAGCATCTCCTCCATCTGAATACCAGGAAAATCTTTGGCCACGTCAAACGCCACCTGCCTAAATAGACCGCACGTGGCACGCAGCACGTTGGCCTTGTGCACGACAGTGACGTGCCCCCGTCTCCGCTCCGCCTGCCGA
The DNA here is from genome assembly GCA_964567975.1 of uncultured Anaerolineales bacterium. Classification (GTDB taxonomy): domain Bacteria; phylum Chloroflexota; class Anaerolineae; order UBA1429; family UBA1429; genus JAWLEV01. Next base: position 56,427 of record CAZMOW010000003.1, on the reverse strand, counting down.
AAGGCCATGCGCACGACCCGCTCCGAAGCTTCTCGAGTGATGACGCGCTCCGTGACCGCTTCCTCTCCGTCCGAATGCTCTCGCCCACTATATAGACCCTCGCTGTTCTCCCGCACGATCAACAGGTCGACGCCCTCGCGAGCATGAGGGACGGGATACGAGACGGCGGGACGCAGATTGGCATAGAGTTGCAGCGCGCGCCGCATGCCCACAATAGGACTGCGATAGCCCTCCGTCGGTTCCAGGGGTGATGAGACGGCGCCGAACAGCGTGGCGTCGGCATCCCCAATGGCCCCCAATGTCTCCTCGGGCAGCGCCGTGCCCTGCTGCTGGAACGTGGCCCAGCCGGCCTCGGCCTCGACAAAGTCGAGAGGCAACCCGGTAGCCTCCAGCAGACGCCGACCAGCAGGCACAACCTCGTGCCCGATGCCATCCCCCTCTATCAAACAGATCCGATAGGTCACGTCTCGGCCTCCAGGGGCAGACGATTATGCTTCTGATAGAAGGCCACCATGCCCCCTTCCGCCCAGACGCGCCGCACCCATGCGGGAGGTGCGGGCAGATTGATCGTCCGGCCTTCCGTTTCCAGCGTGAAGGTCTCCATGTCGAGCGCAACCTCCTGTCCATCCTCCAGCGTGGACGTCAGGTCGATCTCCAAAAGGGGGAGGCCGAGGTTGAGGGCATTTCTGTAAAAGATGCGCGCAAAACTGGGCGCAAAGATGGCTGCTATACCCACCACGTAAAGGGAGCGAGGGGCGTACTCGCGGGAGGATCCACAGCCAAAGTTTTCCCCTGCCACGATGACGTCGCCGGGCGCAACCTCCTCGGCAAACTCGGGTCGCGCCTCCACAAAGGGGTACTTGCCCAGATCCGCCTCGGAGGTCATATAGGGAGCGAAACGGCCGGGGAGGATCTGATCGGTATCCACATTCTCGCCAAAAAGCCAGACTCTTGCCATCCTTGCCTCCTACACAGTGGTCGGATCGGTGATCACGCCGCTCAGCGCCGTGGCTGCCGCCGTCTCGGGCGATCCCAGATAGATCTGTGCCTCGGGAGAACCCATGCGCCCCCGGAAATTCCGATTGCCCGTCGAGAAACAGACGTCTTCAGCCCCCAGGACTCCCATATGACGCCCTATGCAGGGGCCACAACCCGGCGTGCCGATGGTGGCTCCAGCGTCAAGCAAAGTAGCCATGGTACCATTAGCGACGGCCTCGCGCAGAATGCGGTGCGAGGCGGGAACGATCAACATCCTCACCCCCGACGCGATCTTTTTACCTTCCAAAATACGCGCTACGGCCTCCAGATCGCGCAGGCGCCCGTTCGTGCAGGTGCCCACAAAGATCTGATCCACCGCGATACCGTCCTCCAGAGCCATGACGGGGCAGACGCGCTCCACGCTCGAGGGGACGGCCACCTGGGGCTCCAAGGTGTCCAGATCAACATCCATGGTCCTCTCGTACGTGGCCCCCTCCTCAACCTCCAGCCACTCAGGAACAGTGAACAGATCCAAAATGTCGCCCGAGGGAGGAAAAAGCCCCACTTTCGCCCCCAACTCTGTAGTCATAGAGCACAGTGTAGTGCGATCGGCCAGGCCAAGCCACTCGGCACCGTGAAATTCAACGGCACGATAGTTGGCCCCGTTCATGCCCAAACGCCCACACAGAAGAAGGCTCACATCCTTGGCTCCCACGTTGCGCTTGAACCTTCCGTTCAAAAGCACACGGATCGTCTCGGGTACGCGCAGCCATATCCTGCCCGTGGCCAGGGCCAGGGCCATATCCCTGGATCCGACGCCGGTCCCAAAGGCACAGATCGCCCCATAGGCCGTGGCGTGGGAGTCGGTGCCCAAAACCACCTCCCCCGGCTGAATCAGGGTCTCCTCAAGCATGATCTGATGGCATACGCCGGACCCCACATCATAGAAATCCTCGACCCCCTGTCTCCTTGCCCAGTCCCTCACCTTTACCTGGGCATCCGCCGTGGACACCGACGAGGCGGGCGCCACGTGATCTATCATCACAGCCACCCGTTGGGGATCGAACAGACGCTCCACCTCAAGGACGCCCTCCAACACGTCTATGACCTCGGGCGTGAGCGAATCGTGACTCATACAACGATCCACATCGACGATGACGATGTCGCCCGCGGACACCTCGCGACCCACCGCTTGAGAAAGGATCGTCTCGGACAACGTTCCCGCTATCGCGCTCACAACTCATGCCTCCTCATGATCGGCTATCCAGTTCCGTAGCAGTGCATCCACGTCGTCCAAAGCGAGGGGTTTTTCGTCAGCCAATCTTTTGATATGCAACGTTATCGCCTTCAGTTCATCCTCGGGTATATCCAGATTCAACTGCTCAGCACGCGACTTGATAGCGTTCCAGCCCGTGAGCCGATGGGCGATGCTGACATAACGACTCATGCCAAAATCCTCGGGATCGAGAATCTCATACGTCTCCGGCGCGTTCAATACGGCTTTGGCATGGATTCCCGCCTTGTGTGTAAAGGCCGTGATGCCCGTAATATAGTTGTTAAAGGGAATATCGATTCCCACCATATCCGCAACCATGGTGTCGAGTTCCTCCAGCATCTCCAGACGATATTTCATCACCAACGAGCGGTCCAAAGCGTAAAGCCGGGCGATGAGCCCCCCCAAAGGGGCGATACCGTTGCGCTCCCCTATCCCCAGGATGCTCGTATCCACGTGGGTCGCACCCGCCTGCAGGGCGCAATAGGCATTGGCTATGGCGCAACCGGAATCGTTATGCCCATGGAACTCGATATCACAGGAGACGTGCTCCTTGACCTTGGAAACCACATCGAAGACCTGAAGGGGAGTGGCCACCCCTACCGTGTCGGCGATGCCGACGCGATTCACGCCCACGGCGTCCACTGCCTCGTATACGCGCAGGATATCGTCCAGTTCGCTCCGAAAAGAGTCCTCGGTACTGAATCGCACTTCCAGTCCCTGGTCACGAATATAACCGACCACATCCCTGGCCATATCGATGATCGCAGGAATGTCCCTCCCATGGCTGAACTCACGCAACATGGATGAGGTACCGATAAGCACATCTATCCCATCCACACCTGCACTGACTGCCAGTTCGGCATCCCCTCGCACACAACGAACGTGGGTCAACACTTTGGTATCGAGGCCCAGAGCAGCGATGGTCTTGCAATCCTCAAAACTCTGGGGAGAGGCGAGGGGTGTCGTCAACTCGATGTACTCGACGCCAAAACGATCCAGTGTTCCGGCAATCTTTATCTTTTGTTCGGGTGTAAAATTCGCACCGACGAACTGCTCGCCCTCTCTCAATGTAGATTCTATAATAGAAAAACTATTCTCGTCCATCGCTCCTACTCCCCCCAATCCTCCTCTTCTTCGGGTGCCAGGTCAAAGGTCAGAGGATCTATATCGATGACCTCAAGCTCCACACCACAATCGGGGCAATTGACGATCTCCCCCTCTAACACATCGTCCAACGCGATCTCTGCTGCACATTCAGGACATTCACCAACCATGATATATCTTCCTCCTTTTTCCTACGCCCTCACCGACCCTCTATAGGTCGCAAGAGCCCCAAACAAAAAAACAGCTTTCCCATCTGGTCTGGGAAAGCCATACACTTTCTCAAAAGTCGCCAAGTCAGGCGCAATACAGCAGCAAGCCTAACCAGACCAGAGCCCTGGTCCCTCCGACTTGCTCCGCTTGGAAAAATAGGCTTTGCGCCCTGCAGCCCTCACTTGGTAAACCCCACAGCTTCTACATCTATCTACCAGAATCGAAACCGCCACATACTATAGCATAAGCTCTATATGCTGTCAAAACCGCCATGACTGTTCACGATCACTAGGATACAGATAGGGCGGATTATCAACCCGCCCTATGCACATGCGAGACTAGTCAAAAAAGTCCTCGTCGCCCTCGGGAAGATACTGCCGCGCCGCTTCCGCATTCAGCTCCACACCCAGGCCCGGCCTGTCCCACACTTTAATGTGACTGTCCTCGACGATGGGATCCGGCAGCCCCTCGACGATATCGTACCACCAACCGGGCCGGCCGACAGGGTATTCGAAGGCGATATAGTTGTCGGGCAGCGTCGCCGCAAGCTGCACCAGGGCTGCGAGGCCAAGAAGACCATCGCCCGTACCATGGGGCGCCATCAGGATCCCGTGGAGATCAGCATACTCGGCGATCCATTTCATCTCCGCCAGCCCACCCACATCGCAGGGATCCGGCCCGACGACGTTCACGGCGTGCTTCTCGATGAGCGCCTGAAAGTTCTGACGTAGATAGATCTGCTCACCCGTATGTATAGGAGTGGACGTACTTTGGGTCACCTCGCGATAGAGATCCGCCAGAACATAAGGCGTATAATCCCCGGTAATCAGATCCTCAAGCCACATCACATTGAGGGGCTCCAGGGCCTTGGCCAGCTTGATGGCATCCGGCACCATCCATCCCGGCCCGCAGTCGAGGGCCAAGCCCACCTGATCTCCCAGAATTCCCTTCATGGCCTCCACACAGGCGATGACGTGGTCAAGGCCCGTCTCCGTCAAAAGTCCGCGGTTGGGGTGACGCCCACCAGCCTCTGGTTCCCCATAGAAGAAATTGGGCACCTGGGTTGCCATCTGCGTGCCATGGAATCCAATGCCCTGTTTGATGATACAGAATTCCTCCTCACGGTCCTTCATTTTGGCCATGTTCTCGGCATAATCTTCCGGGGATACGCCGTCCATGGGAAATCTCACCGCACCATTGTAGACGCGCACCCGATCGCGAACCTTGCCCCCGAGGAGCTTGTAGATGGGCAGGTCGGCAGCCTTGCCCGCAATGTCCCAAAGGGCGATCTCGATAGCGCTCACCGCACTCCCCCAGGGCTTAAAGCTCCCCATGCGCCGAATCTTGCGTATGACCCTCTCCACGTTCGTGGGATCCTCACCGAGAATGAGCGGCTTGTAGAACATGATGTGGGGTTTGAGATATGATTTGGCACTCTCTACCTCGCCAAAACCGTCGATGCCCGCGTCGGTCACGACGCGAACGACGGGATTCTGCCCCAAAACGGTACATTTCAGATCTGTAATCTCCATCGCTTAAACCTCCGGTAGCAAAATATCGGGAATTCACACCAAAGAGTGTACACGGTTGCCCTATGCAGCACAAGCCATACTCGTATAAACACTGCGGCCAAAACCCGACAGGGCCAAACTGGCCAAATTGCCAAATTTGACATCTTACAAAAACATGGTATCATCTTGTTCAGGATGAAGTAGGGTTTGGCTGTTGGATGACCGCCCAGACTTGCGGAGGCTGGACGGGCTTTTTCTTTGCCTGCACCGCTTCGCCCAAAATCGTAACTTTAAGGAGCACAGAAAATGAGTGAAAGAGAAACAGGGATCGTCAAGTGGTTCAATGATAGCAAAGGATATGGCTTTATCTCCCGCGATGCTGGAGAAGACGTATTCGTACATTACTCGGCCATCGAGGGGGCGGGGTTTCGCTCTCTAGAGGAAAATGCAAAGGTCGAGTTCGACGTCGAGGAGGGCCAGAAGGGGCTGCAGGCCGCCCACGTAAGACTACTATAGTCCATACACCAGGCGCGACGATGTTCGCGTCCGAGAAAAAACCGCACGGCCCTCTCCGCAGGCCGTGCGGTTTGACGTTCATCTCCCCGAATTGACCAAAGAGCACAAAGCATCATTCATTATACTTCTATCGGCGCCAATTCTTCCATAGGCTTACTTTGTACCTCCCAAAGGTGTCTATAAAGTCCGTCCTTCCTCATGAGCTGCTCATGCGACCCCCGCTCCAGGATACCCGTGCCCTTGAGAACGACGATGAAATCGGCATGTCGCACTGTGGACAGACGGTGCGCGATGACGATGGTCGTCTTGCCCTCCATCAAGCGCTCCAGGGCTTGCTGGATAAGAAGTTCTGTCTCCGTGTCCACTGAGGACGTTGCCTCGTCGAGGATCAGGATGGGCGCATCCTTCAGCACCGCACGAGCGATAGAAACGCGCTGTTTCTGTCCCCCCGAGAGCTTGACGCCGCGCTCACCCACAAGGGTATCATAACCGTCGGGCAGATCCATGATAAAGTCATGGGCATTAGCGATCTTGGCCGCCTCGATCACCTCGTCTTCAGTAGCATCGGAACGTCCGAACAGGATATTCTCTTTTACCGTACCGTGAAACAGGAAAACGTCCTGAAGCACCATCGATGTCTGCCGCCGCAGGCTTTCCACGGTGATGTCCCGTATGTCATGACCATCTATGGTGATGGATCCCTCGGTAACATCATAGAAACGAGGCACGAGCGCTGCCAGCGTTGTCTTGCCCACCCCCGTAGGACCGACAAGCGCCAGCGCCGTCTTCGGCGGCACCTCCAAGTTGATACCCTCCAAAACCTTCTCACCCTCTTCATAAGAGAACCCCACGTCGCGAAATTCGATGGCCCCTTTCACCCGCGCAAGTTCAATGGCATCCGGTTTCTCCTTTACCTCTGGGTTTTCGTTCAGCAGCTCCTCCACGCGCTCGGCACCGGAGAGTGCCTCCTGAATATGCTCCCAAACGTGACTGAGAACGCGTACCGGCTGATAAAAGAGATCCAAATACAGGAAAAAGGCCACCAGATCTTCCAGTGGCAATGTCTGTTGAAAAGCGAGCCGCCCCCCAAAATAGATGACGATCACTGTCCCCAGAGAGGAGGCAAATTCGACGCCGGGGCTAAAGATAGCCATAAGCCGCAGGGCATGGATCATCGAGTCCCGATAGGCCTGGATACGCTCCCATACGCGCTTTCGCTCTATCGGCTCTCGGGTGAAAGCCTTGATCTCGCGAATTCCCGACAGATTATCGTTGATCGTGGCATTGAGTTCGGCCAGATCCTCCTGTCGCTCTCGAAAAGCGGGTCGCACATACTGACCAAAACCCTGCATGGCGAAAACCACCAAGGGCACCGGGATCATGGTCAGGAGCATCAGCTTCCAGTTCATACTCAGCATCACCCCGACCACCCCTATAAGCATGAGAATGTTCACCAACACGTCGGGTATGGCATGGGCGATCAGACGTTCGAACTTGTCCGAGTCGTTGACCATACGAGACATAAGCTCACCCGTCTGTTGATTCTCGTAAAAGTGCAGCGAAAGACGCTGCAGGTGCTCGTAGACGTCGTGGCGTGCATCGGCGACCACACCCCAGCCAGCAACGTGCGCCATATAGTTGCGCAGGAATTGGAGCAAGAAACGCAAAACATACGCTCCCAACAAGAGTAAGGCCAGCCGGCGAATCGCCACCCCCATCCCCTCGCTCCAGGCTTGGTCTTGCACCAGAGAGATCAATTCACGTACGATCCAGGGGGATAGCAACTGCACGCCCACCAACCCAATCATGGATACAACGGCGATAAGCAACTCTCTTTTGTATTTCTTGGCATAAAGTGCTACGAATTTAATAGTATCCACACTCCACCTCCCTATGTGTCAGTGGATTACTTGATCCGCACGACCATGATGCCGTCCAGATTATCCTCATCTTTTTTATAAAAAGGGATCACGTTCACATTTTGACCATAATTATGGAATATATAGCGATTGAATGTCTCTATAGAACGCATATAGTCGTTGTTTTTCTCAGCTACCACACGACCATTCATCAGCACATTATCCACAAGAATGAGCCCTCCGGATCGCGTGCGTTCTGCAGCCCACTTGAAATAGTTGATATTGTTGGGCTTGTCCGCATCGATAAACACCATGTCCAGCGGCTCCTCCAATGAAAGCTGAGCCATCGTCGCCAGAGCAGGTCCCACGAGCACGTCGATCCTATCGCTCACACCGGCCCGCTCAAAGGCTTCCAGGGCCAGGGCGGCATGTCGCTCCTCGGCCTCCAGGGTGACGAGCTTGCCTCCAGCAGGAAGCGCCGTGGCCATCCATATTGTACTGTAGCCGGCCAAAGTGCCAACTTCCAAGATATGTTGAGCTCCCACCAGCTCCACCAAAAGATGAAGAAAGCGTCCCTGCAGGGGTGTGATCTGGATGCGAGGAAATCCCCGTTTTGTCATCTCCTCAAGAATCCACTCATACACGGGATCATCCTCCATACTCCTGTGTAGATAGTCGAGAATGTCAATATACGTGCCCTTTAGGTCAGCCATCCCCATCTCTCCAATAACGATTCGCTCGCACTAATAGACTATCTTCTAAATAGAAAACTTTTGAGATCTTCACGGGAAAAGGTTCCCTCCTCCAGCCGCTCACGAAGATTCGCAACCCGTTGTCTGACGGATTCCGGACCGAGTCTCTCCGCGATCCCTTTTGGCTCGGGCAGCTCTCGTGCCAAGGACGGCTTTTCCTTATGAACAAGATTGACAATAGCTTTTATGACGGCGGTATCATAAGCTAACGCCTCGTGCGTCATCTCTACATAGTAAGTGGAGATATCCTTCCCTCGCACGGACCAGAGAGGAACAATGCCATCCCCTGAATCTTGATAATCGAGTTGGTAATCGCCTTCTCCACCAGAGTGCCGAACACGGGTCAACGTCCGCTTGTGACAGCCGACAATCTGCAGGACATCCACCTGAGGATCGGCCCTGGCGAGGCGGTGATGGAACTCCCGTGCGTCATCAAAATAGTCCTGGCGCAAGCCCCCTATCCCCCATGCCTCCGCATCATAGATATCCCAGTTCGCGGGATACTCCACATCGGCGGGAAAGAGTCCGGGGGGCGGGGGCAAAAGTTGATACATGCTGGGCCACGTCCTCACCAGTTTTCCTACCTCGTTATTGGGATGCAACCGAGATATGATCGTGCCCGGAAGCGCCCGATCCGCCAGTCCGAGCACAGCGAGAGGCGCACCATAAAGGGGGCTGCCCAGCATGATGATGGAATCGAGGCGCTCTTCCGCCTCCTGCGGATACATGGCCCCATAGGTACGCGCAAGCATGCCCCCCATGCTATGCCCCAAGAGTATAAAGCGTCGCTCCGGGGCCACCTGCGCCCAGCGTTGAATGGCAGCATGCAACTCCCTGGCGTTGCTCTCCAGGGGGAGCCGCCAATCATAGGGAAACTCGTAAAGGCGTGTCTCGCGGGCCAAGGTGAGGATCAGTTTCAGGTAGACGACCTTTTCAATGGCTATAGGCACTATGCTCACATCGGGTGTGCGATCCCTCGTTCCCGTACCGTCCAGTTCCAATAAATTAACGTGACCGTCCAACAGGATCGCTGGATTGAACCATAATATAGCGCTTATGCCACACGTACTGGCCAGAATGGATCCCAGAACGCCTGGCAACAAAACGACGGCCGGTCCCTTTCCATCTGCCGCCGGGCGATCGAACAGGGCCCTGATCTCCTGCACCTCCTCCTCTCCGAGAACGCGATTGAGGAGATGGGCCGTGGCATCCTCTCGTAGGCTGCTACGAAATGTCTGAACCGGCCTGAGCTCCAGACGGTGCAGCAGCCATTCACCCAACGTGCTGATATCCATAAGAGATCCTCTTCTGATTATCTAAAAAGATATCGACATCGATGATATTTGCACGTCAAGCCTGGTAGAACGTATCCCAAGCATTCTGCAATATTCGGAGCGTGGATAGAGCAGCCTCCCCACTCACCAATGGGTCGCGTCCCTCTCGCACAGCGCTCACAAACTCGCGCGCCTGTCTCATATTCGGGGCCAGCCCGTCGTCTCCTTCCACCAGCACGCCCTCTCTGTTGCCCAGTGCCCCGTGATCACACACCACCGTATCTTCTAAACAGATAAAACGGTAATCGTGCACGCCCCAGTGCGCATTGTGGGATAATGTTATATTAACTAAAACGTCGTCCGGCGTACGCCACTGTAGATCGATATCGATAGGCAGTTCCAGGGATGGCCACGACGGGCCAAACTGCGCATGTAATTCCAGGGTCTCCGTCTCTCCAAGAAGGCCCACCACGGCATCCACCGCATGACATCCATGGTGCCAGAGCAGATTATCCACCCATCCTTCACGCTGTTCATCGGTCCGCAGTTCACCGCGTCGCAACATGTGAAAGCGGGCCATTACGTGCTTGGGATGCAGCGCGCCCGAGGAGATACGTTCAGCAAGCGCCATGCGTCCAGATCTGAACCGCTCGGTATGGCACACCATGAGCGTGAGATCCCTTTCCCCGGCCAAACGAGTCAGTTCTTTGCCTTCCTCCAGGCTCAGAGCCAGCGGTATCTCGCAAAGTACGTGCTTACCGAAGCGTAGGGCCAACGCACTTTGCGGGGCATGAACCGTATTCGGCGTGCAGATCACCACCGCGTCCAGATCAGGATCCCGAAGCGCCTCATGCAGATCAGAGGTCGCGTGTCTATAACCAAACTCATCCGCAAAGGGCCCTAACGCCCGCACATCCGTGCTCACAACGGTGTCCAGGGTCACTCCAGGCACCTGGCAAAGACAGCGGCTGTGAACCCTCGCCATGCGTCCAGAACCGACCATACATATCTTCACACTATTCTCCCAAAGTGAAAAAACCCACAGCCCATATATTGTAAAGGGACATGGGCTCTTGTCCAATCCAGAGTTACCGAGGGTGCACGCAAAGTCTGTTAAGAATCATCGGGCCTGTCAGGAAGAGGAGTCTGATGGGACATGAGTAACGTAAGCGCACCCTTGGATGCTGCCCAGATGTGTCGACGCAGGTCGACACCCGGCGCGAAGCGCCTCAGAAGCCGCCTTCATTGGCCGTTGGCCGCCGGCGCCCCGTTAGTGCATGGACTAAAGTCTCATTGCACAGGCCTACGGCCAATCGTCCGCCTGCGCGGACGAGCAATGGCGAGTCATCTACAACATTTGCGTGCACCCGTTACCGATAAGATGGACGACAAAAAAGGATTGACACAATACGGCGCATACGGTAAACTGTGAAAGGCTCTGGTGTAAACGAGATGGCAAGGGAGATGGATCATGGAATTCTTCAAAGTAGTTGAGAACCGCTACAGCCACAAGGCACTATTCTCGAAAACAAGCGTACCGCAAGAGGATCTTGAGCATATCGTACGAGCCGGGATGGCCGCGCCGTCGGCGGGTAACAGCCAGTCACCGGAATTTATCATCGTGAACGACCCACAGATCATCGAAGAGATCGGCAATATCACGGGCAATGAGATTCTGCAGAGTACCCCCGCCCTCATCGCCATCCTGACCCGCCCCCGCATCCACGAGGTTCTCGACACCACCACCGAGTGTCTCATCGCCGACTTTGCCGTAGCGGCGGAAAACGTGCTCTTGGCGGCCACGGCCCTGGGCTACAGCTGCGGCTGGCTCGACGGCCCCTTCAATGCCCCCGGCGTACGAGAACAGACGCAAAAAGTTTTGGATCTCCCGGACGATAGATTGCTGGCCCTGGTGGTGCCTGTGGGATATCCCGCCGAAAAAAGTCCTCGTCGGGAGAAAAGACCCTTTGAACAACGAGCCAGTTACAACACCTACGATATCGTACGCTAGACAGTGATCGCCCCATCGATAAATGCTCTTATTTTGACGGGCCGGCGATGGATGCTATAATTAAACAAAGTTGATAGACAAGGTCCATTTACGCTGAAACGATGGGGTAATCGATGAAGATCTCGACCAAGGGGGAATACGGCATACGTGCCATGTTAGAACTCGCAGAGCGGGCTGGCGAGGGATACGTGCAAAGCGCCGAGATCGCCGCCGCACGCGAGATACCGGAGAACTATTTGTATCAGCTGCTGATTACGCTGCGCAAAGCGGGTTTGATTCGCAGTCGCAGAGGCCCTCATGGAGGTCATATGCTGGCACGTTCTCCAGATCATATCTCGCTTCTGGAGGTGATCGTCGCCCTGGAGGGTCCCATCGATCCTGTGGCCTGTATCCAGGAAAACGTTACAAATGCGTGCAGATTCATGGATACTTGCCCCGTGCTTGATGTATGGCAAGAGGCGACGGATGCTATGGAGCGTATACTTGAAGAAGCGAACTTTGCCCAGCTTATACAAGCCGAATACGAGGCACGTGCTGAAAAAGAGTCCCTGGCCTGAGATCCCTCAGAAACATACACTGAGACAGGCATGACGGACCTCTGCGCATAGCGTCCAATATCCGATGCCAAGACAAGCTAATTGAATATGACAAAGTAAATCGCCTTTCCCATCGTGGAAAGGCGATTTACTTTGTCAGACCCGAGACGGCGATCGCCGTTGAACAACAGATCAATCACCCACACACAAAAGAGACCTGGCAAAGACGACGGACAGAACATACACGATACCCGCCTCCACCAGAATAGAGACGCTCAACTTCCAGACCACGTCGATCCAAAAGGCCAAGGGATAAAGCTGGATGAGGGTATCCTGCGCATAAAAGACCCACGTCCCAGACTCAAAAAAGACCTGGTGAAAGCGTGTGAAAAAGACGCCAAAATCGACAAAGGAACTCACAAGCACGAGGGCCATACATCCCACGGTAATCCATATTCCCGTTTGTAGCCCCTTCCCCAGGTGCATGGGACCGATCAGCCCGAGAACTGTAATCCCGGCTACCAACCCCACGACCAGCGCTATCCTGTGCGCCAGGAACAGGGCATCCAGCACGCCCTTCACATCCACCAGATGCTGCACCTCCGACTCCCTCAACGCTTTCTCCCCCGCGTCCGTATACATGCGCCGCAGGGCTTCCACGCTCTCTCCCCCCCGCAGGTAACGCACGATGGTGTCCGACAGCCGAAGCCTTTCCTGACGATCAAAACGCATCGACGGGGGAAACCCCTCACGATTGTATTCGTGGCGTACCATGGCCGGGGTGAAAAAGAGATGGAGGGGAGAGATGACCAGAATGATTGGCACACTCAAACTCAGGAGTAATTGCACAACGGTCACGAGCCAGCTTGGCATCTTCATACGCTCTCCCCTTGATAGTCTCTGTACCAAGTACTGTGTGGACTATCTGCAATCGATCTGGAAGAGTATAGCATCCAGTTCCCAGATCACCAATCCTCAGAGGAACTTTTTTGGTTCAGAAAACGTCTGAATGATACAAAGGACAATTTGCATCAAGGAGGAAGGCTATATGAAGACACGAATGTGGATTCCCATTCTTTTCATCCTCGTTTTCCTCTCCCTGGCCCATCCCGTGTCCGCGGATGGGATCATCGTACCCGTGCCGGATTCCTCAAAACCCTCTCCTCCCCTTCGTTCCCTGGCCATCAAATACCATCGCGTCCATGTGACCATCGACAATCAGATAGCAACCACCCACGTGGACCAGGTCTTTATCAATGAGGGGCCAGATGACATCGAGGGAGAGTACATCTTTCCCATTCCACAGGACGCCAGCATCTCCACCTTTGCCATGTGGGTGGACGGGCGACGCCTGGAGGCCGAGGTGTTGGACAAGAAGGAGGCCCGTAACATCTATGAGAGGATAGTGGCGCAACAGCGCGATCCCGCCCTACTGGAATACGTGGGACGCCACGCCTTTCGCGCCCGCGTCTATCCTATCCCCGCCCATGGGGAAAAACGCATCCAATTGGAGTACCAGGAGATCGTCCCCAAGGACAGCGGCCTGGTCAAGTATGTCTACCCTCTTAACACTGAAAAGTTCTCCACGCGCCCCTTGGAGCAAGTGCAGGTATCGGTTGAGATCATCGCCCGCAAGACACTGAAAGCCGCTTACTCGCCCAGCCACGACGTAACGCTAAAGAGGGAGAGAGATCACAGGGCAACGGTAGAGTACAGAGACGCCCACGTGACGCCGGACAAGGACTTTGTTCTCTACTATACGACGGGCACCGACGATCTGGAGGCCAACGTGCTGAGCTACAAAGAACCGGGCGAGGAGGGTTTCTTTCTCCTACTCTTGGATCCCAAACGCGAGGTGGGAGAAGGCGAGGTCGTCGCCAGAGATGTTTTCTTTGTGCTGGATACTTCGGGGAGCATGCGGGGGCAAAAGCTAACACAGGCCAAGCGGGCCCTCAAGTACGTCCTGCGCAACCTGCATGAGCGTGACCGCTTCAACATCATCTCCTTCGCCACGAGCACCCGACTCTACGCACGGACGCCGCAGGAGATCGGAGAACGCTACCAGGCGTATGCTTTTGTCGACGAGTTAGAGGCCGGCGGCGGGACCAATATTGACCAAGCCCTCAAAGAGACCCTTGAGCAGACGGACAGCAATCGACCACAAGTGGTGATCTTTCTGACCGACGGTCTGGCCACCGAGGGAGAAATACGGACAAAGCCGATCCTGGAACGCGCAAAGGCATCTGCAGGCAAACGGACACAGATATTCGCCTTTGGTGTGGGATACGACGTCAATACCCTCCTGTTGGACAGGCTATCTCAGGAGCATCATGGCACCTCAAGCTATGTACGCCCTGATGAAAACATAGAACGCGTCGTCTCCTCCTTCTATGACAAGATCGGTTCTCCCGTACTAGAGCAATTGACCTTGAAATTCGGCCGGGTGCACGCCGAGGAACTCTTTCCCTCCCCGTTGCCCGATCTCTTTGCAGGAAACCAACTCCTCATCCTGGGGCGCTATCGCCAGGGAGGAGAAACCACCCTGCATATGCGGGGGCTTGTCAACGGAGATCCCATCAACTATACTTTTGATGATCTTTGTTTTCAAGAAAGAGGGGGAGAGAAGTTCATCCCACGCCTGTGGGCCACGCGCAAGATCGGGCACCTTCTCACGCACGTGCGCCTATACGGTCCAGAAGGCGAGCTCATCGACGAGATTGTCCGACTGAGTCAAAAGTACGGTATCGTTACCCCCTACACATCCTTCCTCATCGACGAGACAGAGGATACGGCGATGACGGACGACAAGCAAAATATATATCCGGAAAGCTCTCCCACCATCGCACCGGGGGTTGGAATGTCATCCGAGGCTTCTGGCAAAATGGCCGTGGAAAGCAGCATGGCCCAACGAATCCTGCGAGAGGCCGAGGTGGCCCATACACCAGATAGTGAACGCCTGCGCCCCGTGGGAAATAGGACCTTTTTATTGCAGAATGGTCAATGGATCGACACGGATTACAAAGAGGCGATGGACGTCAGAGAGATAACATTCGCCAGTCCCGCCTACTTTGAATTGACGCGCGAGCATCCTGAATGGGGACCCTATCTGGCCCTGGGAGAGCGCGTCATCCTTCTCTGGAAAGGACGGGCTTACCGTATCCGCGCCAATGGGAATGCAGAGCCGACGCCCGAGGCCGTTCTAGGATCTGGCGCCGTGACTACAACACTGCCGAGTGCCACACTCACAAAGCGCGTGCGACCCACGCGAGCACCTGAGCCAACGGCCACACCAAGTAGCCCTGCAAAGAGTTTCTGGGCTTCTCTCGGAGATTGGCTGCAGGATGTACTGGGAGGGAAGTCACCATAGCTATGGGAGGCACTTTCCCTCAATCCCAAGCATTCCTAAAGAACCCCTTGCCAGCCATCTAGATCACGACATCCGTCATAGCTTGCAGTAGTAATTGAAGGAGAAGAGATGAGCGAGAGCACGGCACCTGGAAAAGTTGAACAGTGGGATATCCTGGAGATCATCCTTGAAGGACCGGAGGAGGGCAATCCCTTCACAGACGTAACCGTGGGCGCCCGGTTCACCTACCGACATCGCGTTGTGGATATCGATGGCTTTTATGATGGGGAGGGCATCTACCGCGTTCGCTTCATGCCCGATACCGTGGGCGAGTGGCGTTACACCACGAGAAGCAACCGGCCTATACTGGACGGCATTAGTGGGGAGTTCGTCTGTAAACTGCCTTCTCCAGACAACCATGGCCCTGTGAGGGTCACCGATACATGCCATTTCGCCTATGCCGATGGCGCGCCTTACTATCCCGTGGGCACCACGTGTTATGTATGGAACCATCAGGGCGAGAAACTGGAAGAGCAAACCCTGGAGACGCTCCAGGAAACTCCTTTTAATAAACTGCGCATGTGTGTCTTTCCCAAGCATTACACATACAATAGAAACGAGCCCGCACATCATCCTTTTCAACGCGACGCGTCGGGAGGATGGGATTTTACCCGCTTCAATCCCACCTTTTTCCAGCACCTGGAACGACGGGTGCAGGATCTGCAGGACCTGGGCATCGAGGCGGACATCATCCTTTTCCACCCCTACGACCGGTGGGGCTATGCCTCCCTCGATCCCAAAACGGACGAACGCTACCTGCGCCACGTGGTGGCGCGCCTGGCCGCCTATCGGAACGTGTGGTGGTCCATGGCCAACGAGTACGATCTCATGGAGGACAAGAGCATGGGCGATTGGGATCGCTTTTTCCGCATCGTCCAGGAAAGCGACCCCTACCAGCACCTCCGCTCCGTGCACAACTGCAGAACCTTCTACGATCACGATAAGCCGTGGGTTACACATCTGAGCGTACAGAGCAGCGAAGTGGAAAAGACTGACACCTGGCGGGCCCACTATAAAAAACCCGTGATCATCGACGAGTGCAAATACGAGGGCAATATCCCCAATCGCTGGGGTAACATGCCACCCCAGGAGATGGTGCGCAAGTTCTGGGAGGGCACGGTACGTGGAGGCTATGTAGGCCACGGCGAGACATATCTACACCCCGAAGACATCCTCTGGTGGTCAAAGGGCGGCACACTGCATGGCCAGAGTCCGGCGCGGATCGCTTTTCTAAAAGACATCCTCCACGGGGGACCTCCCTGCGGCCTAGAACCGGTGGAGGGGATCGTGGACACGGGTTTTCCCTGTGCCAGCAAGGCGGATGCGTACTATCTTGCCTATTTTGGCGTGCTTCAGCCCGCGGCCATGCCCTTCTCCACGCCTGAAGAGCATGCCTACAAGGTCGACGTGATCGATACCTGGGAGATGCACATCACGCAAGTAGAAGGGAGTTTCTCCGGCACCTTCACAGTCGACCTGCCAGGAAAACCGTACATGGCCGTGCGTCTAAGAAAACAGGTTTAAAAGTCCCACGAATACAGAGATGCACAAGCCCTTCCCGTCCCTGGCGACGAGAAGGGCCCATGCATTCTGCCAATCAACTGGAACGCGAGGGGATCAATCCCCCAGAGGCAGCGCCTGCGGTTCACCGCTTTCC
>CAZMOW010000003.1:0-39327 GCA_964567975.1 uncultured Anaerolineales bacterium | reverse complement strand
AATCTATTACCACCTTCTGTTTTCTTGGAAACACGTTTGATTTCTATAACTTTTTCTTCGAAGTCTTTTTTATTTTCCCTATTTCTATTTGGCATAATTTTAATCGGTTCACCGCTTTCCGCCGAGCGGCGCATGGCCTCGACAATCCCTAGCACCTTTCGCGCATCGGCCCCGCCGACGGGCGGTCCTTCACTGTCCAGGACGGCGGCAGCAAAGCGTTCCACCATCTGCTCTTTGTCTCCCAGCGGGCCGGAAAAGCGCAAAGGTTGCCACGATTGGGACACGCCCCCTTCCGGTGCCTGGACAAAGTACACCAGGGGCTCTCGAGCGAGAATCAACTGTCCTCTCGTGCCATAAATCCGCGGCCCCGGTATGTCCTCGTGTCCTCCCCCCGGCAGATTCCAGCCCCCCTGCAGCATGCCCACGGCACCGTTATCATAGTCCAACATGGCACCTAACGCGATGGTATCGGGTCCTGCTTTCCCAGCCCGTGACTCGCATCTGGCTGAGGCCTCGATCACCTCCGAGCCCATAACCCAGCGCACCGTATTCAACTGCTCCATCAAGGAGGCGAGCAGATCCTCATGCCCTTTGCCCTTTTCCATGGGGGGTCGTCGAGAACGGAGCCCTTCGACGAAAACATTCATGCGCACGGCGACCACGTCGCCCAGAAAACCAGCGCGAATCATCCTTCGCGCTTCCGCCGCGCCCGCATCCACCTGGGCGCCCAAGGCCACCCCCAGACTGACGCCGTTAGCCTGACAGACATCCATCAGGGCATCCAGCTCTACCAGATCGTCGGCCACAGGGCTCTCCACAAAGACCTGCTTGCCCGCTTGAGCAGCCCGTATGCCCAAAGACACCCGTTGCTCCATAGGAGCCGAGATGTATACGGCATCCACGTCAGCATGGCTCAGAGCCTCCTCCACGATTGTCGTCGTGGGAACGGCATACACCTGAGAAAGATCGTCCAGTAGGTCTGCATTCTCGTCCATCAACATGACAAGCTCTGCAGGAGAAGCCGCGTCGATGCCTTGCCACATCTCCGCACCAGCATCACCACAGCCAATAACGGCAAAAGAAAGCCTCGATGACATTGAGGTTCATCTCCTTCAACACAATAGTGGACCCTTCTACAATCAAACACACGCCCGGATGGCAGCTAGCAAACGGCCAGAGTGCGCATCCTCTACGTTGTCGGTACGTACGTATCCTCTCTGGGAGAGAGACCACTGGGATCGTTTATACGTGCGCCATGAGGAGCGGGTACGGGGCCTTTTAGCAACGGATCGTTGGTGCGCTCCATCCAATTCTGCAACCGTCCACGCAGCCCCTTCAAAACAGCGTCCTTGGTCGGATCGTCCGCCAGGTTATTTGCCTCGTTGGGATCGAACACCAGATCGTAGAGTTGTTCCGAGGCCACCTCTCGATCCTCCCAGCCGTGTTCCATCCATACATCCTTGCTCAAACTGTCATCGCAGTTGGGAAGGACGGGCGTCCGCCGCTCGTCGAATCGCCGAACATATTTCCAACGCCTGGTGCGCACACAGCGCTTCGGCTCATAGGCCGCATGGTAGGTCACGTCGGCGAATATCTCCTCGTTGACCTCTTCGGTCTCGCCACGTATGAGGGGCATCAGCGACGTGCCCTGCAACCACGTGGGTTCCTCGATCTCCTGTAATTCGCATATAGTGGGAAAGATGTCCACATGGGAAACCATACCGTCGATCACCCTGCCCCCGCGAAATCCGCCGGGACCGCGCATGATGAGCATCACGCCGATACCATGATCGGTGAGGTTGCACTTCATCCCTGGGAAGGCGATGCCATGGTCAGTGGTACAGATCACCAGTGTGTTGTCGTCCAAGCCCGCCTCGTCTAGAGCATCGAGGACAGCTCCCATCCCCTCGTCAAGCACGCGCACACTGGCTTTGTAAGCCGCCATGTCCTTCCTCGTCCTTGGCGTATCAGGCAAGGGCCTTGGAGGCCGACAGTAGCCTACATCCTCCATTGGGCCGGGGTCGGGATACTCACGATGGGTTTCCACGAATCCTACGGACAGGAAAAAGGGTTCCTCGGGTGCACTTTGCAAAAACTCCACGGCGGCCGGTGCCACATGGCACGCATGACGGCTCTCTAGATCGACCACGCGATTATAGCCAATGGCGCTGGCCTCCCCCGCCACGTGCTGCACCCCGACCAATGTAGATTCATAGCCCAGGGGATGGAGCGTATGGATAATGTGCTGGCCGTAATCGTGCAGAGAAAAACCACGGTGCGCCAGTCCAATCATGCCAGAACTATGGGCACATTGCCCCGTGAGCAACCCCGCTCGACTAGGCGAGCATGTGGGGGCCACCGAAAAAGCCTGACGAAACAACACTCCCGCCTCCGCAAGCCCTTGGATATGGGGAGCGGGCACAGCATAGCCGTAGGCTTGAATATAGCGTCCCGTATCGTGGGAGTGAATGTAGAGGATATTCGGTTTCTTTGGCATAACTTCTTCCTTTCCTCACTTTAGAGCATCAAAGTGTATATTTCCTGCCCTCATCCACCATGGCGAGATAGTTATCCAGGGGAATATAGTTGGCCACGCTATTCCCCGTCCCTAGGCAATATCCCCCACCGGGTAGACACGCGTCCAACGTATGTCGCACGCGGCGGCGAATGGCCTCCTCATCGGCGCGGCACAGGAAATCGACGTCGATACCGCCCAACAGGGCGATGTGATCGCCGTACTTCTCATAAGCCTCGGTCACAGGCTCAATGGTATCCTCAAAGGAATGCCGGGCATCGATCTTCACATCATAGATCAGATCGTCCATGATCTCTGTGAGATTCCCACAGGAGTGGAGCAGATAAGGGCGCCCTGCATCATGGGACATCTGCGCCATCAGCCCGTGACCGGGGAGGACGAACTCCCGGAGATCATCGGGGCTGATCAGTGTGGCGGAGCGGAATCCCATATCGTCGCTGCCCCAGACGATCTTGACCCGCTCAAAGGCCAGCATGCGCTCAAGCGACACGCGAAACATGTCGAGAAGGCGCTCGCTGATAGCGGCCACCAGGTCGCGCTGATCGTACAGGGCATAGCACAGGGTCTCATAGCCCATCAGCCAGGTCAAGTACTCCGCAAAGTGGGCAAACCCGCCACTGGCGATGATGCACATACCCTCTGGGAGGTTCTCACTATACCATTCCAAAGAACGCGTGGACGCCTCCTCAGGATCGGGCCAGGGATAGGCCTCGAACTCCTCCCAATTCGTGATGGGCCCACGATGCTCCTCCATATATTGCCGCCCTGCCTCGCGCTTGAGGTCGGCCGTGTCCTCCAGCGTCGTCCGCTTCAGGGGCATCTCCAGATCGTCCAGCCTGCACCGCACATAATCATAGCCCAGGAAGCACTGAACCCTTATCTCGCGCTTCTGCTTAAAAAAGGGTTCCCCCTCGTTCAACCCATCCAACAGATCGAACCTGTCGCAGACGGCCTCTTGAACCTCCTCATCCAGAAACAGTTCTATGTGATGGGCGCGCTCTGGGGTGCCCCTGCGCAATATACACTCCACCAGAGCCTCCCAATCGGGCTCGATTCTGATACCCTGCGTGACTGGACCGTGATCGACACACAGAGTATCGAACCTCTTGTCAAACGAATCGCATTTCATTCCCTCTTCTCCAGACTTTTCTACACTCGATCCTACCAGGTACGTGAATCCGGCACCGGTAGCCATCGTCCCCCTTGGGCGATGGACTGCTGGCTGACCAGACCGGGCAGGGTCATGTCCATGGCCTCGTGAATGCCGATACGGGGAGCCTTATCCTCCATTACGGCGTCCACAAATTCTTTGATCACGAAATAGTCTCCCCCGCCGTGTCCCAACTGGGCGATGACCGACTCCGATTCCCGCCATTCCCGAGGTACAAAGGCGTCCAGTTCCTCCAGATCGAGCCACGTGTTGGGGTCCTCCGACCTTTCCTGTAACCAGATGCGATCCCTTTCCCCCGGCCCCCGGGCCGATTCGTAGCATCCGCCGGTGCCCTGCAGCGAGTGATTGTGCATGGCGTGGGGGCGTTCGGACAGCATATCCACTCGGATTTTGACCAGGCCGCCACTGGCCATCTTGCAGAGCATCACACAGCTATCCTCGTTCTCATAAAGATCTCCACGCGGATCGCGATAGTGATGTCCCGACCCCGCACAGCACACGGAGACCACCCGATCATCCGGCATCCACTGCAGTATGGACCCCAGACTGTGGGTCCCGTAGGTAATACCATTTATACCCGTCTGCCATCTGCGCCGCCAGGGTGTCTCCTCATTCAGCGCCTTCAGTTCGTGAATATATTCTCCTTCGGCATAATAGGTCTCCCCAAAGAGACCCTGCCGGACGAGTTCTGTGACCATCATGTTGGCCTTGCTATAGATATAGTTCTCGGCCATCATATATACACCCTCGCTGCAATGACATACGGACACCAATTCCCGGCATTCCTCAATGGACACCCCCGCCGGCACCTCGCTCAAAACGTGAATTTCCTTGTCCAGTGCAACGATGGCTTGAGGGACGTGAAGGGGCATGGGCGTGCCGATAATGACGGCGTCCAGATCGGCATCTTCGATCATCTCCTCATAACGCACATAGGCCTCGGCCGCCCCCAAGCGAGCCTTGGATGCCTCCAGCGCCTCGCGGTCGATGTCGCATACGGCGTGGACGTGGGCTCTGTCCAGCAGCTCAAAGGCCTGTTTAAAACTTCCTCCACGACCCCCAGAGCCCACCACGCCCACTTTCAAACTGTCTACCATCATCGCCCCTTCTTACTTACACATCAGTTTCTGGCAATCAGAGGCCGATTCGCGACTCAAACTCGGGAACGCCCTTTATACCCACGTTGACCTTAAAGAGGGCTCCCGCCCCCTCCCCTTCCTCGGCCTTGTTGTCCCCTCCAGCCGTGGTCACATAGATATCCGTATAGTCCCAGCCGCCAAAGGTCACACAGGATACCTTTTGGGCCGGGAACTCGAGACGCATGTCCTCGGTGCCGTCGGGGGCGTAACGCACCAAGCATCCGCCATCCCATCGTGCCGACCAGACACAGCCCTCGGCGTCGACGGTCATGCCGTCGGGGATGCCCTCTCCCTCCGGCGTCCGAACAAAGACCCTCTGATTTCTGATCTCGCCCGTCTCCCGATCGTAATCAAAGAGATATATCTCGCGCTTTGTGGAATCGGTATAGTACATCCGCCGGCGATCAGGAGTAAAACCCATACCGTTGGAGCAACCGATATCCTCCAACACTTTGGTTACACTGCCATTAGGATCGATGCGGTAGAGTCGCCCAAGACGCTCCTCGGTGGGCATGGTGCCGCAAAAGACGCGCCCCTCCGGATCGGCGATGACATCGTTGAAGCGAGACCCGCGCTCCTCCGGAATCTCATCGATGATAGTCACCACTTCCCCGTCATTCCACCGCTTCACCACCCCCTCTTCCATGAAAAGGAGTAGCGCGCCATCCGCCTGAACCGTAAGCCCGCCGATCATACCGTCCTTGAAGCACATCTCATGCTCCTCGGTGGCCGGATCGTAGCGGAACATCCGTCCCTGCGGTATATCGAGCCAGTAAACGCACTGTTCACCAGGATGCCATATCACGCCCTCGCCCGTCAGACACCCATAATCCGCGATCAACTCAGGTTCTTTGACCATGTCAATTCCTCCCCTCGTCCATTCTGCTTCACCTTGCCCATGTCTCAATCCTCCCCAAGAGGAATATTTCGCCCTATTCTAACAGTAGAGCAAGAATACCACAAGAAAGAGGGTGTTGCATACCCGGAAAAATGACGCATACTTGTGGGACTTCACAATTTGTGACATAATGCTCACAAGGAGAGGAAAATGAACAGGATATCGAGACAGAGGAGGAATCACGCCATGAATAGACTGGCCATCATCAGCTCCTTTTTGGGCGCCTGTAAAAACCGCTACATGACATACCAGGCGGACCGCAACCTGGCAGAGAAATTCGAGATGGCTTCTCAGATAGAGGGGGCCGAGGGGCTGGAACTCGCCTATCCGCGAGACTTTTGTGATATCCAGCAACTCAAGGCCCTTTTGAGCGAGTACGGTTTTGCTGTGTCGGCCATCAACTTTCGGTCGCGGCGAACCGGCAAATGGTGGCGAGGCTCCTTCAGTGCGGAATCCGCTGTGGAGCGAGAAGAGGTCGTAGATGATCTCAAACAGGCCATGGATCTGGCGGTCGAGCTGGGTTGCTACCGCATCACCACCTGCCCCCTGAACGATGGCACGGACTATCCCTTTGAGATGGATTATGTGCACGCCTACGACTATGCCGCCGCGTCATTTTCCGAGATCTGCGCCCACAATCCGTGCGTCAGGATCTGCATCGAGTACAAGCGAAGCGATCCCCGCGCCCGCTGTCTCTTTGGCACGGCCGGCGAGACGGCCGTCTTTTGCCAGGTAGTCGACGCGGATAACCTGGGCGTCACCCTCGACATCGGGCACGCCCTGTACGGCGGGGAACGTCCCGCCCAATCGGCCGCTCTCCTGGCCCGCGCCAACCGCCTGTTCTACGTCCACCTGAACGACAACGACGGCCGCTGGGACTGGGACATGATACCGGGAGCCTATCATCTATGGGAATTCGTCGAGTTCTTCTATACGCTGCGCAAGGTGGGATATGACGACGACTGGTACAGTTTTGATGTCTTTCCCAAAGAGATCGACACTGTGGCGAATTTCAACGCCGTGACCCGGATGACGCGGAAACTGGAAGAGATAACGGAACGCATCGACGAGGACGAGATGGAAGAGTTGATGGAAGCGCGCGATCCGTCCCGTATCGTGCCCTATCTGTATTCCCTGATCTAAAAGCCCATCATTTACGAACCGGCAATGAACGATTCAGAAACTGTGAGGTTAGAGACATGAGACACTGGAAACTGTCCGTAAACGCCGCCTTCTTTGGTGCCCAAAGCGATGGCTATACCCAATATCAGCCCGATCGCACGCTGGAGCAAAAGTTCGACCTCATGTCCCAGGTTGACGGACTCGATGGTATCGAGCTCAAATACCCCTTCGATCTGGAGGACGTCGAACTGGCGGAGCGCCTTCTAAAGGAGCATGACCTGGCACTCTCCGCCGTTAACGTGGACATCAAAGACGCCACCTACTTTCGTTACGGCGCCCTCTCGGCACGCTCGGGGCAGGCCCAAGAGAAGGCCGTAGAGCGCCTGTGTGCGGGAATGGACATCGCAGCAGAGCTGGGAACTGACCTGGTCACCACGTGTCCCCTGGCCGACGGCTACGAGTATGCTTTCGAGATTGACCACGGCGCCGCCTGGCAGCGTTTTATCGAAACGGTAAAAGAGGTCGTCGCCTACCGTGACGACGTACGTCTCGCGCTGGAATACCAGCCCCACGACATGGAGGCCAAACCCTTGCTCAACAACGTGGGCAAGATGCTCTTTGTGTGCGCTGAGGTGGACGAGCCCAACATGGGAGCGAATCTGGACATCGGACACTCCTTTGCTGCCCAGGAATCTCCCGCAGAGGCGGCGGCGTTACTGGCCGGGAAGGATAGACTGTTCTATATACACACTAACGACAATCCCGGAGATGGCGGCGACTGGGATATGGTCTCGGGCAGTGTCCACCTCTGGGAGTGGTTGGAGTTACTACACACGCTGGACCGCATCGGCTACGAGGGCTGGCTGGGCGCCGATATCGCAGCCCATCAACTGGATCCCGTCCCCGCATTTCAGGCCAACGCGACCATGCTGAAGCGCATGATAGCCTTCCTGGAGCGCACGGATCTGGAAAGCATAGGAGCCATGATCGAAGAGGACGACAGCCAGCTAAAGGTGCTCGACTACTTGAGCGCCAAGCTATTGGAAGCTTGATGAATACGAATGGCACAGGGGGCAAGCGTTTTCCCTGTGCCACGCTCAAAAAACTACCTCTGCTGAAGCCACACCAGCATCTCGCCAGGCTCTCGGTTAGCCCAGGCATAGTAGGGGATGGCCCTGATGGGCGCCGTCTCCAGCACGGACGACGCTGGTCGGTACAGGGCATCGCCCCATCTTTCGGAATCTCGCCTCTTGGCCTCGCCCTCGATCACCACTACCCCGCCCAGGAAATCCTCTTCAAAGGACGCCTGCAATGCGGCATCGGCCGGCAGGACGATCTCGTGCAGGTTAGTGCCATTGTCCACCTCCTCCAAGCAGTAGACCAGAGGTCCCCGCCGGAGAGCCACACGCCCACAATTCTCGCCGACGGCTGGATGCGCTTCCACACGCTCCACGGGCATGGGTAGGTCGAGCACGATGCGGTCGCCCGGCTCCCACACGCGTTCAAGCCTCACATAACCCTGATCCAATCTCGATGTGACATCCACGGCTTCACCGTTGACCTGAAGCGTCGCCTCGCGGCTCCACCCCGGTATGCGCAGGGCCAGAGGGAAACGCGCCTTCCCCTCGGACTGCACCGTGATCTTCACCTCACCCTCCCATGGATAGCGCGTCTCTTGATAGAGGCTGACCTCCTGGCCGTCGACGTCAAAGGTGCCACTGCCCCCGACGTACAGGTGCACGTATATCCCCTTGGGAAAATCGCTATGCGATTCTCCACCCTCGCCCTGAGAGTAGATATATCGTCCCAAAGAGGCCACGAGGCGCGCCAGGTTGGGAGGGCAACAGGCACAACTGAACCAGTCCTGTCGCGTATAAGAGACCGCATCCTTGCCAAAGAGATCAGGACGCACCCGGTGCAACGCGGGGATCACCTCCAGTGGATTGCCATAGAAGAACTGGGTTCCGTCAAGAGACACGCCACTCAGGACACCGTTGTAGAGGGCGCGTTCCATGACGTCAGCATACCTGCCATCGCCGTCAAACTGCAGCATGCGATGGGCCCAGAACACCAAACCGATGGCCGCGCAGGTCTCCGCGTAGGCCAGATCGTTAGGCAGATCGTAATCGACGGTGAAGCGTTCCCCGTGAGAGGATGACCCCACGCCGCCGGTCACGTACATGCGACGCTGCGTCACGTTCTCCCACAATCGCTCACAGGCAGTCAGCAGACTCTCATCATTCGTTTCGGCGGCTACATCCGCCATTCCGCTGAAAAGGTACATGGCCCTGACCGCATGCCCCTCCGCCGTGGTCTGTTCCCGGACGGGCAGATGGGCCTGCGCATAATCGTAGGTCTCGAACCGATAATCACCCGGACCCTCCCCTCGCCTCCCGGCCTCCATATCAAAGTAGTGGGGACGACGCCCCCTTTCATCGATAAAGAACTTGGCTAGATCGAGATATCGCGCCTCGCCTGTGGCGCGATAGAGCCCGACCAGCGCCAGTTCGATCTCCTCGTGACCGGGATAGCCCCGCTTCTGACCCTCACCGGGTCCAAAGACCGAGTTGATATAGTCGGCGTAGCGACAGAGCACGTCCAGCAACCGCCGATCTCCTGTGCCCTCGTAATAGGCCACGGCGGCCTCCATCAGGTGGCCAGCACAGTAGAGTTCGTGCATATCGCGCAGATTCGTCCAGCGGTTCGCGGGTTCCACGACAGTGAAATGGATATTGAGATACCCATCCTCCTGCTCTGCCCCGGCGATCATATCTATGACCTCGTCGGCACGGCTTTTTAGTTCCTTGTCCGGATGCGTCGCCAGGACGTATCCCACAGCCTCTATCCACTTGGCTATGTCAGAATCCCAAAAGTGATGCGGGGGATTGGGCCTCCCCGGCTCCCAATCCAGCTTCCAGGCGTCGATACGTCCCGTCTCCTGACAATGTCGATATTCGGCCGGAAGCGTCACCTCTCGATTGACGGCTTGTCGGCGCCCCCAGAACGGATCATCGATCTGCACCCTGTCGAGTGACAGAGGCGCAAGCTCTCTCGCAGACATATGCCTCCTCCTATAGCGATTCTCCATGTACCCATCATAGTAATGATGAGAATATTCTCACACAGCTAGCATAACAGCAATGATAGGCCGTTACAACCCGGAACCCACCACGAGTCTCATATCCTTTGCCAGGATTCCACACCTGCTACATAATAGAGTTGGAGACGTTCAAAGTACTGAGGAGGGCGACCATGTTCGACGCGCTTGTAGCGGGCCATCTATGTGTAGATATCATTCCAGAGATACCACCCGCCTCGGCCCAATCGGACAGCTTTCTCGCTCCTGGACGCCTCACGGAAGTGGGCCCTGCCGTGATTTCCACCGGTGGCGCCGTCTCCAACACCGGCCTGGCCCTACACAAGCTTGGCCTCGACGTTCGCCTCCTGGGGCGAATCGGCGACGATCATGTGGGACAGCTGCCCCATCATATCTTGGAAGCGCGAAGCGAGAAGCTGGTACAGGACCTGGTCATCGCACAGGGCGAAGGCGGTTCCTACACCCTGGTTATTAATCCCCCCGGTGTCGATCGCACCTTCTTGCACTATCCTGGCCCAAACGACACTTTCGAACCCGACGACATTCCACCAACCCTTCTGGATCAAGCAAAGCTCTTCCATTTCGGCTATCCTCCAGCCATGCGCCGCATGTATGTGGATGGGGGACGTGCCCTGTCCACCATCTTTCGAGATGCCAAGGAACACGGAGCGACCACATCCCTGGATATGGCCATGCCCGATCCCGCACGGCCCAGCGGCAAGGCAGCTTGGCGTTCTATACTTGCCCACACCCTGCCTTATGTGGACATCTTTGCTCCCAACATCGAGGAATTACTCTATATGCTGGACAAGGATGCATACGACGAACTGGTCGCTTCTGTTGGACAGAGCGGTCTGATCGATGCCCTGACGCCCGAGCGCGTCGCCTCCCTGGCGCGCGAGGCCCTCTCCTTGGGCGCAAAGATCGTCGCTCTGAAACTGGGACACCGGGGACTCTACATACAAAGCGGCGGGACCTTGAAGAATCTCGGACGCGGCGGCCCATCGTCCCCAAAAGGCTGGCAGGAATGCGAATTGTGGGCTCCCTGCTTCAAGGTGGAGGTTGTGGGCACCGTGGGAGCCGGGGACACGACCATCGCCGGTTTTCTGAGCGGATTGCTCCGTGGCCAGACACCCGAGGATGCCGCCACCTCCGCAGTCGCCGTTGGTGCGTGCAACGTGGAGACGGCCGATGCCACCAGCGGCGTGCGTTCATGGGATGCCACACGAGCTCGCATTCGGGCCGGATGGCCCAGATTGGAGACTCATGTCGATGCCCAGGGCTGGAACTGGGACGCAGAAAAAGGAATATGGCGTGGCCCACACCATCACTGAGTCCCTCCCTGCAAATCCCCCTGGCTCACGCTGGGAATGTACTCAGAAGAGGTCATGCCATCCAGCACATATCTCATCAACATGGGAAAGTGCCCTTCATCGGGCACAAAGTAGAATACGCCATCGAAAAGGGCAAATCCCCTGCTGGTCACCCATTGCTGATCCGGCGTGCGCGTGTAGCATCGATGGCGAACGAGTAAAGTAAAGCCATAGGGATCGATTACGTCTAGGACGCCACTGTGACTGTCTACGCCCGAACAGACGAGACTTCCCTGCACGATCTCGATGTCGCTGTATTCTACCTGGTCATATATTGCTTTCCTGCGCACCTCCTCTCCCGTCGGTGTCCAGGTATAGAAGATGCTCGAGTCAAAATTGATGCCATAAACCAGATCATCTGTCCCCTGGGCCACGGCCCGTATGCGGTCGCCAACCTCGATCTTACGTTGAACCTCCAGATGGCGCGTGTCCAGGAGAAGAATGGAACTACCCGAGTCGAACTCGTCGCCGGCCACGGGCACGAGCAAGGAATCGCCCCTGAGATCAAGTCCCCCCAATTGGTATCGACCATCCTCCTTCAACGTACGAACGTGCACGACGCTATGGTTCTCACGGTCGATCTTGTACAAGGAGGCCACACGTCGGGCGGGGTCGAACGAGGAAACGTAAAAGAAGCGCGCACTGACCGCAAGGCCCCGCACACTGGGAGCATCGATCATGAGCGCACTGACCGGAAGTCGGGACAACCCCTCTATGCCTGTCGCCCTGGCCTCGGCATCCCCTGCGACTCTCCCTTGTCGTCCCCCTTTCGAGGAAACCAAAGTCCCAGGCCCGCGATCAACCCCCACCGTCCCCTCCTGTGGAGCCCGAAAGCCCTCGATATAACTCCGCAGGAACATGGCCACCACAAAAACAAAGACGGCAAAAAGAACAAACTGAAAAAGACACGACTTTTTCATCGTCTCACCCCTTTTCGCACACCACACCCATTGTAACACAATCTGTTTTCTTTGTAAGGACGGTGACGCCAGTTGCCCTGACAACAGCAAGTCGTTAAAATATGGGCAGTAGTCGGGACATGCTAACCAAGAAGGGGCATTGCCTTGTCCGAGCCCAAAGACAGTTATCTCTCCTTTCGCAGCAAGCTCTTCTATGGCCTGGGGGATATAGGTTTTAGCCTGACCAGTACCCTCATAAACGTGTACTATTTGCTGTTTCTCACCGACGTGGTGGGATTGCGCCCCGCCCTGGCGGGAACGGCCATGATGGTCGCCAAACAGTGGGACTGGATAAACGACCCCCTCATCGGACACATCTCCGACCACACACGCAGCCGATGGGGAAGACGCAGGCCCTTTTTACTCTTTGGCTTTGTTCCTTTTGGTGTGACCTTCACCCTGCTTTGGTGGAAACCCTTTTTCCAGAATCAGATAGGTCTCGCCGCTTTTTACGTCGGCGCCTATGTGCTCTATGACACGGCGGCCACGTTCGTCTACATGCCCTACTTTGCCCTCACTCCCGAACTGACACCGGACTATGATGAGCGTACAACGCTGACGACGTACCGCATGACCTTTTCCATTTTGGGAAGTCTGATCGCTTTTACCCTGCCCTGGGTGATTGTCGGATCATTCCGTCCAGAGAATAGCTTTCGTATCTGGTTGAATGGTGTGATCTTTGCCGCAGCGAGCGCGACCCCCTTACTTCTAACCTTTCTGGGCACCCAGGAGCACCACGATCCTGCAACGATGCCCTCGCCCTCCCTCCGAGAATCCATCAAGGCCCTCCTGGGAAACCGGCCCTTTCTGTTGAGCATCGGCCTATTCCTGCTCACGTGGTTGGCCATGAGTGTGATACAGGCGGTCCTGCTGTACTTTATCAAGTATTGGCTTCATCTGGAGAGCCAGAGCGATGCCATCTTTGCCGTCATCTTTGTCACGGCCCTCCTGGTACTGCCCCTTTGGGAATGGATTTCACGCCACAGCAACAAGCGCTTGGCGTATATCGGGGGCATCGCCTTCTGGTGCTTGGTACAGATCGCCCTCATCCTCACCGGTCCCGGAACCCGGCCCGTGATCATCTTTGGCCTCGCCGCTCTGGCCGGCCTCGGCGTGAGCGCGGCCCACGTGCTGCCCTGGGCCATCATTCCCGACGCCATAGAGTGGGACGAACTCCAGACGGGGCAGCGACACGAGGGTATCTTTTACAGCCTGCTCACCCTCATGCAAAAGGCGGCCAGTGGCCTGGCCCTCTTTCTGTTGGGTATGGCATTGGACTGGTCCGGCTACGTGCCCCACGCTGCCACCCAGAGCAAAAGGGCCCTGATGACGATCCGCGCCTTTACAGGCCCGGTGCCCGCTCTGCTGCTCTGCGGGGGAATCGCCCTTGCCGTCCTCTACCCCATCAGCAGGAATGACCATCTCGCGGTGCGCAGGGCCCTGGCACAGCGCCACTCCACAGAGCAAGGAGATTGATCCAGCATACCACAGAGGATCCGCTATTCAAGTGTCTACTTTACGACAGATCATGAAAAGAGAGGACAATGACAGAACTAGCAGACAAAAAACAACAAGGTGCTACGAGTTCTGACTCCACAAAAGTACCCGCCAGGGGCCGAATCGTTTTCGATCCCCAATCGTGTCGTGCCTGTAAGGTTTGCGAGATCTCTTGCGCTATCTATCACGAGAACAAGGCCGGCGCTTCCCTGGCGCGCATCGACATCCGCTTTGACGAATTCCGGGCGACCGACCCCATCTCGGCGACCGTCTGTTTCCAGTGTCAGAACGCCCCCTGCATCGAGGTCTGCCCCGTGGACGCCCTATCCCGCCACACGCGCACGAACGCCGTAATCATAGATAGAGGACTCTGCATCGGATGCATGCAGTGCCGGGACGCCTGCCCCTGGGACGTACCCAAAAGACATCCGGAAGAGAGATTGGCCTTAAAGTGTGATCTGTGCAGCGAAAGGGAAGCAGGACCGCTTTGCGTGGAGGTATGTCCCCTCTCTGGCAAAGCACTGCGGTATGAGCCAGCCGTCCGATAAAAGCCAACCTCACACCTTTATTGGACGGCTATCCCAAAAGGGGGTCACAGACTCCCTCTGAATGGCCTCTTCTTATCTTAGCGCCTAGACAGATAGATGATCGGGAGGTAGCCCTCTTGGGTTTTCGTCCCACGGCGTGACGTCCGCCGTACGCACGTACCAATCCAGCAGGCGGACCTCCATCTCCCTGCGCACCGCCGCATATCCCGGATCGCGGTAGACATTGTGCAGTTCGCGGGGATCGTCCTCCAGATCATAAAGCTCACTCATGCCCACAGGACGGTAGATCAATTTGTAATCCAGCGTACGCATCATGGTGGCGCGACAGACGCTTTTGGGATGCTCCTGCTGTTGCAACCCTTTGGGCCAGTAGATGTGCGCTGGCGAGCGGGGGATGCCATAATCGCCCCAACGCCCCTCGAAACAGTGGGGTTGATGGGTGTCGTATCCGCCCTCGGCGAACACCGCCCGCTGGGGATCGCCCGCCGCTCCGTGCAACTGCGATACCAACGACCGCGAAAAGTGCGTATGATCTGCCTCTATGCCTGCCAGTTCCAGCACGGTGGCCATGATATCGAACAGCTCAACCTGTTCCTCGACCACATGCCCCGCCTCATTATCCGGCATGCGTACCAAGAGGGGCACTCGCGTCAGGGTATCGTCGAGGGCACTGGGCCACTTTTCCACCAGGCCGTAATCCCCCGCCCAATCGCCGTGATCCGAGGAGACAAAGACGGTCGTCTCCTCGGCCAGTCCCGTCTCGTCTAGGGCGTCCAGCACCTGCCCCAGCATCCAGTCCACATAACTGTTCATCCCCAGATACACGGCCTGAATCTCTCTCATGTGCTCCTCTGGCAGGCTATCCAGGTGACGGTACTCCCTTATCAGATGATGAAATTCCGGCTTACCCGCCATATCTGCCGGGCGCAGGGGTGGCAGATCGTCGGGATCGTACATGTCGTGGTAGGGCTGAGGGGCGGAATACATGGGATGGGGCATGGAAAGGGGAAAATAGAGAAAGAAAGGCTCGGCATCCTTCCCGCGAGAGCGCAAAAAATCCAGTCCGTCCCGGACATTTCGCATATCACGCGTCTGATGAACTCCCCCGGAAAACGGCTCACAGAGAAAACTGTAATAGGCCGCCTCCTCCTGATCACAAGGATTCGGGCCCGTGTGACTGCCTTCCGAGGAATCCCAGCGATCGACGGCCAGGGGAAAATAATCGGGGGCATAGAGATCGTTCTTGCCGTGCCACTCGATATGATAGCCGGTCTCTTTTAAATAGCGAAACAGGCTGGGCTCATGGGTTCGCAAGAGGTGCCAAAGTGTACGGTGCCCCCTCACATGAGGATACCAGCCCGTCATCAAGCTGCAGCGCGAAGGGGAGCAGACAGGATGCTGGACATGGCACTGGTCGAATCGTACTCCCTCCTCTGCCAGCCGATCATAGTTGGGCATCTTGACCAGGGAATGCCCATAACAGGAGACGCTCTCCGCCCGCATCTCGTCGGGAAAGAAAAAGATAAAATTCACGCGCCCACCTCCTCAGCAAACTAAAAAGCGTATCTCTGGGCAGAACGGTGCAGGAGAAAATAGGTAACACAGACAATCTCCTACCCCTTTTGGGCAACGCTCTCAGTCGCCCACGTCCACCATCACCTTGAGGGATTCGGCCTTCTGTTCGTCAGAGAAGCGTAGGGCCTCTGCCACCTTCTCTAGGGGGAAATGGTGGGTCACCAGAGAGGCCACGTCGATCCTGCCCTCTGCCGTCAGGGCGATGGCGGGAGGATAGCGATTGGCATAGCGAAATTGCCCGCGGATATCTATCTCCTTGCTCGCTGCGGCCACCAGGTCAATCTCCACCATGGATTCGGGCGGCAGCCCCACGAGGACGGCTACGCCGCCGGGGCGCACGGCAGCCAGGGCATTCCGCGTCGCCGCGACGGCGCCCGCCGTCTCAAAGGCCACGTCCACACCACTACAATCCGGCCCGAAACCGCGCAATGGGCTGGTAATCTCCCTGATATAGTTAACGGCATCTCCACGACGGTCGTCTATCACGTCTGTTGCCCCCAGACGACGCGCATGCTGCAGGCGACGCTCCTCAATATCCACGGCGATAAGGGTCGTGGCGCCCGCGGCCTTGGCCGCCTGCAACGTCAGCAGGCCGATGGGACCACACCCAAAGATAGCCACGCTATCGCCGGGCTCCACTTCGCCGCGCTTCACCGCCCACAAGCCCACAGAGAGAGGCTCCATCATGGCCCCTTCCTCAAAACTCATGCCATCTGGCAACCCAAACACAAAATCCTCGGGCCAGGCCACGTATTCGCAAAAGGCCCCATCGATGGGAGGCGTGGCCATAAAAATCACGTCGGGACACAGATTATACTGCCCTGTCTTGCAGTAAAAACACTCACCACACGTATAGCCCGGCTCTATGGTCACACGGTCGCCCCGAGCGAACTTTTTCGCCGCGCTCCCCATCGCCTCCACCACGCCTGCGCTCTCATGCCCCAGGATCAGGGGATCTTTTACCACAAAATTCCCGATGTGGCCGTGGGTAAAATAGTGTACGTCGCTCCCACAGATCCCCACGCGCCTGACGCGCACCAACACCTCATTTGGAGCAGGCTCTGGCACGGGCCGTCTCTCTAGACGCACGTCACCCACCCCATGCATCACCGCACAAAGCATCATACTATCAGTCATGCTACCCTTCCTGTTGGATTCCTTTATCAGTCGGTCTTGTATTTCTCAAGGGCACCATCCTGCGCCACGACCGAAACCTGCTCCAGCAGTTCTGCCTGTCGCTCCTCGGCCATCGGCTCCCACGAGCGAACGATCTCCAGATTCTGTTGCAAGATCTCCATGGAATCTATCCCCGTAACCAAAGTATCGATCGGCTGCGACAGAGCATACGAGATGGCATCGGAGACCATCACGTCCGTCTCGAGCAGCCACCCCCCGGTCAAACTCTTCATACCAATAACGCCGATGCCACGCTCCAAGAGGGTGGGTAATGTCTGACCTGCAAAACTGCGAAAGTGAACATCCAACAGATTGACCGGCATCTGCGCCGCATCCCATTCGAAATCGTACTCCAGCATCTCCTCGAAAAGATCTGGCCAGCGGTGTCCGGTAAAGCCGATATAGCGAATCTTACCCTCATCACGCGCCTTGACGGCCTCTTCGATGGCCCCCTCGGAGAATATGCGTTCTGGTTCTCCCGCTTCATTGATGGCATGGAACTGCAGGAGGTCTATATAGTCCGTTCCCAACCTGCGCAGACTATCCTCTAACTGCTCACGGAACGTGTCCGCATCACGTCCGTGGTTCTTTGTCATGAGAAAAACCTTGTCCCGATAGCCCCCTTGTAAGGCGCGGCCCATGATCCGTTCGCTGTCGCCATCGTTGTAGCACCAGGCATTATCCAGGAAGTTGATCCCCTCATCGATGGCCTCGCGGATGATCCGCACGCCAAGATCGGCATCCCCTTGGCCGATATGATATCCGCCCACACCGATGATCGTCAGGCGAACGCCAGTAGATCCCAAAACGCGCGTCGGAATGCCATTCCTGCGATTGCGCTCCACACTAGCCTCCCTTCATCACATGACAGAGAAATCAGTTTTGAGCACTTTTTTTAGTCCTTTCATCATACGTGATTATATAGACCCTTGTTCCCATCCGTCAAGCAGATACGGCATCGCGCACGAGAGCGAAAATCTCTGTTGTCGTCTAACGCACTTGTGGTATAATCAGTGCGGGAGGTTGAATAAAGATGAATTCCAAGAAACGTTTGATGTTGATCGACGGGCACGCCCTGGCATATCGTGCATACCATGCTATCCCCCCCCTGACTAGCCCTTCGGGAGAGCCCACGAACGCCAGCTTCGGCTTCATGAATATGCTGCTCAAGGCCATCGATGATCTGTCGCCAGACTATATCATCGCCACTTTTGACAGCGGCCGCACCTTCCGCCACGAGGCGTACGAGGAGTATAAAGCGCATCGCGCCAAGATGCCGGATGATCTGCGCCCCCAGATCCCGCACATCAAGGCTCTGGCGGACGCTCTGGGCATCCCCTGCTACACAAAGGAGGGATACGAGGCCGATGACCTTCTGGGCACCCTGTCAAAGCAGGCCTCGCAAGAGGGGTTAGAGACAGTCATCGTCACCGGAGACAGCGATACCCTTCAGCTCGTCTCCGAGGACGTCAAGGTACTGACGCCGCGCCGGTCACTGGGGGATACCAAACTCTACGACGTCGAGGCCGTCAAGGAGCGTTACGAACTGGCGCCAGAAAAACTGATCGACCTCAAAGCCCTCATGGGGGATTCTTCGGACAATATACCCGGCGTGTATGGCGTGGGCGTCAAGACGGCCACCCGACTTCTCAAGCAATACGGCTCTGTCGAGGCCGTCTATGACCATCTGGACAAAGTCGAGCAAACGCGGTTTCGGAACGCCCTCGAAAAAGGACGGGACGATGCCACCCTGAGCAAGCGTCTGGTCACCATCGAACGCGAGGTGGACGTGGGCCTGAGTCTGGAAACAAGCAAATGGGGAGCTTTTGACAGAGGCGAGGTAATGGAAATGCTCCGTGAACTGGGGTTTCACTCCCTCGTGGACCGCATTCCCGGCGAGAAAAAGACGGATCCTGGCCAGCTTGAGCTTTTTGCAAGCGTCCAGGCGGCCGTCGATTCTGAAGAGATGGCAGAGAGATACGCGGTTGTCAACTCGGAAAAGGATCTGAAAAGACTGATCCAAGAGCTTGAAGAGGTTTCCCGCTTTGCCCTCGACACCGAGACGACAGGTCTCGATGTCATCGGTGCGGATTTGGTGGGCATCTCTGTAGCCACATCGCCCGCCGAGGCCTACTATATACCCGTGGGACACGAGGAAAAGCGGGAGGAGCAGTTGTCACTGGAACTGCTTCGCAAGCGACTGGGGGCAGTGCTCTCGAATGACAGTTGCAAAGTGTTCCATAATGCCAAATTCGATATGATCATCCTGGAGCGCCACGGGCTCCCCGTCAAAGGCCCCTACATCGATACCATGATCGCCGCCTGGCTGTTGAACCCCTCGGGACGGGGCATCGGGCTGAAGGAACAGGCCTGGCAGCGCCTGGGCATCGAGATGACGCCCATCGAGGAGTTGATCCAAAAAGGACGTCAGGAACGTACCATGGCCCAGGTCAGCATCGCCGAGGCAGCCCCCTATGCGTGTGCCGACGCCGATATGACCCTGCGGCTTGCCGACGTCCTCGAGAAAGAACTGAAGGAACGGAAACAGTGGGACCTTTTTGTGGAGATGGAGATGCCCTTGGTTCCCGTGCTGGTCAGCATGGAGCGCCACGGCGTGGCCGTGGATCCTGAGGCTCTCGAGGCCATGTCTCGCAGAATCGAGGAGCAACTGCAAAAACTCCAGGAGCAGATCTATGCGTACGCCGGCCACACGTTCAACGTGCGTTCGACACAGCAACTGGGCACAGTGCTGTTCGAGGAGATGGAACTGCCCGTCATCCGCCGCACCAAGACGGGCTACTCCACGGCCAAGGACGTGTTATCAGAGTTGGAGGATCAGCATCCGATTGCGACCTTGATTTTGGAGTATAGGAAATTTGAGAAACTCCGAAGCACCTATATCGACACTCTGCCCGACCTCGTGAACCCCTCCACGGGGCGCATTCACACCTCGTACAATCAGACAGGCACGAGCACCGGGCGCCTCTCGTCCAGCGATCCCAACCTACAGAACATTCCCGTGCGAACGGAATTGGGGCGCCATGTGCGGGCCGCCTTTGTCGCGCCTCCGGAGCACGTGCTACTGAGCTGCGACTACTCTCAGGTCGAGTTGCGCCTGCTGGCCCACTTTTCAAAGGATCCCGAGATGATGGCCGCCTTCCACCGTGGTGAGGACATCCATGCCACCACAGCAGCGGCCATCCACGACGTGCCCCTTGCAGAAGTGACAGATGAGCAGCGCAGCCTGGCCAAGACCATCAACTTTGGCCTCATGTACGGCATGTCGGCCTATGGGCTCGCCTCTCGCACGGGGCTTTCCATAGAGGAAGCGCGCCAATTCATAGAGACCTATTTCGAGCGTTTTGGCCAGGTGGAAACCTATTTTGACGAGACCCTCGCCTTTGCCCACGAGTACGGCTACGTGGAGACGGTCATGGGCCGTCGGCGCTATTTCCCCATGCTCAAGGCGACGGATGAGGGCAACAGCCGCGCACAACGCGCCGCAGAGCGAGCGGCGATCAATATGCCCATTCAGGGGAGCGCAGCGGACATACTCAAGATCGCCATGATCCGCCTCTACCACCTGCTACGAGAAATGAAACTGAAGGGACGCCTGATTCTGCAAATACACGACGAATTGATCCTAGAAGTACCGCAAGAGGAATTGAAGAGAACGCAAAACTTGGTGGTAGACACCATGGAGAATGCCTATGAACTGGACGTGCCCCTCAAAGTGGATACGGCCGCGGGAGAGAATTGGATGGAGACAAAGTAGTGAAGCTCTTAGACGTTGAATTGCACCAAGCCCTTATCGAAGCAATAAGTTCTGCACAAAAAAAGGATGCCCTGCCCCCTTTTGAACCTCCCGAGGAGGTGACCGTCGAGCACCCCAAGGATGAAAACCTCGGAGACTTTGCCACGCCCATGTGTATGAAACTCGCGGGCAAGGCGCATATGAATCCCCTGAGGATCGCCGAGATCGTGGTGGAGCACCTGCCCGAGATGTCCTTTCTGAGCGCCGTGGAGGTTGCCCCTCCGGGGTTTATCAATTTCCGGGTCAGTGAATCGTGGCTCACCTCCCAGGTAGAGGCGATCCTGGACATGCCACATGACTATGGCAAGATCAACGTAGGAAAAGGGCGGCGGGTACAGGTCGAATACGTCAGCGCCAATCCCACGGGTCCCCTGCATATGGGATCGGCGCGAAACGCCGTCCTGGGGGACGCTCTGGCCGCTGTACTGAAAACGGCGGGATACGACATACAGCGCGAGTATTATATCAATGATGCTGGAAGCCGCATGCAGGCCTTCTATGACACCCTCTATGCGCGCTATGCTCAGGCCCTGGGACAGGACGTGGCTGTGCCAGAAGAGGGATATCACGGACCCTATATGGTGGATATCGGCGAGGAGATCGCCGCCCAGTATGGAAAGCGTTTCTTGGAAATGCCCAGAGAGAAAGCCCTGAAAGAGATAGGCGCGCTGGGCCTTGAGCACGTCATCGAGGGAGCCAGGGAGGATCTCGCTCTCTTGGGCATCGAATATGATCGCTGGTTTTCCGAACGGAGCCTGTACGAGAGCGGGCAATTCGAGTGCGTCATGGACATCTTGCAAGAGAACGGTTACCTCTACGAGCACGAGGGCGCCACGTGGTTCAAAGCCACGACCCTGGGCGGGGAAAAGGACGAGGTGGTGATCCGTTCGGACGGCACACCCGGCTATTTCGCCTCCGATATAGCCTATCATTATAACAAATTCGTGGAGCGTGGATTTGACCGCGTCATCGATGTCTGGGGAGCCGACCACCAAGGGCACGTTCCGCGCATGAAGGCCGTAACGAAGGCCCTCTCGCTGGATCCGGCCCGCCTGGAGATCATCATCTACCAACTGGTGACCCTCAAAAGGGGCGGGGAAATAGTACGCCTGTCCAAGCGCACGGGGGATATCGTGACATTACGCGAGGTGCTGGACGAGGTGGGCAGCGACGCCATGCGCTATTTCCTCCTCTCCCGTTCAGCGGACAGCCAGATGGAGTTCGACATCGATTTGGCCAAAGAACGCTCGCAGGACAATCCCGTGTATTATATCCAGTATGCCCATGCTCGCATCTGCTCCATCCTGCGCCGCGCCACTGATATAGAGCACACAGACGGCGATGTCGCACTGCTGACCAGCGAGCCAGAGCAGACCCTCATCCGTCAGATGCTGCGTCTGCCCGAAGTGGTGCGTATGGCTGCAGATCTTCTGGCTCCCCACCACCTGACCTACTACGCCTACGAGTTGGCGGGCGCCTTCCATACTTTTTATCGGGACTGCCGCGTGCTCAGTTCTGATCCGGAGGACAAGGAGATGACCAAAGCGCGGATTAAACTCGTCAGGGCCTGCAGGATCGTTCTGGCCCGCGTGCTGGAAATCATGGGGATGAACACCCCCGAGAGAATGTGAGACGATATACAGAGAAAAACATATCAGAAAAAGGAAGGATCATGCCCCACGAAACCATGACCCCCCGTGAGCGATGGCGAGCAGTATTGGAACGCAAAAAGCCAGATCGCGTACCCATGGATTACTGGTCGACGGACGAGGCACAGGAGAAACTACTAGCATATCTGGGGCTGAACAACGAGCGGGCGATGCTCGAACGCCTGCACATCGACAGGCCCTTCACCGTAAGCCCCCACTACACCGGCCCCCCTATTCACGAGGACGAGGACATCTACGGCATCGGATACCGAGATGTAGACTATGGCACCGGTACCTATCGCGAGGCCGTATATCATCCTCTGGCCGAGTATGACAGCGTGGAGGAGATCGAGACGAACTATCGCTGGCCCGATCCCGACTGGTACGATTACTCGGATCTTCCGGAGCAAATTACTGGTTGGGAGGAGTATCCCATCCGCGGCGGAGGCTCGGAGCCATTTCTGATTTACAAAAACCTTCGCGGCCAGGAGCTCGCCTTTATGGATCTGGTGCTCCATCCGGAAATGGTGCACTATTGCCTGGACAAACTCTTTGATCTGGCGTACCAGAACACGCTCCGCATTTACGAGGCGATCCCCGGAGAGGTGATGATCACCTATGTGGCCGAGGATATGGGCAGCCAGGAGGGACTTCTCTTCTCCCCGGAGCAGATCCACGAGTTCCTCATCCCACGTATGAAACGTGTGATGGACCTGGCCCACGAGGCGGGGGCCTTTGTCTTCTTTCACAGCGATGGCGCCGTGCGCAAGATCCTCCCCGATATGATCGAGGCCGGCATAGACGTCCTCAATCCCATCCAGTGGCGCTGCCAGGGAATGGAAAGAGAGGGGCTCAAGCGCGACTTTGGCGAGGACCTTATCTTTCATGGCGCCATGGATAACCAGTATACGTTGGCCTTTGGCAGCCTGGAA
Source organism: uncultured Anaerolineales bacterium (assembly GCA_964567975.1). Lineage (GTDB taxonomy): Bacteria > Chloroflexota > Anaerolineae > UBA1429 > UBA1429 > JAWLEV01. The sequence continues at coordinate 15,841 of CAZMOW010000003.1, read as the reverse complement.
GAGGTACGCCAGGAGGTTCTGGACAATCTGCGCCTACTGGACTCTGATGGCGGCTATATTCTGGCCCCTTGCCACAATATCCAGGCCGTCAGTCCACCGGAGAACGTGGTTACCATGTATGAGGCGTGCCATCAGCACGGCTGGGTTTAGGGTACTTTTATAGAACGGAGGGAAAATGTATATCGGAAGATTCGTCATCTTGGGCAAAACGGATACAGGTAACTGGTATTTGGGATATCGGGTCTCGTCCCGCTCCTTCCCCAACCGCACCATTCGCACCGAGCAGGATCGCGCCGTGGTCATCCCCACTGAGGATGCACCCCCCTCGGATAATCCCTATATCTCTTATAACTGCCTGCGCACACATCAGGACGTATTGGTCGTATCCAATGGCACCCATGTGGATCCCATCATAGACAAGGTCAAGATCGGCTACGGTCTGCGCGATGCCATGGCCCTCTCCCTTTTGGCCCTGGACTATGAACACGACAGCTATAACACGCCGCGTATAGCCGCCGGCCTAGACGCCGAGGCGGATCAAGGGTACTTGGGCATCGTCGCCGACGACCAGTTGACGGTCAAGAGTATCGACGTGCCACCCGGAGAGGCCTTTCTTATCGCCACCTACGAGCACACTGCCCCTACACCCATCGATCTGGAGGGCGAAACGGTGGAAAGCCTCTGCGAGGGGATCCTCGGGTGCGAGTACGAGCATCCCGTAGCCGCACTGGCTACCATGTTCAAGGGCGACGAACTGCACATGGCCGCACGCACGGGAGAATAACACATATCGAACAACACACAGCGGCAAATCTTTAGGTGAGATTTGCCGCCGTGTGGATTATTTGATGGCATCTATGATAAGAAATGCCCGAAAGCGCCCTTTTCTATAGGCTTAAACCTTCAAGCTGCTTTAGAACATAGCCCCGAATCTGCGTGGCCGACGGCAGATCGGCCACGATCTCCCCGTCCTCTATCAGGCGCTCATTCACGAACTCGCGTTCCTCGCCGCATGCACAGCGTCCCGGCTCCCGCTTCCAATACATGACTTCTGAAGCACCGCACGTCGGACAGCGGGCCAGGAATTTACCGCCTCCTTTTTTACCCCGTTTGGCAAAGGGCTCACCCTCTATCTCCACGATATCGAAGGCGAAATTGATGGTGGCCGCGTTGGACAGCGACGTACCCACACCATAGCCATCACAGAGCGGATTCAGATCGGGGATGTTATACTCACCCAAACCGCCGCTGGCAAAGAACTTGACCCAGTCATACCCCCGGATGTCGAGCTCCCACCGCGTCTCCTCCATCAGGTCGTACAGATCGCCCCGCCGCGAGGAGGGCGTATCGAAACGCACACCAAAGAGTGTTTCGCCCATGGCTTCCGCCACACGCAGCGTCTCGAACTTTTCATCTTGGAATGTATCTATCAGCACGATGCGCTTCACCTCCGGAGGTACCGCCTCGTCAAAGGCCCATGCCGCCTGCAACGTGTCCCCCAAGATGAGGATCAGGGCATGGGGCATGGTTCCCGTGGGCGAGATGCCCATCACGTCGGCGGCCGCCAGGGTGGATACACCATCGCACCCCCCCACGTAGCACGCTCGCTCTATCATGGGTGCCAGGGCCGGATGCATCCTCCGTGCGCCAAAACTGAGCAGCGTCCGCTCCCCAGCGGCCAGGCGACAGCGTGCCGACCTGGTGGCTATCCCCGACGCCTGACACATCAATCCCAGAAACGCCGTCTCAAAGTGACCAAAGGCTGTATAGGGCCCTTTGATGGTTAGCACGGGATCGCCAGCGCGAAAGACGGTCCCCTCGGGTAGGGCCCATGCCTGGATATCCAAACCCTCCAATAGATTGGCCACCTCCTCGAGACCTGCGAGCACAGCCCAGGGCACATCGTCGGGCAAACTCCTGGTGCGTACCTCGCCAACCACCATCTTGTCCGCGTCACGTGCCTTGATCGCCGCGCACGTCCTCTCGAAATAGACATCCGTCACCCGTCCCTCACAAATCTCCTTCTCCGTGGCGATGTGAAACCTACGTTTAGTCATCGCATCTCCCTCCCAAATCAACGTCTGTCGCTATCAAAGGGCTCCATAATCCCCTGTCATCCCCTCCATCTCATCTATTATAGTTCGCAGCCTCATCCTTTCAAGCCACGCATGTTTATCGATTCAATAGGCCTTCTCTTTGACGAGATGCCCCCTCATGCCTATACTGCTCTAGAGAGTGAAACATGGAGAGCGACATGACGGAAACGAGACGACATCATACGCCGGATCCCACCTATACTAACTGCGATTTTACAGAAACTCTACCCATCGCCTCCCGGCAGTGGAAGCGGGCGTGGCAGGTGCGCATGGACCATCACGAGGCGATCATCCACTTTGATCGCCCCTTCAATACCTTGCCCGTAAGCGTCACGGGCGATGCCTGCGCCTTGAACTGCGCCCACTGTGGCGGACGCTATCTGCGTCATATGCACCCCATATGGGATGCGAAAGGGGACGGCGCCACCAGCTGCCTCATCTCGGGAGGATGCGACGCGGCCGGGAGGGTACCGTTGCTGCCCCACCTGGAGAGGATCGCCGTGTTGGGCGAGGGACGGCGGCTTAACTGGCACGTGGGCCTCATCGACGAGGAGGAGATGCGTGCCATCGCTCCTCATGTCGACGTGATATCCTTCGATATGGTGGGGGACGCCGCAACGGTACAGGAGGTCTATGGCCTGGACCTGACGCTGGACGACTATATGCGAACTTTTGACATGATGCGGCGCCATGCTCCCGTCGTACCCCACATCACCGTCGGCCTGCGCTGCGGCCAACTGAGCGGCGAGCGCGCCGTCCTGGAAGGGCTGCAAGGGAGAGGGGCGGAGCGGCTCATCTTTATCATCCTCATCCCCACCGAGGGCACAGCTTACGCCCACTGTTCTCCCCCTTCCCTGCAAAAAGTGGCCGAGCTCTTCTTGGAGGCGCGCATGCTCCTGCCCGACACGGAGCTCTATCTCGGCTGCATGCGCCCTCACGGCATCTACCGCCAGTGTGTCGACGAACTGGCTATACACGCAGGGCTGAACGCCATCGTCAACCCCACCCACGCAGCGGAGGACGCCGCCGCCGACAAAGGCTTACAGATCGTTTGGGGGGATGAATGCTGCGCTCTGGATTAGCAGAAGAAACAGACGAGATCCGAAAAGGGGGAAACTGGTACTGGAAGGTATCCTCAGGCACGGCAGCTGTCCTGGGACTCAGCAGGGTCCGTATGGATGCGCCCCCCACCACCGCTTATCTGATGCTCGGCGAGCGGTGCCAGCGGAATTGCGCCTTTTGCGCCCAGGCACGCGGCAGCCAGGCACGGGAGAACGCTCTCTCGCGGGTGGCTTGGCCGCCCTTTCTCGCCCAAGAGGTCCTTCAAAATCTCAAGAGAGCCTATCACGAGGGCAAGATCGGCGGGACCTGCTTCCAGGTGACGGTGGGTGGAGGATACCTTGAACAGGCCGTACAGGCCGTCGAGAGAGTGCGTCAAACGTGTGATATACCGATCCGTACTTCCGTGGCTCCCCGCAACGTGGAGGACGTGACCACACTCCTCCACGCTGGGGCCGAGCGGGTCACCATCGCCCTGGACGCGGCGTGCCCGCGCGTATATCAGAAGGTCAAAGGAGGCACGTGGAAAGGGACTCTGCGCCTTATCGAGGCCTCCGCCTCTCGCCATCCCGGTCACATCGGCACGCATCTCATCGTGGGATTGGGCGAGACCGAACGGGAGATGGTGGAGCGCATCCAATACATGCTAGATCTTGAGGTAACCATCGGGCTCTTTGCCTTCACGCCCATAGATGGTACACGCCTAGGAGAGCAGGCGCCACCCCCCCTTCCCCACTATCGCCGCGTGCAGGTCGCTCACTGGTTGATATCCCAAAAAGTGGTGCGCTCCTCCGATTTTTGCTATGATAGCGGAGGGCAATTGAAAAACTATGGTCCCGTGACAACAACGCTTCCCCGCCTGCTGGCTGGCGGCGACGCTTTTCGCACGGCGGGATGTCAGAACTGCAATCGCCCCTACTATAACGAACGACCCGGTGGCCCTCTCTACAATTATCCCCGTCCTTTGACGAGCGGCGAGGTCGAGCAGGCGCTGGACGAGCTCCACATGATCACAGAATAGATGGTTATTGAGAAAGGGCGCAGCAAAGATGGTCAAGAAAACGGCACTCTATGATAGACACGTCGCTTTGGGAGCGCGTATGATAACCTTTGCGGGATGGGCCCTGCCCGTCCAGTATCCCACGGGCCCCAAGGCCGAACACCTCCACGTGCGCGAGGCCGTCGGCCTCTTTGACATCGATCATATGGGCCAAATAGTCGTCACGGGGCCAGATGCGATTCCGTATCTGCAGAGGATCATGACCGCCGATGTGAGCAATTTCTCTGTAGGGCGTGCGAACTATTCGATGATGTGCTATCATGACGGGGGCATTGTGGACGACGTATTTATCTACCACATGCCCGATAGATACTTTATCACCGTCAATGCCGCCAACAACGCCAAGGATACATCCTGGGTAAACCATCATCGATCCGACTTCGATGTAAAAGTGGAGAACGTCTCCCAGGAAACGTACATGCTGGCCCTACAGGGTCCCCTCTCCCAATCTACGCTCCAAGGTTTGTGCGTATACGACCTGGATGAACTGAGCTACCACGAGGCAGTCGATACAGAGGTCGCGGGAGTGGCCACGCTCTTGGGGCGAACGGGATACACGGGAGAGGACGGGTTCGAACTCTACTTCCCAGCAGACGAGGCCGTCCGCGTCTGGGACGCGCTGATGGAAGCGGGGAAGAAATATGACCTCCTGCCCATCGGCCTCGCCGCCCGTAACTCCCTTCGCCTGGAACCCTGTATGCCCCTCTACGGCCAAGAGATATCGGCCAGCATAACGCCCATCGAGGCCGGCCTGGGATGGGTCGTATCCCTGGATGAAGACGTCCTCATCGGCCGTCACGCCCTGCTCAAGACGCGCCTGGAGGGCCCCGCCCAAAAACTCGTGGCCTTTGAGATGATGGAACGGGGCGTCCCCAGGCACGGCTATGCCGTGTCTGTTAACGACACCCCATGCGGTCACGTCACCAGCGGCATGTATTCGCCTACCCTGGAAAAGTTCATCGGCATGGCCTACGTTCCCAGCGAATACTCGGACGTGGACCAGGAAATCGGCATAGAAATTCGCGGCGACACCAAGTCTGCCGTTATCATGAAAAAACCGTTCTACACACCCGCCTATCGGAGATAGCGACCATCGGAAGGAGCTGGAAATGCCAGTAAAAGTTGATGAAACCTGTATGTACACCGAGAATCACGAGTGGATCCGCGTGGAAGGAGATGAAGCCTATACGGGCATCACGGACTTTGCCCAGGATAGCCTGAGCGACATCGTCTATGTCGAGTTGCCCAGTGTCGGCGACAGATTCGAGCAGGGCGAAGTGTATGGCGTTGTAGAATCCGTAAAAGCGGCCTCGGACTGCTACCTTCCCTTAGCAGGCGAGATCCTTTCCGTAAACGAGAAACTGGAGATCAGCCCCGAATTGGTGAACGAGGATCCCTATGGAGAGGGCTGGTTTGTCACCATCAAGGTCGAGGATCCCGATCAGATCAACGAGCTGATGGATCCCGACACATACAAGGAATATGCCGAAAAGGCCCAGGAGGAGGGAACATACTGATGAATTATGTCCCCCATACCAGGGCACAAATGGAGGAGATGCTGGAGAGGATCGGTGTAGGGAACGTCGAGGCTCTCTTTGAAGCCGTGCCTCCCGATTACCGCTTTCCCTCGGTCGAACTCCCCGAACCGGTCTCGGAAATGGAGATCAAGAAAGAACTGCGAGAGACAGCCGAGAGCAACACGGACCTCCAACACGTCAGTTGCTTTCTTGGAGCGGGCGCTTACCACCACTATGTGCCCAGCGTCGTGGATCACGTGCTGAGCCGCTCCGAGTTCTATACGGCCTATACCCCATATCAACCGGAGGTCAGCCAGGGAACCCTGCAGTCCATCTTTGAGTACCAGACCATGATCTGCGACCTCACGGCCATGGAAGTCAGCAACGCGTCCCATTATGACGGCGCCACGGCCATGGCCGAATCGGTAATCATGGCCTACAATGTCTCTCGAGGACGCCGAAAAAAGATCGTCATCTCACCGACCGTTCATCCCGAATATCTGGCAACCGTCAGGACCTATGTACAGGGGATGGAGATGGATATCGTCACCGCTGAGGATCCGACCACCGGCTTGAAGCCGCTCGTCGACCAGATCGATAAAGAAACCGCCTGCCTCATCGTACAGAACCCCGACTTTTTCGGGCGCATCCACGACCTGAACGGTGTGGCAGAAAAGGTGCACGCCCACGATGCGCTCTTTGTGGTGGCCTGCGATCCCATCTCCCTGGGCTTGTTCAAACCCCCCGGAGAGATGGACGCCGATATCGTGCTGGGGGAGGGACAGCCCTTGGGCAACTCCATCAACTATGGAGGACCCTATCTGGGCTTTTTCACCTGCAAAAAAGAGTATGTACGCCGCCTGGCAGGCCGGCTGGTGGGCCAGACGATGGATGTGGAGAGAAGGCGAGGATATGTTCTGACCCTGGCCACGAGGGAACAACACATCCGACGCGAGCGCGCCACCTCCAACATCTGCACCAACCAGGGACTCAATGCCCTGGCGGCTGCCGTCTATCTGGCCGCCCTTGGAAAATGTGGACTGACCCAGGTGGCCGAACTCTGCTACCACAAAGCCCACTATGCCGCCAAGGCCATCGATGGCCTTGAGGGCTATTCCGTGGATTTCGATATGCCCTTTTTCAAAGAGTTCATCGTACGCTGTCCCGCGCCTGTGGTAGAGATCAACGAAAGGCTATTACAGGAGCACGATATCCTGGGAGGATACGATCTGAAGCGGGCATATCCACAACTGAAGAATCAGATGCTGGTATGCGTGACGGAGATGAACACCGCCGAGCAGATTGATGGCTTTGTTGCAGCGTTAGAGGAGGTAGGCCGTTCATGACAGAACCCATCATCCACGAACTGAGCGTGCCGGGACGTTGTGGAGCGCACGTGCCCAAACTGGACGTGCCTCGCAGCGGTCTGCCGGCCCAGGAACTCTTGCGAGATGATCTCGACCTCCCCGAAGTGAGCGAATCCGATCTCATGCGCCACTACGTGCATCTTTCTCAGATGAACTATGGCGTGGACGTGGGATTCTATCCCCTGGGATCATGCACCATGAAATACAATCCCAAAATCAACGAGGACGTCGCACGACTGCCTGGCTTTGTTGAGACCCATCCCTACCAGCCCGAGCGCTCTGTTCAGGGCAACCTGCGTATCATGTATGAACTGCAGGAATTCCTCAAGGCCCTTGGCGGGTTCCAGGCCATGAGCCTGCAGCCGGCCGCGGGCGCCCACGGCGAACTTACGGGCATATTGATGATACGAAACTATCACGAATACCGGGGCGATACCGATCGCAAGATCATCCTCATACCCGACTCTGCTCACGGCACGAATCCGGCGTCCACTAGCATGGCCGGCTTTGAGATGGTGGAACTGGCATCCGACGAACGGGGCAACGTGGATGTGGACGATTTGCGCGAACACCTGAACGACGAACTGGCCGGTATCATGCTCACCAATCCCAACACGTTGGGCCTGTTCGACGAGAACGTATTGGCGGTAAACCGTCTGGTACATGAGGCCGGGGGCCTCGTGTACTGCGATGGCGCTAATTTCAATGCCCTGATGGGCGTGGCAAGACTCGCCGATCTGGGCTTTGACGTCATGCACTTTAACCTGCACAAGACTTTTTCCACACCCCATGGCGGCGGGGGCCCGGGATCGGGACCCGTGGGTGCTTCGAAGGTGCTGGCCGATTTCCTCCCCGGACCAGTGGTGTGCAAGGCAGAGAAAGAAGAAAGCGCCCCCCAAGATCCTCCCTACACATTAAAGATGCCCGCCAGATCCATCGGCCGCGTCAAGTCCTTCTATGGACACTTTGGCGTCGTGGTGAGGGCCTACACGTACATCCGCATGCTGGGAGCCAAGGGGCTGCTGGAAACGAGCAGGGCCGCAGTGCTCAACGCCAACTATTTGCAGGCCATCCTCAAAGAGATATATCCCCTTCCCTATGATCGCCTCTGCATGCACGAGTTCGTCTTGGAGGGAAAGATCGAGGAAGCGCCGGATATCCAGGCCCTCGACATATCCAAACGCCTCATCGACTATGGCATCCATCCACCGACAAACTACTTTCCCCTCATCGTGCCCGAGGCACTGATGATCGAACCGACAGAGACGGAAAGCAAGCGCATGCTGGACTACTTTGCGGACACCATGGAGCAGATCGCCGAGGAAGCAAAGGAAAAACCAGACATACTTCACGATGCTCCCGTCAACGCCCCGGTGCGTCGCCTGGACGAGGTATGGGCGGCCCGCAACCTCGTACTGCGTTGGCAGGAAGAGGAGCAGAAAGAAGAATAACAGAGAATTTCGCTCAGCGTATAGGGAGAACACGACACGATGCTCTACCTGGTCGCCACACCCATCGGCAATCTGGGTGATATCACGTTACGAGCCCTGGAGACCCTCAAAAAGGTGGATGTTATAGCCAGCGAGGACACGCGCAAGACGGGGCGTCTACTCAAGCACTTCGCTATCGACAAACGCCAGATCTCGTTCCACGAACATAACAAGGAGCGCGCCGGGAAACGCATCTTGGCGCTCCTTCAGGAGGGGAAATCTGTCGCCCTGGTTACCAGCGCCGGAACTCCCGGCATAGCGGATCCGGGGTTCACCCTGGTGCGCACCGCCATTCGCGAGAACGTGAACGTGACCATGGTGCCCGGCCCGACCGCCTTTGTGGTGGCCCTCGTCCTCTCCAACCTCCCGCTACACAGTTTCACCTTTCGCGGCTTTACACCCCGAAAGACCGTAGCACGCAAAAAGTTCTATAAAGAGGATCAGGATTCCCCCTATACCCTTATCTACTATGAGAGCCCCTATCGCCTCATCCGCTCGCTTAAGGATGCCCTGGAGGTATTCGGGGATAGACAGGCGGCCCTGGCCCACGAACTCACCAAGCTACATGAAACGGTCCTCAGGGGAACACTGTCGGAAATCCTGGAACGGATGCGCAATGAGGAGGTCCGCGGAGAGTACGTCCTCCTCATTGCCGGGACCGAGGCCTCCTGATCTCAGCCATTCATTCCTCCAGGTCGAACTCGGCTACGACAAAGGTGTGATCCGAGGGCCGCTCGTCTTTTCTGGCCTCCTCGTCCACCCATACGTCCCGCGACTTTTTCGCCAGCGGCTTTGTGGCCCAGATATGGTCCACTCGCCATCCCACATTCCGCTCCAGGGCGTTTCGCGTGCGGTAATCCCAATACGTATATTGCACCTTCTCTGGGTGATGACGGCGAAACAGGTCCACAAATCCCCATTCGCGAACGTGTTCAAGGGCAGCCCTGGCCTCGGGATGAAAATCCACGTGGTTCTTTAGGCGGTCGGGGTCGTGAATATCGATGGGTTCAGGTGCCACGTTGAAATCGCCCACCCAGAGGAGAGGTTCGTCCGGCGAATAGTTTCGCTCAAAGAGATCTCGCAGGCGGTCGAACCACTCTAGCTTGTACTGAAACTCGGGGGCATCGGGGGAACGCCCCTGGGGTACGTAGGTGTTGACGACGGGGATTCCCCTTATCATTGCACGAATCAGGCGCGGCTCGTCTCGTTCCTCCTCGTCGCCCCGATCAAACCCATAGCGCACGCCCCGGGGTTCTTCCCGGCTGATCACAGCCACTCCGGAATAACTCTTTTGGCCCCGAAAAGCCACGTGATGGCCCGCCTCCTCAATGGCCTCTTGGGGGAAATCCGCATCCCGCGCCTTAGTTTCCTGCACGCATACCACGTCCGCCGCTTGCTTCTCCATCCAAACAAGTATTTGATCCAGACGCACGCGGATCGAATTGGCGTTAAAGGTCGCCACCCTGAACAGATCACCACTCACTGGCTTACCTCCTTAATCCTCACAGATAAAACTCCATCGAACATCGGAAGACGATATACGTTACACTCATAAACTTGGGCCTCTTTTCCCGTAGCGGCCAAGTGCGTGCTGTTCGCCAGAGCGGGACACAGCGTTCTATAGATTTGATAGGGCTTCTCATAGGCGTGGTGGCGTAAAGTGTCCAGCGAGACGACCTCGTCCACCGCGGAAAGGGCGCGCTGGATGGGGATGGCCACCTGCTCCAGGGCGAGGAGCTCTCCCGTCACCCGGAACAGCCCCACCTTTATCGCCGTGCCCCCCACGTCGAGCCCCAAAAGACAAGCAGTTCGCACCGGAAACCCTCCTGCTACCAAATCGCCACACCCATTATAATCCCGAGAAGCTAAAGGGTAAAAGGCGATCGCATCTCGTCAATGATGCCACAATGGGCCATCGGAACTCTTTTATTCATCGATTGGTCGTAAAGGGAGCGAGGACATATAATGAGAAGCGGGAAAACTTCTAAATTCGGTTTGATGTCGCGGGATCTTTTCATCGCGCCACATCGGATTGAGATGGGAGGCGATGCGCATAACATTTCTGGGTACGGGCACCTCACACGGGGTTCCCACCATCGATTGCATGCTTGATAACTATGACCGATGTCCCCAAAAGGTCTGCCTGAAGGCGACGACGAATCCCCGCCACAGGCGCACCCGGGCATCGATTCTGATAGAGACGGAGGAGGCAGGCATCCTCATCGACACGTCGCAGGATTTTCGCCAGCAGATGCTGCGCAATCGCGTGCGACGCATCGGCGCCGTGCTTTATACCCATGGACATGCCGATCACATCTACGGCTTGCCGGATATACGCTCCTACTGTCGTCACCAGGGGGGACCCATCGATATATATGGCTCAGGAGAGACGCTGCGCATAGTGCGCGGGGCCTTCCAATACATTTTCGATCCACCAGATTATGAGGGAGGCGGCATCCCAAAGGTGATCCCCCATCTCCTTGAACACTCGACGGAAATTGGACGGATCCATGTAACGGCTCTCCACGTGGATCATGGGTCGCTTCAGGGCTGCCAGGGATATCGCATGGATGACGTGGCCTATATCCCGGACGTCAAGCGCATTTCCGAGAAGACCGTAGGACAATTGCAGGGGCTGGATTTGCTCATCCTTAACTGTCTGCGTCTGCGACCCCACGGCAGCCACTTATGCCTGCAGGAAAGCCTGGCGTACGCACGACGATTGGCTCCCTCCCACTGCCTGTTCACCCACATGACCCACGATATAGATTACCAGATCGAGGGACAAGAGCTACCCCCATGGATAGATTTCGCCTACGATGGGTTGATCGTCGAGGTCTAGCCCGTCTCTGAAACGATGAGCGGACGGAAGCGTCAATGAGATCAGCATATATTGTTGGGAGACCAAGATGACCGAGAGAGAACCGATCAGAGAGGGCGACGAGAACATTCTATGGCGCGGGATCGACTTTTCCGGCGTCACCCTCGTTGTAGGCGTGGGCAGCGGACGCCTGGTGGAACTGCTCGACGAGCGCGTGGCGGCTTCTCAGGGACGCCTCGTCGTCGCCAGTGATAGAATGCAGCGGCTACAAGAGATCACTCCTTTTCAGGAGGAAGGCCCCCTGATCCCCATCCAGGCCCGTTTGAGGGAGATCCCCCTCCTCAACCAGACGGTGGACCTCCTGGTGACGAGCGGCGTGCTGCGCCAGGTACCAGAGGCCGAGCTCGATACCACCTTTGACGAGCTCTGGCGCGTCCTCGTACCCGGCGGACAGCTGCGCATCTCGGACATCCTTGAACCGCCGGAAGCGGAACACACCCGGGCCTGGGCCCAGCGGAACGCCATCGTGCGTAAGCTGGGACGGGCCCTCGATGAACCGACAGCGGTCTCGGTGAATATCCGGCGGGTCGCCAGAGCTGTGCGCTCCGCGGGGTTCGATGACTTGGCGATATCCATATTGCCCGGCGCCCCCCTAACCCAGGAGTGGTTGCAAGAGACCATAAGGGCTGTACGCGCCATGACCTCTCGCATGGTCGACCGCCAGATGCAGCAGGAGATATTGAACGAGGATCTTGAGAAACTGGTGGCCACCTACAATCAGGGGGACCAGCGCGCCGCCGAACGTTTCGTCCTGCGCGGCGTCAAGGCCGGCGATGTGGCCCTCAACCCAGAGTCGCGCTGGCAAGGAGCAGGCGTGTGACCATCTACGTCGACGTCTCCAGCGCCGTCCATGCCAAGGCGGGACTGAAACGCTATGCGCAGAACCTGGTGCGGGCGCTTGAGCCACTGCTGGCGGAGCGCCTCCACCTCTTTCAGAACAACCTGGGACGTCGCGGTCCCCTGCCTGGTTGGGAGGGCCACCCCACCGCCGGCGTGCCTCACGGATACAGGGTATGGCGCGCTCTGGTTCTGCTCAGGCAGGCCCTCCGCTGGCCCATGGACGACCTGCTGCCCGAGGCGTCGCTCTTTCACGCCACCGAGCACCTGTTGCCTCCCCTGGGGCGGATCCCTACAGTGCTTACCGTACACGATCTGATCTTTGAGCGCTATCCAAAGTACCACAAGATCAAGAACTATCTCTACCTGCGGGCCGCCATGCCCCTCTACTGCCGGCGAGCCACGGCCATTATCGCCGTCTCCGAGTCCACCCGAGGGGATATTGTCGATCTGTACGATGTCGCCCCAAAAAAGATCACCGTTATCCCCGAGGCTGCGGACCCCAATTTCCGCCCGCAGCCGGGGCAAAGGATAGAGGCCGTGCGCAACCGCTATGGTTTACCCACCCGATACCTCCTCGCCGTCGGCACCATCGAGCCACGAAAAAATCTCAGCCGTCTGGCTGACGCCTGCGGTCCCCTGTTCGCCCAGGATCTGGTCGATGCCCTAGTGCTGGTGGGCAGCAAGGGCTGGCTGTACGAGGATTTCCTTCGACATCTTGATACGCTGCCCTGGCGTGATAGGATACTGCGCACGGGATTCGTACGCGAGGCGGATCTACCCGCCGTATATGCCGGGGCACTTTTAACGGTGCAACCATCCCTGTATGAAGGTTTTGGCCTGCCCGTGCTCGAGGCCATGGCCTGTGGCTGCCCCGTTTGCGCCAGCAACGCGTCCAGCCTGCCAGAGGTCGGCGGCGAAGCCGCGCGCTATTTCGGCCCCCAGGACACCGACGAGATGACCCACTGCATCAGCCACGTTCTGCGCGATTCTCACCTGCGCCAGGAGATGACTGAGAAAGGTCTGGCGCACGCACAGTCCTTTTCCTGGGAAAACACGGCACGACAGACCCTCGCCCTCTATGAGCGAGTGATGGAAGACAATGTCCAGAACCCTACCTTTAGAACGACTGAATGGAGAAAGGAGCAGATATGACAAAGCTCGGTTCCAAATCAGCGCGCAGATGCTACGGCGCCCCCCTCGCTTTCGACCCCCTTGATGGGGAGACCATCATGAAACCACCGGGAGAGGGACGGGGATATTGGGTGGGAGCCCCCAGCGTTCTCTACGACGACGAGACAAAGAAATTCTACCTATACTATCGCGTGCGCAAGCCGCGCCCCGTTCGGGGCGGCGAATGCCATATCGCCACGTCCGCTGACGGCGTCCACTTTCACGAGATATGGGGAGCCACAAAGGAGGATCTGGATTCGCCCTCCGTGGAGCGCTTTTGCCTGATCAGGAGCCTGGCCGGCAAGTGGCTGCTCTATCCTAGCTACGTCGACCCACAGACCAATCGCTGGCGCATCGACGTCGTGGAGGCCGAGAGCCCGGACGCCTTCGATCTATCCGAGAGGCAGAAGCTGTTCACTGCCGAACAGATAGGCGTGGAAGGTATAAAGGATCCCTGGGTGATAATTGTCAATGGCCTCTACTACATGCTCATCAGCTACGCCATGAGCCTCGAGGTCAGCTCTCCCGACGATCGGGAAAGTATGCACGCCACGGCCGACATCTATAATACGGGTCTCACCCTCTCCAGCACGGCGATGGCCGTGAGCGGCGATGGCCGACGGTACCAATGGAAGGGAGACATATTCCCTCCACGCAAGGATGCCTGGGACGCCTACGCCGCGCGCCTTGGCTGCCTGGTACCCACAGAGAACGGATGGCTGGGCTACTATGACGGTGCCGCCTCTGTGGAGGAGAACTATGAGGAGCGCACGGGCATGGTCCAGACATGGGACCTGACACACTTTTACCGACTCAGCCAGCAAGGTCCTAGCATCGTCTCACCCCATGGCAGCGGCGGCCTCCGCTACGTCGACGCCGTCGTGTTCGACGGGGAGATCTATTTCTACTACGAGTTCCGCCGCGCCGATGGCTCCCACGAACTGCGGCTCAATCGCGTCCAGATCTAGGGGCTGGGTATCCAGACTTTCTCACAGGACGTTTGGTGCACGGGGTTCGTGTGCCAAACGTCCCTTGCGCAAAATAAAAAGGGCCGCTATGGCTTCATAGCGGCCCAAGGACGGCACCCAAGGGAAACTAGCGCTCACAATCCCTTTGGTGCCTCTACGCCCAACTCTTCGGCGACCTCCCGCAGGTTCTCCACGGTTCCCTCGGGCAAGGGGATGCCCGCCTCAGCTCGCCTCTCGTGCACCCGATCCTCAATCTCCCCGGGCATGAGGATCTCCTCAAAACCCTCGGCCTTGGGCAGACCCTTGATGCCGTCTATAAGATCGTCCACGTTCTCCTTGAACGTCTCCAGATCACTGAATGCTTCGATATCCACGGCCGCCACCACACTGTTCTGTGTGCCCGGCCGGACCTCCTCCCCCGCCAACTTGGGGGACACCAGGGGATTGCCGGCCATGATGTTGGACAGACAAGCGAACATGATAGCCAGATTCGAGCCCTTGTAAGCGCCAAAAGGCAGGAGGACGCTCGCCTCCTCAGGATCGGTGGTGGGATTGCCCTCCGCGTCCAGGGCCCAGCCCTCGGGAATAGAAACGCCCTTGTCCACGGCCAGGTTGACCTTCCCCCCCGCCGCGACGCTGGTGGCCATATCCAGTACCAGCGGCCGATGCGCCTTGGCAGGCACACTGATGGCTATGGGGCTGTTATGTATACCACGGGCCTTGGCCCCATAGGGCGCCATGTTGGGGGGATTGCTTACCAGGGCGATCCCGGCCATGCCCGCCTCGGCCGCCATCAACGCATAGTACCCCATGGCTCCCTGGTGAGTGGTATTGCGAATAAGCCCCCAGCCGATGCCCACTTCCCGGGCCTTTTCCATCACCCGCTCCATGGTAAAGATCGTCACCACCGGACCAAAGGCGTGATCGCCATCGACGAAAATCACTGCCGGCGTATCTTTCAGCACCTGAATGTCAGGAGTGGGATTCATGCCTCCTTTTTCCACGCTGGCCAGATACTGAGGAACCCTCAGCACCCCATGGGAATCGATACCTCTCAGATTCGCCCATACCAGAACCCGGGCCTCGATCCCTGCATCCTCAGGGGACATCCCCATCTCGACAAAGAGCCTCTTGGTGAAGTCCTGCAGCACCTTCCAGTCCATACGTACCTCTGACACAAAGGACCTCCTTTAGCAGATAGAATACCGGACAAAGTATACATGGTGGTTGTGCTGCGCACAACCACCATACCAACTACCACCAGACGGGTGCACGCAAAGTCTGTTAATGATCCACTTGAGAAGATTTTCCGTGTTGGAGAGAATGGCTCTTTACTTGATTCCCTCGCCCACGCAGGGCTAAAGCCACAGCGCTACCAAGTTGCGCCCGCTGA
>CAZMOW010000002.1:0-80875 GCA_964567975.1 uncultured Anaerolineales bacterium | reverse complement strand
AAGGTGGCCCATCTGGCCGTAGGCCTGTGCAATGAGACTTTAGTCCATGCACCACCGGGGCGCCGGTGGCCAACGGCCAATGAACTCGGGCGCGGAGGCGCTTCGCGCCGGGCGTCGACCTGCGTCGACGCATCTGGGTGCCGCCCAAGGCCACGCTCATGCCACTTCTGCTATGCCAGTCTCTTCTTTCTCGTATGTGGGGTCAGCCTAACAGACTTTGCGTGCACCCGTTGACAAGGGACGTGCGATTGCTTGACAGCATGAGCGCCTTGTGCCATACTTTTGGCAAGTAAAAGAGATGAGAGTATCCTATGAAAAAAGAGATTGCTGTCAGCGGCGCCTTTCGCCTGCTCGCACCGCGTCCTGTCTGCCTGCTGACGACAAGCTACAAGGGGCAGATCAACGTCATGTCCTTTGGCTGGTCGTCCGCCGTAAGCCAGGAGCCGCCCCTGATCATGTTGGCCATACATCCCTCGCGTTATACCCATGGAATGCTTGAGCGCAGCGAAGAGTGCGTGCTCAATATCCCGGGGCGGCCCCTCGCGGAACACGTCTGGACGTGCGGCACCATGTCGGGAGAGGACGTGGACAAGATAGAAGCCACGGGCTTGACGACGGAATCGGCCCAGGATATCGCTACTCCCTGGATCGACGAATGCCTGGCCCATATAGAGTGTGCCATCGTGGATCTTGTCATGCCGGGGGATCACTCCCTTTTTATCGCCCAGGTGGTCAGCACATGGGTGGAAGAGGAGGCCTTTGACGGTGTCTGGCGCGTGCCGGACAACGAGGAATTGTTGCCACTGCAACATCTGGGGGGAAAGACCTTTGCCCTGATGGGAGAAAAGATCACGCTGTCCTGACCCCCATCTCTGGCCCGTAGGCATATTCACCCCCATAAGTTCAAGGGGTCCTGCATCTTTCGCTTTTGCCAACGACAATGAACATGGAGATAAAGTGTGAGCCCAATTCTAACCGATCGCTCATTTGACATCATCACCCACAGCGCAAAGCAAACGCGCCTCGTTGGCAAGAGATTGGGCCATCTGCTGAAACCTGGCAGTGTGGTCTGCCTGCAGGGGGCGCTGGGGACGGGAAAGACGTGTCTCACCCAGGGCATCGGCGTGGGGATGGGCGTCAAGGGCGTCATACACAGTCCCACCTTTATGTTCATAAACGAGCACGCCCCCGAGGGATCGGGGCCCTATCTGTACCATGTGGACCTCTACCGCATTCAGGACTATATGGATGCCCTGGCCCTGGGGATAGAGGACCATATATATGGTAACGGCGTCACCGTCATCGAGTGGGCCGAGCGTGCGCAGGATATCATGCCCGGGGAGCGCCTTTGGGTCAACCTTTCCTACCTGAACTATGATAGCAAGCGCCGGATACTGTTCGAAGCCTCGGGCGAGGAATACATGCAGATCCTCCTTTCCCTCAAAGAGACTCTGTGGGGAAAAGGGGAAAACCGGGTACAACAAAAGAAGGCTGAGGAGTAATGTTACTAGCTATCGATACGGCCACGCGCTATGCCAGCATAGCGCTTTATGACGCCTCGGGCGTCGTGGTGGAGAAGAGCTGGCGTTCGGAAAACAACCACTCCGTGGAGGTGCTACCAGCCATTGCGCGCTCAGTGGCGCGACAGGAGATGGACCCCAGCAACCTGACCGCCATAGCCGTGGCCAAGGGCCCCGGCTCTTTTACTGGTCTACGCATCGGCATGAGCATCGGCAAGGGGATTTGCATGGCGCTGGATATTCCCATCATCGCCGTCCCCACACTGCATATCGTCACCTATGCCGCGGGAGATCCGGGCTACCCGGTGTACGCCGTACTTGAGGCGGGGCGCGGGCGCATCTGTGTGGCGCCCTACCACTTTGAGGAGGGCCTTCCCGTGCAAACGGACGCCGTACAGATCGTCAGCGCCTCGCAGTGGGAGATCGAGGAGGAAGAACCGGTCCTCGTCGCCGGAGAGGTGGACGACGCCCTGGCCGAGAGGCTGCTGAGCCGCTCCAATGGGCGGGAGATCTATATCACGTCCCTTTCCAGTTCGCTGCGCCGTGCCGGCTACCTAGCCGAGCTTGCCTGGGAGAGGTTGCAGGAGGGAGAGGTCGACGATCTGGACGCCCTCGAACCCATCTATGCCCACAATCCCTCCAACTAGAAAACTCGGAAACAGTTGTATGAATCTAGATGGGCTTCCCTATGTGATCGACCCCATGAAGCGGGCGGATGTGCCCACCGTCCACAAGATCGAAAGTCGGGTGTTTCCCCTGCCCTGGTCGACATATGCTTTCTCGCACGAGATAACGTACAACGAAAACTCGGCCTACCTCGTCCTGCGTTATACGCCCTGGATTGGCGAGCGCAAAGAGGGCCTTCTTCCAAAACCCGTGGCGCGTCTCCTGGGCCGGGCCAGCGACGATCCCTCGCTGCTTGGATACGGGGGCTTTTGGATGATCGCCGCACGGGCTCACATCAGCACCCTGGCCCTGCGACCGGCGTGGCGAGGACGGGGACTGGGAGAGTTGCTATTGGCCGCTCTCTGCAAAAAGGCCCTGCAACGGGGAGCGCAGGTCATCAATCTGGAGGTGCGCACCAGCAACGCCGTGGCCCAGAACCTGTACAGAAAGTACGGTTTTGAGATCACCAAAACCCGCGAGGGCTACTATTCGGATAACGGTGAGGACGCTTACATCATGAGCACGCGATCCCATTCTACGCAAGCGTACCGCGACCACCTGGACACCCTGATCCGTCGTCTGCGGAAACGGCTCGCGTCTCAGAGCCAGGAGCCGCCGGGAAACGGCCCAAAACTCACCTGGAAAGGCGAGGGGGAAAATGTATGAAGACACAGAGCGATCGGAAGCGCCCTCATATCCTGCTCACCAACGACGACGGCATGCCGGCCCGTGGGTTATTGGCCCTGGCCCAGGCTCTGGAGGACACGGCCGAGCTCTCCATCATCGCCCCTGAGCATAACTGGTCCGCCGCCGGGCACTCCAAGACGATGCACAAACCACTACGCGCCTGGGGCACAACCCTGGCCGATGGCACGGAGGCCCTTTGCACCAATGGCTCCCCCTCAGACTGTGTGGCGCTGGCCCTGCTCGGCCTACTGGAGGAGGCCCCTGATCTTGTCGTCTCGGGGATCAACCTGGGGGCCAACGTGGGCCACGACATCACCTACTCGGGGACGGTGGCCGCCGCTATGGAGAGCGTCATAGGAGATATCTCTGCCATCGCCGTGTCATTGGATACCTTTGAAAAGCCGGACTATGAACCGGCGGCCCAATTCATCGCGTCCCTCGCCTCCCGCGTGCTGAAAAAGACCAAAGGGGACGAACCGCTGCTCCTAAATGTCAACGTACCCGATCTCGCCACAGAGGAGATCAAAGGCGTGCAGATCACGGCGTTGGGGCACCGCCTCTACCACGATGCACTGGTCAAGCGCACCGATCCGCGGGGAAGAGAATATTACTGGATCGGGGGCGATCCTCCGGCGGGGATACCGGAAGAGGGAACGGATATCGGCGCACTCGCAAAAGGGTATATCTCTGTCACCCCTTTGCTGCTCGATCTAACCGACTATTCCAGGTTGGACCAACTGCGCGCCTGGAACCTGACCTCTTGTAGGGGACCGGGTCGACGCTAGACCGCCAAAAAAATACAGCTCCAGCAGGCGACAAGGTGGGGCGTCAAGAGGTAACCGCTTGGTTGCTCGGTGGATATCTGGGGTCCAAAGGGCAAATTGACACCGCACATCTGCAAAAGGCTTATCAGCAAGAATACGGCGATGGCTACATAGAGCCACGTCTGCGCCCTTTTGCGAGGATTTCGCTTCTTCTCAGGCTCAGGGGTGGGTAATGGCTCATCACATCGCCAACACGTTTCGCGGTCGTTGGGATTATAGGTTCCACAATTTGGACACTCCATAAAGTAAAGGCCCCTCCCGCTCCGATATGCAGGTATCTATATTCCACGAGGCATTATAGCATGTCCCCTCGGCTCCATCAACAAAATCCAGACCGAAAAAAGCGCTTCTCCAGATTGTATGGGCCTGGCGGTTGTGGTATACTTTTCTTAGATGATAGTGTAGAGATAGAAAGGGGGGCGTTCCAGGGTGATTGAGATGAGCGTACATGCCGTGCTCTATAGTCTGCTCTCTCGACATCGGATCGTCCTGCTTAAAGAGAACGACGGCAACCGCTATCTTCCCATCTGGATAGGTTCCAACGAGGCCGAGGCCATCGCCATGCGCTTGCAGGGGGGAACTGTTCCCCGCCCTCTCACGCATGATCTGCTGGCAAATATGATCTCGGAGCTTGGGGGAGAGGTACAACACATCGTCGTCAACGATCTGCGTAATAATACCTTTTACGCCAAGATCGCCATAGAGCAGGCAAAAAAGCCGAACCTGGTGGATTCGCGCCCCAGCGATGCCATCGCCCTAGCCGTGCGCATCGACGTACCCATCTATGCCGAGGAAGGCGTCATGGAAAAGGCAGGCATCGTGCCTTCTCCCGATATCCGCAAGGAGATAGAGGGAGCAGCGGGAGAGGATCTGGATGTCTTTCGAGACTTTGTGGATGGTTTGGATCTCGACGATCTGGAAGAGGATTAGATGTCTGCAGATCGCCTTCCCCCCCAGAATATCGAGGCAGAACAATCCGTATTGGGAAGCCTCCTCATCGACCCCGATGCCATCGTCAGGGTCTCCAGCTTTCTCAGAAGCTCGGATTTTTATCGCGAGGCCCATCAGGTCATCTATCGTGCCATGCGCTCGCTGCACGAGAGGCACCTGCCCGCCGACTTTGTCACGGTCGTGGACGAACTTGAGCGTCGCGATGAACTAGATCTCATCGGGGGATCGGCCTATCTGAGCTCTCTGATCAACATGGTCCCCACCTCCGTTCACGTGGAGCATTACGGACACATCGTCGAGCGCACAAGCCTCATGCGGCGCCTGATCGACGCGGCGGGCGAAATCGCCGCCCTGGGCTATGAGGATCACGAGGACACGGACGAGGTCATCGACCAGGCGGAGCGTATCCTCTTTGAAGTATCGCGCCGGCGTATAAGCAGATCCCTGGTACCCATCAGCGAGATCATCAATGAGTACTATGACAAGGTCGAGTTCCTGGTAGAACACGGCGACGAGTCGTTGGGCGTGCCCACCGGCTTTTCCGATCTCGACCGCCTGTTGGGCGGCCTGCAGCCCTCAGATCTGATCATCATCGCCGCCCGCCCCGGCCTGGGCAAGACGAGCCTGGCCGTAAACATCGCCTGCAACGCTGCGCTGGACACTAACTCGGTGGTGGCCATGTTCACTCTGGAGATGGCGGGGGAACAACTCGTACAGCGCATGATCGCCTCCAATACGGACATCGACTCACAGCGCCTGCGCCTGGGCCGTATAGACGAGATAGAGTGGGAAAAGTTCACGCGCATGAGCGGCACGCTGTCGGAGACGGCCATGTTCATCGACGACACCCCATCCCCCAGCCCCATGGAAGTGCGCACCAAATCGCGGCGTCTGGCAGCCGAGTACGATCTCGATCTTATCATCGTCGACTATTTACAGCTAATGCAGGGTGGAGGACGACACCGCCAAAATCGCGTGCAGGAGATATCCTACATCTCTCGTTCCCTCAAGGCCCTGGCTCGCGAGCTCAAGGTGCCCGTCGTGGCCCTCTCACAGCTCTCGCGCGCCGTGGAATCGCGCCAGGATAAACATCCTGTGCTCTCGGACCTCAGGGAAAGCGGTTCCATCGAGCAGGACGCCGACGTGGTCATGTTCATCTATCGCGATGAGGTGTATAATGAGGACACGGACAGGACCAACATCGCCGACATCATCATCGCCAAGCACCGCAATGGTCCCACGGACACTGTATCGTTGCGCTTTGATCCCTCTAGGACGCAATTCTCGGATCTGGAACTGCACAGTGTGGAGGAAGAGTATTTCAGCGACGTTGACTTTGGACCGTTATGAAATCGTTCGTCGGCTTTCCAGCGGGCAAGGTTCGCTTCACCCCCATACCGAATCTCTTTTACTCCGATCTCCTCCCCAAGATCGATGATCTGACGGAACTCAAACTCACCCTGTTCATGTTCTGGTTCTTGCATCGACAGAAGGGATACCCCCGCTATCTGACCCTCAAGGAATTAGAGTCGGAGGGGTTACTCCTTTCCGCATTACACTGTCCCGACGAGGGGACAGAGCGCGATCCCCAGGAGGTGCTCGAAAAGGCACTGAAGCGGGCCGTGAGGCGGGGCACGTTGCTGCAGCTCGATATATCCGACCAGGAGGGGACAGCACATTACTTTTTCGTCAACACAGCCCAGGGACGCAAGGCCGTCGAGGAGGTCAAGCGGGGAGAGCTGCTTTTGGAAAAGAAGGGCTATATTGAGGAGCCCCACATAGAGCGCCCCCGTCCGAACATCTTTGAACTCTATGAACAGAATATCGGGCTTCTCACGCCCCTGCTGGCCGAGAGGCTGGAAGAGGCCGAGAGGGATTATCCCCAGGATTGGATCGAGGAAGCCTTTCAGATCGCCGTGGAACACAACGCGCGGAACTGGCGCTACATCGAGGCCATCCTGAAGCGCTGGGAACGGGAAGGCAAGTCGTGATGCCATACGCCGGTCGCAATCACCTTTAGATGTCATCGCCTTTAAGAATGAATTCTCAAAAGCCTGAAAGAACAGAGGAAGAGGAGGTCTGCCCCTTCTGCGGGGGGGCGGGATATGTGCGCCTTGACGTGCCCGTGAGCCATCCCATGTTTGGCGAGGCCGTGCCCTGCGTGTGTAAACGCCAGGAGATCGAGAACAAAAGGCTAGTAGAACTGCGCAAGACGAGCAATCTTGAGCAACTGGAGGGCATGACCTTTGACACCTTTCAGATCAATGAGGACGCCTCCCCGGAGGTGGCCTTTAGCCTAAAGGATGCGCTGCAAACGTCCCGCGACTTCGCCAGGGATCCCTCGGGATGGCTTCTGTTAACCGGACCCTATGGCTGTGGCAAGACGCATCTGGCGGCGGCCATCGCCACCGACCGTGTGAAAAAGGGACTTCCCGTCCTCTTTGTCGTGGTGCCCGACCTCCTCGATCATCTGCGTTCCACCTATGCCCCCAACAGTCCCGTTAGCTACGATGAGCGATTTGAACAGGTGAGGAACGTCCCCGTGCTCATCCTCGATGATCTGGGGACCCACAATGCAACACCCTGGGCCGCGGAAAAACTGTATCAGATCCTCAACCACCGCTACAACGCCGAACTGCCCACCGTCATCACCACCAATCAACTGCTCAACGATATGGATCCCCGACTGGCCTCCCGCCTGCGGGATCAGTCCCTGGTCAACCGGCTACCCATCTACGCCTCCGACTTTCGCGTGAAGGGCAAGGATGAGACCTTTGGCAGCCTGAGTCTCTATGGGGGAATGACTTTTGAGACCTTTTCGGCGCGCCAGGGAGAGATCGAACCCCAGCGGTCGGCGCACCTGCACAAGGTCATCCGCACCATGAAAGCGTACGCCCAACATCCCCAGAACTGGCTCGTGCTGCGGGGCGATTATGGCGTGGGGAAAACCCATCTGGCCGCGGCGGTGGCCAACCGCGTCAAGCAGAGCGGTATGACGGTCCTCTTTGTCGTGGTGCCCGATCTGCTGGATCACCTGCGGGCGACCTTTCGCCCGGGAAGCCCCGTCTCCTATGATCAACGCTTCAACGAGGTGCGGCAGGCCTGGCTGTTGGTCCTGGACGATTTGGGGGTTCAGAACACCACTTCCTGGGCCCAGGCCAAGCTCTTTCAGATCCTCAACCACCGATACGTGGGAGGATTGCCCACCGTATTGACCGTCTCCAACGAGGCCTGGGGGAAACTGGACGAACGCCTCAAGAGCCGCCTGTTGGATACCTCGGTATGCACCATCCTGGACATAAAGGTCCCCACGTATCGCGGCAAAGAAAAACCCAAGCGGCCGCGGCGCAGCACGCGGCGCCGCCCAGACTAGGGCTGGATCGCCCTCACAGGTCATGACGGATCAAAAAGCCCCCGAAGAGGCCGTGCACGATGCCATGCGCAAAGGGAGCGGTATGTTTCACGACGGGCGTCGCCACATTTTTCTCATCGTCAGCCTCCTACTGGTCGCCCTCGCCATGCCGGGCTTCCTCATCTTCCAGCATACGGAGGCCATCCGTTTCACCCTCTCCCACTGGACGGGCGAGGAGGATTTCAAGGAACAAATCAAGGGCACGCTGGCCCTCGCTTATCTGAAGATAACCCGTGCAGCACCAAGGACCGACCCCTTTGCACCCATACACCACACGGGAATCCCCCCCTATGGCGTCAACACCTTTTTGGAACAGGAAGCAGAGCGGGCCAAGGTCGATCGCTCCCTCCGGGCCATCTCTGACGCAGGGTTTTATTGGATACGCCAGCAATTCCCCTGGGAGGACATCGAGATCGCGGGCAAGGGTGACTTTTGGGACCACCGCTGGGACAAGAGCGCCTGGGAAAAGTACGATTATATCGTCGATGCGGCACAAAAGTACGACCTGGAGATCATCGTGCGACTGGACAATCCCCCCGCGTGGAGCCGCAGCGTGGGCAACGCGCCGGGATGGGAGATGGCGCCCCCGGACGACTATGCCGACTTTGGCGACTTTGTCTATGCCGTGGTCAGCCGCTATCGGGGCCGCGTGCGCTATTATCAGATATGGAACGAGCCCAACATCTACCCCGAATGGGGAGAGCAGCCCGTGGATCCCGAAGCATACACGCAACTGCTAAAGGTGGCCCATCGCCGCGCCAAGGAGGCCGACCCCGATTGCGTGATTCTTGCCGCCGGCCTGGCCCAGACGACGGAAAAGGAGGGGCGTAACATGAGCGACCTGCTCTACCTGGAGCGCATGTATCGGGCGGGGGTACGGGGTCATTTCGACATTATGGGGGCCATGGTCTATGGGCTGTGGACGGGGCCCTATGATCGGCGCGCCGCCCCGCGCTATACAAACTTTTCACGGGCCCAACTGATCCGCCAGATCATGGTGCGGCACGGCGACGCGAACAAGCCCTTGTGGGCCACCGAGGTGGGATGGAACAGCGTTCCCGAATCGTTCTCCGACCTGGCCCGCTACGGGCGGGTGACCGAGGAGCAGCAGGCCACTTATGCGGTGGAAGCCTACCGCCGCGCCGAGAGGGAATGGCCCTGGATGGGGATGATGAACTACTGGTTCTTCCGCCGGCCCTCCGACGCCGAAAAGGATCAGGCATGGTACTATTTCCGCATGATGGAGCCCGATTTCACACCCCTTCCCGTGTACGAGGCCATGTCCCAACTGGCCAATCGCTCGCCCGCGGTCAACGTGGGCTACCACCAGGAGGATCACTGGGCCCTGGACTATAGTAGCGAGGGGGAGGACTGGCAGCAGATCGCCGACGAGGAGGCCGTGCTTGGCGCCTACGCCCTGGGAATCGAGGGCGCCGTTCTCGATTTCTACTTTGAGGGCACCGACCTGAGCCTGGCCGTGCGGCAAGACAATTCGCCTTCCAGAGCGCTACAAGGTGTGGAAATCCTCATCGACGGAGAGGAGCAAGAGGAGATCTATAGTATCTCCCCCCCACTACTTGGTAGCGTCCGCGGCCAGGATGCCGACGACAAAGGGACGGTGGCCATCCCCATCGCACGCGGGTTGGCGGACGACCGCCATCACGCCCGCCTCCGTGTAAACGAGGGGACCCTGGCCCTGGACGGTCTGATCGTCCAGCGCAGTAACGGCGCGGGCCTAAACAGCATCATGGGCACGGTTCTGGGCATCGTCATCGTCGGCGGCGCGGCCGTCGTGGCGGGCCGCCCACGACGGCGCGAGGGAGATACGGGCTCCCACAAGGAGCCAACGAAGGAGAGACGATAAAAGAGATGTCGCACATCCAGAGAAGAGAGAGCTGGCACAATGCCCTGATCCTGCTCACCATCCTCCTCCTAGCCCTTGCTCTACGCTGCTACAGGCTTGGAGTGCAGAGCCTGTGGAACGATGAGGGCACGAGCGTGGCCCTGGCCCAGCGCGATTTGGCCACCATCACGCGCAACGCTTCCCACGACATCCATCCGCCCCTCTACTACTATATGCTGCACTATTGGGTAAAGGTCGCCGGCACCAGCGAGCGGGGCGTTCGCGCCCTCAGCGCCCTGGGCGGGGTGGCCCTCGTGGCCGCTGTCTATTTTCTGGCCCGTCCCTTGGGCGCGGCTACCGGCCTCCTGGCCGCCTTTTTGACCGCCATCTCCCCCTTTGCCATCTACTATTCCCAAGAGACGCGCATGTATATCTTTTTGGGGCTCTTTGGTGCCTTCTGTATGCTGGCGTATGAGGGTTTTACCGCTGGATTGCTCGGCAGCCATGGAGCAAGGGGGAAGAGGAAAACCCTCATACACGCCGTGGCCTACATCCTGACCAGCATCTTCCTCATCTATACCCACTATTTCGGTTTCGCCCTGCTCTTTGCCCAAAACGTGGCCTTTTTTGCGCAATGGCTACGGGGCTCTCCTCATGCAGAGGGGCAAGGAGCAACGAGAAGATGGCCTCCTCTCCTCTATTGGGGCGCCGTGCAGTGTATCGTGATCATCATCTACCTCCCCTGGCTGGCCGCGTCCTGGCAGGCGCTGCGCGGCTGGCCCGCCGTACGCGCGCCCTTTTCCCTGGGATATTTCGCGTCCGACGTGTGCCGCGTCCTCTCTCTGGGGGTGACGGTCAAAGAGGGGCTCCGCACCCAGTTATACGCCATAGGGCTATGCCTCCCCGTCCTGGCAGGCCTCCTTCACCATCCTCGTGGCGAGAAAGGACGAGAGATTGCCCCCCTGCATACGGACATGGTTCTATACTTGCTGCTTCCCCTGGGGCTGACTTTCATCCTCTCCCTGAGACGGCCCATGTACAAACAAAAGTTCCTTCTCCTGGTCGCTCCGGTATACCATATTCTACAGGCACGGGGCATCCTGGCCCTGGGCCAACTGGGGAGACGCCCGGCAGCGCGCCGCTGGATAAGGGGATTGATCGTCGCTTTACTCACCCTCGCCGTCTGTGTCGTATCCGCCCATTCCCTCGTCGGCCTGTACACGGACGAGACGTTCTTCCGCGACGACTATCGGGGAGCCGTCGCCCATATCGAGGCCACGTCAGCGCCCCAGGATGCCATCGTCATCAACGCCCCCTCCCAGATCGAGACCGTCGATTACTATTATCAGGGGGACCTTTCCCTATATCCCCTGCCAGAGGAGCGCCCCCTAAACGAGGAGCACACGCAGCAGAGCCTGGAGGAGATCACAGCACAACACGGGCGCATCTATGGCATCTTTTGGGCCACACAGGAGAGCGATCCCGAGGGTTTTGTGGAGGACTGGCTCGACGCCCACTGCTACAAGGCCATGGACAGTTGGTTCGGCAATATACGCCTCCTCGTCTATGCCGTGCCCCAGGAATCGACCACGGGAATTCAAGAGCGGACGGACTATTTGTTGGGCGAGAAAGTGCGCCTGCGAGGTTATACGCTCCTCACGCCGCAGCCCAAGAGTGGCGAGATCGTCCAGCTCTCCCTCTTTTGGGAGGCCCTGACCCCCCTGGAGGAGCGCTACAAAGTCTTCCTCCACCTAGTGGACGAACAGGGCAACATCGTGGCCCAACGGGACACGGAGCCGGGCGGGGGAAGGCGGTTGACCACCGATTGGGAGGTGGGAGAGGTGATCACGGATAATCACGGCATCCTCATCCCCACAGGGACCTTCCCGGGCGTGTACCGATTGCGCGCGGGGCTGTACGATCTTGCTGACGGGACGCGGCTGCCAATCCAAGAGGGAGAAACCTCCATCGATCTACGAAAAATCTCTGTCAATATTCCCGCCGCCCCGCCACCAAAATCGGCCCTGGATATACAGCATGCTGTCTCCTCGCGGCCAGAAGCGTCGTGGGGTCCGCTGCGCCTGCTGGGATACAGCCTGTACCGCTCGGGACACGAGCACGAAGGAGAACCCAAATCCCTACGCCCAAGCCAGACAGTCAAGCTGGTCCTCTTTTGGACCACGGAGAATGAGAGCGCCGCACCGCAGGAGATGATCCTTAGTCTGCGGCGCAATGGTCATGCCGTGTGGCAGACGAACCTACAGATAACGGGCGGAGCATTTCCACCAGAGGAATGGCGAGAGGAAGAAAAGGTACGCGATATCCATCCCTTCCCCATACCCGATATCGCGCCGGGCACATACGACCTCACATTGCACCCTCAGGGGGCAAAGGGCGAGGAATATCGACTAACCAGCCTCGTCCTGGCGACCAGGGATCATTGAGGAACAGCGCGCAGCCGCTCCGGGTGCGTATACACGGTCATACGCTGTCCGCCCAGGTAACCGATCATGGTCAGGTTGAACTGATCGGCGATCTGCGCGGCTAACGAGGTGGGAGAGGACATGGAAGCCAGGGCCGGAATGTCCATGCGGATGGCCTTGGTGACCATCTCGTAACTGAGGCGTCCGGAACAGAGCAGTAATTTGTCCGAGAGGGGTACGTCGTGCAGGAGACAGTAACCGATGACCTTGTCCACCGCGTTGTGGCGCCCCACGTCCTCGCAGAGCACCACGCGCTGCCCCTCAACATCATAGAGGGCGGCGGCATGGACACCGCCCACGCGCTTGTGCACGCGCTGAGCATCGCGCATGTCCCTCGAAAGGCCAAAAAGAATCTGATAGTTGATTTCAGGCCCCTCGCTCACCGTGGGCAGCGGTAGTTCGGAGCGATCCACATCCACGGCGCCGCAGCCCGCGCGGATCAGGCGCACCACCTCCAGGCGCGCCTCCTCCTGCAGGCCCTCCGGACGCACCACGACGTGCGCGCGATTGCGCGATATGATCGCCTCGCCGTCCGACGACTCTGCCTCAGTGACGCCGGACGTCTGCCCACAGTGCTGAATGGTCAGCACGTCGGAAAAGCTCTTGACCAGCCCCTCGCTGACGCAGAATCCGGCCACCAACGCCCTCTCCCTACCGGGCATGCGCATCAGGAGGGCCGCCTGTCTGCCGTTGATATGCAGAGAAAGGGGCTCCTCGCGCACTATTTCGATCTCTTTTTCTTCGCCTCCATCCCCATCGAACGACCAGGCGCGCCAGGAGCGGGCAAAGTCGACTTCCGTCATAAGAACTCCTTCTGTTTCCAAAGGCTACTCTCTGGCGTACAGCCACCAGTAGAGCACACCGACGAAACCGGCGCCCCCGATGACGTTCCCCAGAGTCACAGGCAGCAGATTGCCAAACAGGAACCGGAAGACGCCCACTGCGGCGCCGTTCATCATCCCCAAAGGGATAAAAAAGACATTGGCAATTCCATGCTCGAACCCCAGCAGCATAAAGGCGATGATGGGAAGCCACAGACCGGCCAGCTTACCCAGCAGGTCATCGGCCGCAAAAGCCAGCCAGACACCCAACCCCATGAGCCAGCCGCATCCCACGCCGCGAAGAAGCAGCGCCCCCCAGCCCAATACCACCTTGCGCTCTGCCAACATGGCCGCCGCGGCCCCCAGCTCTGCGCCCGGGCCGCCGACATTCACGTTGACGATCCCCGTCCCATAGGCCAGAACCAGCGCCGCGAACAGGATGCCCAACAAGTTTCCCAGATAAACAAAAAGCCAGTTCCGCCCCAAATTTCGCCAACTGACCGCACCCACCAAACTGGCGGGCGGCATGATGGCGCAATTGATGGTGAAAAGCTCGGCTCCCGTGATGACGACCAGCAGGATGCCCAGGGGAGCAAGGCCGGCAAAGGCTAACGCCGGTAGGTTGAGTCCCGCGCTCCCCTGCCCCATGACGGCCAACATACCCCCCAGAGCGACAAAAGTTCCTGCCAAAAATCCCAGCGTCACTTCCTCGAGGATGGACAGATCTGCCTTGACACACCCCGCATTGCAGGAGGCGGCGATGATCTCCTGTGGTGATTTTATCCACATATCTTTCCCCCTATTCGTGGGAATCTCTATCTCCCCAGAGTGTAAAAGACACGGCCCTTTACGTCAAAAGGCCGTGTCTTCTCGTGGTATCTATGCGTGGCCGATGCTAGTCGCGGCGGAACTGCTTCACCTGCTCGCCCTCGGTATCGAGGACATCGATGACCATGGGCATCTGACCCAGGGCATGGGTGGAGCAGGAAAGACAGGGATCGTAGCAGCGAATGGCAGCCTCGACGCGGTTGAGCATGCCCTCCGTCAGATCGTTGCCATCCACAAAGGCCTTGGCCACCATCTCCACGGATTTGTTCATGGCCCAGTTGTTGTTACCAGTAGCCACGATAAGATTGGCCCTTTGTATCACACCGTTATCGTCCACCCAGTAGTGATGCCACAGCGTGCCACGGGGCGCCTCGATGACGCCCACGCCCTCCTCCTGCATATCGACGCGCGTGTTAAGGATGTCCTGAGAGAGGATATCCTCGTCCTCGCACAACTCCTGCACACGCTCTATGCAGTAGAGAGCCTCAATGAGACGGGCATAGTGATAATAGAGGGAGGGCTCCACCGGCCCGTCGGACAGGGCCTTGAACGCCAGGAACTCCTCATTGGCCAGCGGCGTCGAGATGCGATCGGCGACGTTCAGGCGTCCCAGGGGTGCCACCCGATAGGTCCCCTCGGGCCAACCCATCTCTTTGTAGTAGGGGAACTTTAGATAGGTCCAATCCTCGACGCGCTCCTCGATATAGTCCAAATAGTCACGCCCATCGAACTCTTCCAACAATTCTCCGTCCTCATCCACCAGGCGCACGGGTCCATCGTACACTTCTAGGGCGCCATCGTTCACCATACCCAAATAATTGGAGGGGAAATTGGCAAAGTTCGCGACCAAATCCTGATTGGCTTCCAACCAATCCTTGGCGATCTCAATACCCTCCTGGATATAGCCAGTCATCTCATCGACCTGGGAAAGTATATAATCCCGATCCTCCTGAGAGAGGGGGGCACTCACGCCGCCGGGCACGGCCCAGTGCATGTGAATGCGGCGCCCGCCCACACGCTCGATGATCTCCTGCCCATACTTGCGCAGCTTGACCGCTTTCAGGGCCAGATCGGGGTTCACCTCCAAGAGGCCCGCCACGTTACGCACGGCAGGATCGGCGTCGAAGCCGAGGAGCAGATCGGGCGAAGCCAGATGGAAAAAGTGCATAGAGTGCGACTGTATCAACTGTCCTTTATGGAGCAGTCTCCGCAACAGCGTGGCCGGCCTAGGAGGCTCGGCCCCCACCAGCGCATCGCACGCCTTGGCCGAGGCCAGATGATGGCTTACGGGGCAGATACCGCAGATACGCGGCGTGATCACGGGCATCTCGTAATAGAGCCGACCCTCGGAGAACTTTTCAAAACCCCTAAACTGATCCACGTGCATATAGGCATGCTCAACCTGACCGCCGTCATCGAGATGTACCGTGACGCGCGCGTGTCCCTCAATACGCGTTACTGGTTCAATTGCTATTTTTCGACCCATTATCTATCTCTCCTGTATAAAAAGCCTGTGGGGCAAGTGGCTTCCACTTCCATCAATCATAGGTCAACAACTCTTCGGGAATGACGGGGATACGGCCCTCCAAAAGCTCGGTGAGAACGTACCAAATTCCGTCGGCCGGAGGGGGGCACCCCGGAACGTGCAGATCGACCTCCACCACCTCGTTCACGGCCTTGACTTGGGGGAACAACTTGGCAATCTCGGGCGAGCGGGGCACCTCTTGCCCAGGGGCCGTGCTCTCGGTATCCACGTAGGCCCTTTTCAACACATCCTCCACGTCAAAGAAATTGCGCATGGCGCAGATCCCACCAAACACCGCACAATCCCCCAGGGAGATCAGCAGATCGCATCGCTCGCGCATCTCCTCGGTCACCGCCAGCTGATGATCATTGCTTACCGCTCCCGTCAGGATACCCACATCACACCCCTCCTTGGGGGGATGCTTCAGGTCTGTGATGGGAGAGGAAAGAAGCTGTATATGCTCCAATAGCTGCACAAGACGTTCATCGACGTCCAAAAGTGACATATGGCAGCCAGAGCAGACGTCCAACCAATCTGTGCAAACTGTTACTTTTGCCACTATATATCCTCCTCAAAGATCGCTGCCGGATTTCTCTATATTACCTATCACATTCATATCCAAGGCTGCAAACCCGACGGCTATTCCCCGGCAGAGGGAGCCGCCGCCCGGATGCGCCTGTTAATCCTCTCGATAACCTCTACCTCACCGGGCAACGACCTGTCCACGCCGGCCACTATTTGCCCGACACACCCTTCTGCATTGATCATCGTGCCATCCTTCTCCGAGGTGATGGGGGAGGGCAATATCACATCCGCCACCTCCTCCCAGGGCTCCCGGAAAGAAGCCTGTACGATCACGAAATCGGCCCCACTCAGGACTTGCGACAGCACCCCGTCCATCTCGGGCGCCTCGGCGGCCAGGACATAGTAGACAGAGGCCCTATCATCCTTCGTCAAACCTTCCTCTATCCCCGCTTCCCCCAGACCAAGGCTGTTCCCCCCAGGGGCAAAGACGACCAGATCGGAATCGGCAATCTCTTCCGCAAGGGACTGTGCCAGTTCCACGCCATCCACATCGCAGATGATGACGGGGTACTCGGCATCCTCGGCCCTATCCAGAACCTCTCCCGCCTCCTCAGGCAAAAGTTTCTCGGAGGCCCAGGCATCCAGCCCATTCTCCTCCTCGTCTATGATGATGAGGCGTGCGCCCCTATGGCGAAAGCCTCGCTTTATGGCAAAGCCCGCCACCTGGTAATCGACGGTGAGATCGGTATCGACCACGATAAAGAGGTCGGCCTCATCCAGGGTGGACAGGGACGCACTTTCCACATCCGGTGTGGGGCCCTCCATGGCCACTTTTCGGCCTGGCAGATGATCGACCACCGCTTCCGCGGCCTCGGTGGAGGCAAAGCCCGAAACGACGGAGACGAGATCATCGTCCGCCCCCTTTATCTTTTCGGCGGCCAGTGTCACGGCCTCTTCCCAATCCGTCTCCTGCAAACCATCCTCCCCGCTGACAAGGGGCTTATACACCCTCTGACGCTGCTCATGCAGGGGATGGAATCGCCCTATCTCACAGAGCAGGCCGTCGTTGGGCTCCGCGTCCCAGTCGCCCTCGATACGAATGACACGATTCTGGCGCACGATGAGCTCCACGCCGCACCCCACGCTACAGGCCACACACCGCGACTTGATCCTGTCTATCTCGTCCTCGGCACCCATATAAGCGCTGGCGCGGTCGGCCAACGCGCCGGTGGGGCACACCTGAAGGCAGGTACCGCACGACACGCAACTCGACTCGCCAAAGGGGATATCCAGGTCGGCGATGATCATGCTGTTGGTTCCCCGGTTCTTTACACCCAACGTCTTATTGCCCACAAGCTCGTCGCACACGCGGATGCACCGTCGACATAGGATACAGCGATTGTGATCCATGATAAAGTACTCGCGAGAGGCATCGACGGCGAGCTTGGGGAAGGGGCGCTCATATGTCCAGTGATCGAGGTTGTATTCATAGGCGAGATCCTGAAGCTCGCAACTGCCGCTCATCTGACAGTACATGCAGAAATGGTTGCGTTCCGAGAAAAGCAACTGCAGCACAAAGCGACGTGCTTTGATAACCTTTTCGGACTTGGTATGGACAACCATACCATCCGAAACGGGGAAGGTACACGCGGGCTGCAGAACACGCTGCTTCTCCACCTCCACGAGACACATGCGGCAGGCGCCGATGGGCTCCACCGCCGGATGATCACACAGTGTAGAGATCTCGATCCCCGCAGCTTCTGCCGCGTCGAGAACGGTACCTCCCGCGGGCACCGAAACCTCCTTGCCATCGATTGTCACACGTACATCTGGCATAATTTTGGTTCCTCCTACAAAAGGGCCACCGGGCAAATACGATTTCTATCGTATTATACCGTATAAATCTACGAATTTCAAGAACATTAAAAGGATTTTTTACGAATTTCGTAATATATATAAAATGGCACGTTCACGACGGCGCCAGTCCCTCAGCCTGTATCAAACCCATCAGAAAAGATACCGCCTCATTGGCCAGCTCAGAAGTATCCGACGATAATTCCTCCCCGAAATCGAAATCGTACCCCAACACCGAGAGCGTATACCCCCCGGGGCAGCCCCCATAGAGGGAACGGCTCAGGGCCAACACGACACTGGGTTTGAGATGGTGACCAAGCATCCCCGCCTGATAAGCGGGAGATATCTCCTGCCAGGCCACAGGCTCCCAATCCGCAGCCGCCACGTGTGCGTCGATAAAGATGACGGCGTCGTATTCGGCTGCCAACTCGGCCAACTCTGGGGCAAGCTGATGCACGCAGATCATGGCCAGCGGCTTGCGTGCCCCATCATGGGGACACAAGACCGTGTTGGCCTCCCAGTCATCCAGCAAAAGCCCGAGGCGCTTTCTCAGGCGGCGAAGGATGTGCAGTGCCACCCCATCATCGCGTCGGCTGATGTTACCATAGCCGACGAGAAGTAGAGAGGATATATCCAGAGCCAGGGATTCCCCCCGGGCAAAGGCCTCTTGCACATACTCCCCCACCATCTCACGCGTCATCGATGTCTCCGTTATTCTTCTTCAAGGTCGCACCGCAGGCAGCGCTTGCACTCCTCACGGCAGACCGTCTCACGGAAGCCGAGTTCGATCTGCTCCCAGTCATCGCGACGGACGGAGGCCTCGCGCACAGGCATCTCGGGGCGGGTCGCCTCAGCGTACTCTTCCATCTCCCACGTGAGGGGAACTTTTTCGTACGCCAACCAGTCGTCCTTGGGCAGAGCCAAACCGTTCTGCAGGTACTTGTCCACGGCCAGGGCTACCTTGTTGCCATGATCCACGGCCTCCACAACGGTCGCCGGCCCCAGGACAGCGTCGCCAGCGGCGAACACATCATCTCTCGTCGTGCGCAGTTCGCCACGCTCCGAGCCCACATCGCTCACTTTCACCGTAGCATTGCGCTCGAACTCGATATCGCATCCCTCCTCTACGCAGCCGACGTCCACGCCCTGGCCGATGGCGGTGATGATCACATCCACGGGCATGACGTACTCGCTGCCCTCTTTTGGTTGGGGCCGGCGGCGGGCGCTGTTGTCGAACTCGCCCAGCTCCTCCTCCACAACTTCCATGCCTTCGACCTTCCCCTCGCCCAGGACGCGCGTGGGATTGGTCAGTAGATGGAGTTCCAGCCCCTCTTCCTGAGCCTCTTCGATCTCCAGATCCTCGGCGGGCATATCCTCACGACGGCGACGATAGACGAGATGCACGTCCGAGGCCCCAAGGCGGATCGCTGTGCGGGCCGCGTCTATGGCCGAGTTCCCTCCACCCACCACGGCCACGCTCTTGCCCTCAAGCTCAGGGGGGCTACCAAGGACCACGTCTTTGAGGAACTCGGTACCGCCCCACACGCCCTCCAGGTCCTCGCCGGGGATATGCAGGGAGCGGCTCACGTGGGCCCCAACCGCCAATACCACGGCGTTGTATCCCTGATCCTCAAGAAGGTCGTCGAGGCAAAAGTCCTTGCCCAATTCGCTGTTGAGAACGATCTCCACGCCAGCGCGCTTGATATTCTCGATCTCCATCTCCAGTATATCCTGGGGCAAACGATATTCGGGGATGCCCACCGCCATCATGCCCCCCGCGACGGGCAACGCCTCGTGGACGGTCACCTCATAGCCCCACTGGGCCAGGCGCAGTGCAGCCGTCAGCCCGGCCGGTCCAGCGCCGACGACGGCCACTTTTTCCTCTTTGTCGGGCTCCAACTGGGGCGGCGTCCAGGGGTTTTCCAGCTCATGATCAGCCATAAAGCGCTTGATATGTCGGATGGCCACCGGATCGTCCAACATGCCCCGCCGGCAGCGGTCCTCGCAGAACGCCGGACAGACACGTCCACAGATGAGGGCAAAGGGATTTCGCCTGCGGTGGATCTCCAATGCCTCCGCGTATTTACCCTGCGAGACCAGGGAAACATAGCTGGAGACGTCGACGCCTGCAGGACAGGCGTTTACACAGGGAGCGTGCACCAGATCGGGGCACACGCCCGCGGGGCAGCGCTTCTCCAGGATGTGCGCCTCGAACTCGTCACGGAAGTAGCGCAGGGCGCTCATGACGGGGCCCGGCGTGAGCTGGCCCAGAGCACACAGGGCGTTGGAGGACATGCCCTCGGCGATCTCCTCGATGGTGTCGAGATCCTCCATCTTGCCCTTGCCCTCGGTGATGCGGGTCAATATCTCCAACATGCGCCTGCCCCCCACGCGACAGGGCACACACTTGCCACAAGATTCGGCGACGGCAAAGGTCAAAAAGAACCTGCTCAACTCGACCATGCAGGTATCCTCATCGACGACGATCATACCACCAGAGCCCATCACCGCACCGGCCTGCTCGAGCGAATCAAAGTCCACGTTAAGGTTCAATCCCGAGGCGGGCAGGCAGCCTCCCAGGGGA
The DNA here is from genome assembly GCA_964567975.1 of uncultured Anaerolineales bacterium. Classification (GTDB taxonomy): domain Bacteria; phylum Chloroflexota; class Anaerolineae; order UBA1429; family UBA1429; genus JAWLEV01. The sequence goes on along the minus strand of CAZMOW010000002.1, from coordinate 60,352 downwards.
CCGCCGGTCTGCACGGCCTTGAATTGCTTCCCGTCGGCTACGCCCCCGCCGATGTCAAAGATGATCTCTCCCAGGGTGATGCCCATGGGGACCTCCACCAGGCCAGTGTTTCGCACCTTGCCGGTAAGGGCAAAGATCGCTGTCCCAGGGCTCCTCTTTGTGCCGATGGAGGAGAACCATTCCGCACCATTGGCGATGATCTGGGGCACATTGGCATAGCTCTTGACGTTATTGTTATTCGTCGGCTTGCCCCACAGGCCTGAAACAGCGGGAAAGGGCGGCCGAGGACGGGGTTCCCCTCTCCTGCCCTCGATGGAAGCGATGAGTGCCGTCTCCTCGCCGCAGACAAAGGCGCCGGCTCCCTCCTTGATGCGGATGGTGAAATCGAAATCCGTTCCCAGGATACCCCCGCCCAGCAGGCCGTATTCCTCGGCCTGCTCGATGGCCATATTCAAACGCCTGATGGCTAGGGGATATTCGGCGCGACAGTAAATATAGCCCTCATGGGCACCGATGGCATAGGCGGCGATGGCCATGCCTTCAAGCACCGAGTGGGGATCTCCCTCCAATACGGAGCGATCCATAAAGGCCCCCGGGTCTCCCTCGTCCGCGTTACAGACGATGTACTTGACATCGCCGGGGGCCTTTTGCGCAAACTCCCACTTGAGTCCCGTGAGGAACCCGGCGCCACCACGCCCTCGCAGACCTGAGCTCTTGACCTCATCGATCACCTCTTCTGGGGTCATGGCGCTTAACACCTTGCCCAGAGCCTCATATCCACCCCGAGCGATATACTCCTCGATACTTTCGGGATCGATGAGGCCACAGTTGCGCAGCGTGATGCGGCGCTGCTTGCCATAGAAGGGGATGTCGTCGTAAAAGGGGACGTTCTCATGGGTGCTCGGCTCCTCGTATGTGAGCCGCTCCACCACACGCCCCTTAATCAACGTCTCCTCGACGATCTCCTCGACGTCCGAGGCCTCCACCTGACAATAGAAAAGCCCCTCGGGATAGATGATCATCACCGGCCCCATGGCGCAAAAGCCACGGCAGCCCGTCTCCACCACGCGGATCTCTTCCTCCAGGCCCCGGCGGCCGATCTCCGCTTTCATGGCCTCAAGCACCGAAAGGGATCCCGACGCTGTACAACTTGTACCACTACACACCAGAACATCTGCCCGATATACGGGTTCCGACATCACTTGTCCTCCAACCGTCTCTTTATCTTTTATATCCGTCATCTTACGCTTCCCGCAATCTACCCAATACCCAGTCCTCAACGACGTTCCCCTTGATCAGGTGTTCCTCTATTAACTGAGGAACCTTGGCCGCTGTCAAGTTTCCATAGGTTATCCTCGGCTCGTCACCCTGCTTGATGTCCACCAACGGTTCATTGGCGCACATGCCGATGCAACCCACCGTCTTTACGTGGGCGTCAATATCCCTGTCCTCCAACTCTCTGAGGATCGCGCGCATCGTCTCTCGGGCGCCCGCCGCGATACCACACGTGCCCATACCCACCGTGATAGCGGTTTCCGTCTCTCCACGAACCGTCATCTCCTCCTGCACCTCGGTGCGCAAGGCACGCAAATCTTCTAATGATTCCAATCTGGGCATATCTCATCTCCTACTAGAAACGCACTAAACAAGCTCGAGTATATTCTGCCCGCTCTGATAAAACCGTATCAAAAAGAGGGGGCTCGACGCAAATCAGCGAACCCCTGCTGCAGAAAAGCTTCCATCCACCGGCGAACGCGAGGGTGCGTCAAGGGAACATCCCCCAAGACCTCTCGTATTTCTCGCGTATCAAAAGTAAAAGTCCGCCCGTCGAGGCGATGGGTATAGCGAATATCACACATTTTCCCATCTGCTGGAGACGTCAAGATGAAACCCAACAGGGTGCTGACCATATCGCCCAGAGGCGCCCTGTCGATATGCTCCCTCTCAAAGTTCGCCTCCACGCGCGTCCCCACCCCCACTTTTGATATGACCTCCACATCGCCGTTACAACGCCTGGCGGCCGCCTTGAGCAACGGGATCCCCAACCCCACGCGCCTGGTCTCGCGCGTGGTGAAGAAAGGATCATCGATACGGACCAGGGCTTCTTTATCCATTCCTCGCCCGTTATCCTCCACAGATATGGATAGGCGATTCTGCGCGATATTCTCCACAATCTCGAGTTCGATATAGGTCGCTCCCGCCTCCAAGGCATTCTGCAAAAGGTCCAGGATGTGAAGCGAGAGCTCAAGCATTATTCCAGTTCGTTCACCAACTCCACAGCCTTTTCGGGAACCAGCCGACCAATCACGTCGCCATCGATAACGGCGACGGGCGAGAGTCCACAGGATCCCAAACAGTAAACCATTTCCAGGGTCACCCGATAATCGGGCGTCGTCTCCCCCGCCTCGATACCCAACTCCCGTTCCAGGGCCCTGATGATTTTGGGCGCCCCGCGAACGTGACACGCCGTACCGTCACAGACGCGCACTATGTGTCGTCCTCTTCGTTCCAAGTAGAACTGGGCATAAAAAGTGGCCACCTCATAGACCTGACTCAGGGATGCATCGAGCCGCTCGGAAATAAGTCGCAGGGTGCATTCCGGAAGATAGCCGTATAGCTCCTGGGCTGTCTGAAGTGCGGCGATCAACGTTCCCTCACCTTCTGCATACCCATCCAGCGCCTCGTCAAGAGGGGCCAAATCCAGTTCTTCCTCATGGGTCTCAGTCTCTGTAACGTCTGCTACCACGTCAATTCCTCCAACAAATGTATGATCATCTCTACGTACCTCCAAAAACCAACCGGGCGGGATCTCCCTGTTGCAGTCAGACCAACATCTCGGCCCGGCGCCCCTCTTTCTGCCGTAAAGCCAACTCGATTTCGCGAACGGAGGGCTCTTGCACCTGAAAGCGCATAGTGACAGCCAGTTCGCTCAAGCGGTGCGCGTCGCTCGACACGATAACGGGCCACCCCCGCAACTCTTTGTGTGCGCTCAAAAAATCCTCTGGAGCGCTTTGTCTTGAAAGCTCCAGAGCCGCCACGTTCAACCCTACCGGCACCATGCCCAGATTAGCCAACAGGCCGTAAGCGCGCCGATCCACGTGTGCGGCGATGGGTAATCCCCCCAAGTCGCGCACCTTGTCGACCGCCTCGTCGATGGACAGATCGACCGACGTCAACAGCAACCGCTCGTTTCTATCCAGCAGATCGCCCGTCTCATCGACAAGGAGCTGCACACCAAAGAATTTCGGTTCGTTCTTTCTCTCTGGAAGATGTGCGAATACCACCTCCTGCCAGGAAAGCGCCTGGTCCGTGGTGCCAAAAAGACACACCAGGTGCACCTCTTCCCGCGTCTGCAATTCCATGCCAGGAATGATGGTGATGCCAGTACCCTCCGCCGCACGCTCCACGGCCACGACGTTCCCTGCCGCATTGTGATCCGTGATGGCGATCATATCCAGTCCCAGAGCCTGCCCCCTCTTGATGATGAGGGGGGGAATCATCTCGATTTCTGCACAGGGTGACAGGACCGTGTGTACGTGTAGATCCGCCAACAGGGCCTGCATACCCTACGCCTGACCCGCATCCTCCGACTCGCGAACGCCCCGTTGGAACAACTTACCAACCAGGGTAAAGGTACTCTCCTCGGAAAGCAGGATAGGCATATCGCTCTCATTCGCCCGTCCCAATGTCTCCTCATCGGGTTCCATACCCTCGCTGACGATGATGCACGCCAACTCCAGCAAATCGGCCACGGCGACGATGTTAGGATGGGCCTGCAAAGTGACCCAGATATTCCCCTCGCTGGCGCCCGCTATCACACAGCTCAACAGGTCCGAGGCATAGCCCCCCGTGACCTCCCTGTGCAGGCCAGATGTGCCAGCGACGACTTTTAGTTCCAGTGCCTCAACGATCTCTTGAACTGTCACCTTGCTCCTTTAGTAGCTATTCCAGCTCAAAGATTATCCGCAATCGCGTGCCGACTCCCACCTCGGACTCCAGGTGCATCTCATCCGAACACGCTTTGATATTGCTCAAGCCCATACCAGCCCCAAAACCCAACTCGCGAATCCAGTCCGGTGCCGTAGAAAAGCCCGGCTCCAACGCCTTTTCGATGTCGGGAATGCCGGGTCCTTTATCCGTCGTCGTGATCTCTATGCGGTCGGTCCCTATCTGGGCGACGATCTCTCCCCCTTTGCTATGAATCATCACATTCATCTCTGCCTCATACGAGGCCAGGGCAACGCGTCGCACGATGTTGGGATGTGCTCCCAGGCGTTTCAGGGCGCGCTTGATCTTGCTGGAAGCCTCACCGCCGCTGACAAAATCGTGAGGCTCCACATGGTACTTGAGGATCAAGGTCGTCTCGTCCGAGTCTATATCCTCAAAGATGTGGCTGGCCCGATAGTGCTCGATCTCCTCGGCCTGCCAGCGCACGCCCATCTGCCAGAGCAGGCCACGAACGATATCGCCCTTGGTCAGGATGCCGATGAGGTCTCCCTTGGCATCGACGACGGGCAGGCGTCCCACGTCGAACATGCTAAAAAGGTTGACCGCCTTTACCACCGTCTCATCGGCCCGTACGGTCTGCACGTTGGTGGTCATCCTCTCGGCCACAGAGGCCGTAAAGGCTCCCTCTTCCAAGGCCTTGACCACATCCTCCAAATCTATCACGCCAACGAGGCTGCCGTCTTCCATCACCGGCACGCCAGAGATACCCCGCTCACGCAGAATGCGCCTCAACTCACGTATGGAACAATAGGGCGTTACGGTGATGACATCCTCGGTCATGATCTGCTCAATTTTGAGCTCGTAGATCAGCTCCTGGACCTTGGTAAACTCTGACGTCACCCGATCCACAAGTCAACTCCCGCCCAAATGTCTCACCACCAGACTGGCGCGTGGGCAACAAAAATCACGCCCCCGCTCCTGGCTAATCCTCATCAAAGGCCTGACGCCATCTCTCGGCGGCCAGATCGGATATCTTTTTTCCCCTCAACCCCGCCTGATAAAGGCGCCCACAGCTCTCATACATGGTATAGGGGGAGGAAAGAAGGGGAATTCCCTTCTCTTCCGCCAGGGCGATCGTCTCAGGAGGTGGATACTTGCCCCGTACAAAGACCACAGCTTTGATGTCCGCCATCTCTGCCGTCCGGATCACCTGTGGATTGGTCAGGCCAGTCAGCAACAGGGCATCCGTATGGCTGATGGCCAGCACGTCGCTCATGAGATCCGCCGCGCTACCATTCTCCACATAAAGGGTCATATCCACCTCATGCGAGACGGACCTACCATCAAGAACGGAACGTACTTTTTCCAAAAGCATGTGTCACATCAACTCGCTAAAATCCCAGGATAAAAGATTATATAAATTAATCCCCAGACATTGTGAATTGTATCACAGACTTTTTTCCTGTCAAAAAAGGCCTTTTTCGCCCACGAGACGGCAAAAAGGCACGCTCTCAGCTCTCCTCCATCCCCAGAAAACGTTCCCCCTCCTGGCGTAGATCATCCAGGATGCGTTGCCTCAAAGGAACTGTCTTCTCATCGGAGGACTCAAAACCCTCAAACAGGGATTCGGTACCCCGCGAAGGGACGACAACCTGTAAAGCCTTGGCCGCCACCGAGATCGTGACCGGCGTGTATCCCGCCGGATCGCCATCCACATGCACGGGCAAGGCCTTCTCGCCGCGTACGGTTATCTGTCTCCCACGATACACGTCGATCTCGGGGTTCTCCAACTGCTTGCCCCGCAGTACAGAGATCGCGTGCCGCGCCACATCCAATGCACTTCCTCCCCTGGCAATATATACCTCCAATAGGGCATCGTCCAGTTTTGCCTGAGGAGCGACGCGCCAGGCTCCATAAAGCTGCACATTGGTCACCAAAACGAGAATGGCCCGCTGTTGCACGGTCTCCCCATCCACGGAAACGCTCATCTGGGTGCCACGCAACTGCAGGCCGAGGCTGATAGCGGATATGACATAGGGTAGATTGCCGAGTTGGCGGCGAAGCTCCCGGTAGGGTTCCACGTCATGGGCGATCTGCGCGTCGAGCCCCACACCCGTCCACAGGACAAAGTAGCGATCCCCCACCTGGCCCAAATCGATGGTGACCCTCTTGCCCTCCACCAATATACGCGCCGCTTCCAATAACGCCGAACGGCGATTGGGGGTCCATATGGGAATCCCCAACATATGCGCCCAGACGTTGCCCGTCCCCACCGGCAGAACACCCAGCGCAGTATTGGATCTCGCGAGGCCCGTGGCCACCTCCCCTAACGTACCGTCGCCACCGACGGCCACCACGAGGTCGCTACCCTCAGCCGCAGCCTCGCGTGCATAGAGCGTGGCGTCCCCCGACCCGCGCGTGCGGGATATAGAGACTTCCCACCCCTGAGATTCGAGAAAATCAACAACCTGCCGCAGGGGTTCTTCCACATCGTGTTGACCAGCTACCGGATTGTGCACGAGTCGCACGTTCATACGACAACTATACCGTGAATGCGGTCGCCTGTCCAGAAACTTGACAACGCGCCACAGCCAAGGGAGAATGAAAGCATGCGAATAATCGACTGTCACACCCACATCTTTCCTCCCGATATCATCGCCGGGCGCCAAAGATATCGGGAATACGACCACTGGTTTGATCAGCTATATGCCGATCCCCAAGCGCCCATGGCCGAGGCGGACGATCTGTTGAAAGCCATGAACCAGGGGGGCGTCGAAAGGGCTGTCACCTTTGGTTTCGCCTTTGCGGATCTGGCCCTGTGTCGGGCCTGTAACGAGTATATACTGGACGCCGCGGCCGAACACAAAGGGCGCCTGATACCCTTTGTTCAGGTATCCCCCCGCGCCGGCAGAGAGGCCGTGCGGGAAGCACGCCGCTGCCTGGAGCGGGGGGCCAGGGGAATCGGCGAACTATTGCCCGATGGGCAGGGGTTCACCGTGACGGATTTCGACCTCCTGACGCCCCTCATGCGTTCGGCAAAGGAGTTTGAGGTACCGGTATTGTTTCACGTCAATGAACCGGTGGGGCACATGTACGCCGGCAAGGGAACGCAGGGACCACGGGAAGCCCTCGCCCTGGCCAAACGCTATCCGGACAACGTCATCATATTGGCCCATTGGGGAGGGGGATTGCCCTTTTACGAGCTGATGCCCGAGGTCCGCGATGCGTTGCGAAACGTTTACTATGACACGGCCGCCTCACCTTACCTCTATGAGGCGAGCATCTTCAAACACGTTACGCGGTGGATCCCGGACAAGATCCTTTTCGGCAGTGACTATCCCCTTGTCGAACCACAGCGCTTTTTGCGTTACATGGAAAACGCGAGTCTCAAGTCCGAAACGCGGCAAAGGGTGTTGGGCGAGAATGCCATCGATCTGTTGATCTGAAGGAGAAAGGAGTCATCCATGGCCTCTATTCGAACCTTTATCGCCATCGAACTCACAGAAAAGGCTCTCAGTGCACTGGGGAAATTGCAGGATCGCCTCAAGCAGGCCCAGGGAGGCAAAGCCGGGCGGTGGGTAAGGAAGGAGAGCATCCACCTGACCCTCAAGTTTCTGGGAGATATACCAGAAGAAAAAGTGGATCAGGTCTGCGAGGGGGTACGGCGCGCGTGCGAGGGACATGAGCCCTTCTCTGTGGCCATAGCGGGTCTGGGGTGCTTTCCCAACACCAGACGTCCTCGCGTTCTCTGGGCCGGCGTAGGGGGAGAGGTGGACGCGCTATGCGACCTGCAGCAGGCGGTGGAGCACGAGATCGTGGCCCTGGGGTTCCCCGAGGAACGGCACGACTTTACTCCCCATCTGACCCTCGCCCGCATCCAAAGGGGGGCACGCTCCGAGGACGTCAGGGCCCTGGGCCAGATAGCGAAGGAGGCCCCGCGCGAGGAGATAGGAGGAATGCAGGTGGACGCCGTGAGCGTCATGAAGAGCGACTTGCAGCCGACGGGGGCCGTCTATACGGAGCTTTGCCACATCGCCCTGGAGGGGCAGGAGAGCTAACGCTCCTGCACGGCACGTGCCCCAGAAACGCGCCGCGCACCCCTCTCTCGCGCGGCCAGCCGCGATCTCTTGGCCAGCCTCCTGGAGGGGGCGGCGACGACATGCAGATAGCCCATGCGCACCCTCTGCCACAGGGTCAGGGACAAGCCCTGTTGCCTCAAGCGTTCTTGAGCGGCGCGCTCTCGCTCGAGGGCCAGGGCGCGTTCCCTTGCCCGCTCCTCAAGTTCCTCAGGCAGGGTCTGCAGGCGCACCATGAGCACCAACAGCGCACCGGGCAACAGGAACGAAAGGCACAGGAGGGATCCCACGCCAACGAGCTGGGCGTATAGCTGCTGCGCCTCCCCCGCGCCAAAGGATGCGACCAAGCCAGCGGCCAGGATGCCGACAAGCGCACAAAAGCCGTGCACGCTGACGGCAGCGCTCGGGTCTTCCAATCCCCAGATATGCTCCACAAGGTACATCACGGGTGCCAGGAGCAACCCGCTCACGAAACCGACGAGGACGGCCTGCCACGGGGAAAAGAGCAAAACCCCGGCGCTGACGGCGATCTGGCCTGCCAGCATCCCCCGCGCCGTCAGACCGGGATCCGCCTCTCCACGGACAAGCCAGCCATAAAAGAGGGAACCGAAAACGGCACCCGCCACGCCCCACAGGACGTTCAGAAAGAGGATCCAGGGGGACCCCGATGCCTCAGCCAGAGGGAAGGAGAGCACGGCGGCCATCCACCCCAGGAGGGCCAGAAAAGCGCCGACAAGCAACATGAGGGGCAGATGAGTTGGGGGCAATTGGGGCGCGTCCTCATCCTCCGCTTCCCCTGGGCGATGCCGGAAGGCCATGAGCCCCGCGAGGGCCAGTCCACCGCCGACGAGATGAGCCGAGGCCAGGCCATGGTCTATGAAACCCTGTCCCCAGTCCAGCGTCTCCCCCAGCTGCGAAAGCCAACCGCCGCCATACACCCAGTTCCCCATCAGGGGATAGCAAAAGAAGGCGGCCAGCAAGGCCAGGGAAAAACGTGCCAGACCATGAACGCGTTCATAGAGGGTGATCAGAGGAATGAGCACCGAGGTGGTGAGAAAGGCCAACTGTGCGACAAAGAGCAGGCGTTCCGTGGCCGTGCTGCTATCCGGCGTGAAAAAAAAGCCCCTCAAGCCTAGCAACCCCCACCCGGGTCCCAGGCGCCGATCCAGGGGGGACCACTCGGCGATGAGCGCCGCCACATCGGGATCGTCGGAAATCAATCCCACACCGCCGAACTGAAAAGCATATCCGCAGAGGGTATAAGCGATTAGCGCGACGGCCAGGGCCAGGGGCAGCGAGGTGATGACGCGGCGCGTCCTCTCGGGCGCGCTGAGCCCGATGGCGACCAGCGCGATGCCCAAAGGCATGAGCCAGGAGAGGAGAGTATAGATAAACATCGGATCATAGGTGGTCCGATCCAGCATATCGGCACTGGCGACGCGGGGGAAAACAAGGAGCAAGCTCAGAATCAGAAACAAAATCGCGACAGGGCGATCTCGCATGGGTGTGGCCTTTCCATTCCCGTGATCACGTGCGAATTTAGGATACGGAACGTTCCCGCTACATGCTAGCATCGCCCGCTATCTTACCCTGCACAGCAAAGAGCGTCAAAAAGGAATGTTGGAGTTTTGGCCTCCGTGCCCTCTGTGCTACAATAAAGAGTGGCCCTTTGAGATACGATCGTGGAGCAAAGGAGCCCGGCATGCGATGGCGAGAGCAGCACGCGACGAGCATGCGCTACGGTGTCATTCCCCGCACACTGAGTTTCCTCACTCATGATAGGAACCTGTTGCTTATACGCCGTGGCGCGGAGAAACGGCCCTGGCCGGGGAAATTAAATGGCCTGGGGGGACATGTAGAGGCGGGGGAGGACATCCTGTCCAGTGCACACCGCGAAACTCGCGAGGAGGCGGGTCGTGAGGCAAGCGACCTCTCCTTGCGGGGTATCGTTCACGTGTGCGGTACGTCCAATTTAGGGGTAATCCTATTTGCCTTTGTGGGCAAGCTTCCGTCGGCCGACCTTGGCACCAGTGCCGAGGGAGAGTTGAGATGGTATCCCCTGGATCGCCTCCCCTGGTCAGAGATGGTGCCCGATCTCCCCATGCTCCTGCCGCGCCTCCTTTCCCGTTCGGAGGGGGAAGAACCGTTGTATGCATATTATACACCGTCCTCCTCGGGAGAGATGGCCTTTCACTTTCGCGAGTAAGGGGCTACGAGGCAATGATTCACCATCTATCACACGCTCATCAAGAACACAATCGGCATCCTATCCGAATGGAGAGAAATGCCCATACGTTTTCCCATAGCCAAAGTTAACCATTATCTATTTCACAAGCAACACCTGACGACAAAAGCCCGGGGTAGGAGCGTTCCCTCCCTGGCACAGGACATAGGGCTCATCGGGGCCGCCCGTCCCACCGTCCCTTACCTCTCCCTCTGGCCCCGCATGAGGGATTTCAAACGAAAAGACCTGCACGACGCGCTGTATGAGGAGCGCTCTCTGCTGCGCGTCCCCTGCATACGGGGGCAATTGTACCTGATACCTGCGGAGGATTATCCTGCCTATTATCAGGTGACCAAACCCTTTTTCCAGCAGGGGCTGGAGGATCTGAGCCAGTTTTTTTCCAGGACGGATCAAGAATGCGAGATCAACTATGATCTGTGCGACGAGACGCTAATCCAGCGCGTGCTGGAGGTAATAAGTTCGCAGGGGGCACACACCATCGCCGAGTTAACAGAGCTCCTGCCCGTCCTGGGAACCCGCGTGTACCATGATCCAGAGTACCCGGAACTGGGTTACAGCAAGTTGGGCACACAGCTCATTCCCGCCATGTGTGCCCAGGGCGTACTGGTACGCGCCAGACCACGCGGCGGATGGCGCAGCCAGCTCTACACGTATGAGGCGCTTTCCTCCTGGTTGCCACAGCTCGATCTGGAAGCCTTTTCGGCCAAAGGGGCGCTGCGACACGTTGTAAGTGGCTACATAAAGGCTTTTGGTCCCGCCACCGTGGGCGACATATCGTTGTGGCTGGGGGGTTACGCCAGGCGCCAAGTTGTGAGCACGCTGATGGATTTGGGCGATGAACTGACCCGCGTACAGATGGCCAAGTCCCAGGGAGTGTTCTTTATGCACGTGGAAGAAGTGGAAGCGCTCCAGTCCTACAGGTATGAGGAACACGACGTGGCGCTACTGCCACCACACGACACATATCCCACGGCTTACAGCGACACGAGCCGCTTCCTCAGCCGACGATACCGCGAACGCGTCTTTGATCGGGTCGGCGAGCCCCTGGGCACGGTGTGGTTGGATGGGTACATCGTGGGTATCTGGAATGCCCAACCTCAAGACGACCACATCCAGGTACGGCTGTTCGAACCGCTGCCGCCCAACATCGTGGCTCTGGTGGGCGAGGAGACGCGCCGTTTGAGCAGGTTCCTGGACTATGCCTCGTTCGATATCGAAACGCAAGGGGCCGACGAGGAGGAACTTCCAGAGATGGAGCGGGCCCTGGCCTAACAAGCACGCCATTCTTCAGAACCAACAGCAGACGAGAAGGGAGAACTTATGCAATACCGCGAATTGGGAAAGACGGGGTTAAAAGTATCGAATATGGGCTTTGGGGCCATCAAGCTGCCGGACGTGAGCGAGGAACAGGCCTACGAGACCCTCAACTATGCGCTGGATCATGGTATCAACTTTATCGACACGGCACGAAACTATAGCGACAGCGAGCACAAGATCGGCCTGGTGCTGAAAGAGAGGCGGGACGACTGCTACGTGGCCACCAAGACGGGCACCCGCGACGCCGACGGGGCCATGCGCGACCTGGAGACCAGCCTGCGCGAACTGCAGACCGGCAGGATCGATGTCTGGCAGCTGCACAACGTGATGAACTGGGATCTGTGGCAGCAGGTCACACAACCCGACGGCGCGTTGGCAGCGGCCAAGCGCGCACGGAAAGAGGGCATGGTGGATCACATAGGTATTAGCATCCACCGCTCCCTGCGTGTTATGCGTGAGGCCATCTGCTCGGGGGAATTCGAGACCATAATGCTGCTGTATAATCCCCTGGACGAGGAGGGAGTCAAGAGCAACGGCATCCTCGATCTGGCGGAAGAACATGACGTGGGCGTGATTATCATGAAATCCCTCTCTGGCGGCGGGCTGACCCTGCACCTGAGCGATGAGGAGCGGGAGGAGAAACATCGCGCTTCGAACGGCGAATGGTTCGATCCCGTGGTCAGGGGTAGTATTCACCACGTGCTCTCGCAGCCCCAGGTGGACGTGGTCATCCCGGGCATGCGCTACGTGCGAGAGGTGCGGGAAAATCTCCCCATCGGCGACATGCCGCCCATGACCGATGAGGAGGAACGGGAACTCGTCCGGGACATCGCCGACCTGCAGACCACCTACAAATACGAACAGGATTGCCTGCGCTGCGGCTATTGTCTCTCGGTCTGCCCCCAGGACATTCCCATCCCCGACGCCTTCCGTGCCGAATACGTGTACAGGCAGTATTCGGAGGATACCCGCGACATGGGACTGGAGATCTATGAGTCGTTGGAGGTCTCTCCCAAGGAATGCATCGCCTGTGAGAGCTGCGTAGAAGAGTGCCCGGCGGGCATTCCCATCCCCGAACGCCTGGAAGAGGTGGTGGCCCTGTTTGAGGGGGTCAAGCAGGAGCAGTAGCGGGGCAAAGCGCGGCGCCGCTGCAGGTCACAGAATGTTCTGACCAAGGGCCTCACCCCCACTCCGACCCACCCGCGGTGGGCCTCCCCTCCCCCTCTCCATATGATGGCAGAGGGGGAGGGGTACTGCATGGAGTAACTATCCGTAGGGCTCAAAGGCCAGCACATGCTTGTGGAGCAGCCCGTTGGAGGCCAGCCAATCGAGACCGTGGAGGTCGTATGCCTCGCCCCGCAGATTCGTGACGGCACCCCCCGCCTCCTCGACGATGAGCAGCCCGGCGGCCACATCCCAGGGATAGAGGGTAAACTGATAGTAGACGTCGGCCCAGCCGACGGCCACGTAACAGAAACTGAGGGCCGCGCTGCCCCGAGAGCGCACGGTCCCCACCCTGGGGACCAGTTTGCACAAAAAGCGGGCGCTCTGCTCGCGGTATGACTGATCCCGGGGCCAGTCCAGGAGAAGGATGCTCTCCATCAGCCTGTCCCGTCTGCTGACGTGCAGGCGCTGGCCGTTGAGAAAACTTCCCTCACCGCGCTGAGCATAGAACAGATGATCCAGTTGTGGATCGTAGACGGCGCCGCACTGCACCTCCCCCTCCTGCACCATGGCCACGGAACAACTGAAGGTGGGCATACCCCGCGCATAGTTGGTGGTCCCGTCCAGGGGATCTATGTACCAGGTGGGGCCGTCCTCTTCCTCCACGCGCTTATCGCTCGATTCCTCGGCCACGATGCGCGCCTGGGGACAGCCCTTTTTTATGATCTCGATGGCCGTCCGCTCGGCCCGGAGATCCACCTCTGTGGCGATATCCCGCACTCCCTTGACGGTGATCTCGTGAGAATCCCCCAAGCCATCCAACAGTATCTCTCCCACCTCGCGGACCGCCCGGATCGCTACTTCCAGCATACACTCCTTTATATGTGCCACACAGATTTACAGACGATTGACTTTTACAAAGAAACACCTCCCCTTCAGTGTAATAGGAAAAGGCCAACGGTCAAAGCGATGCCGAACCTCGCCGTAGGTTGACACGTCAAAGGCGGCATTCTACAATAGCCTGCATCCTGGAAAGATGATGGCAACGGAAAGGACAGTCAGAGCATGAACGTTCCCCGTCCCGAATATCCGCGTCCCCAACAGGTACGCCCCGAATGGCTGAACCTGAACGGTCCCTGGGAATTCGCCCGCGATCCCGGCCTCAGCGGCAGGGAGCGGGGGCTGCCGGGGGCGGACCGTCTGTCAGACGAGATCGTGGTGCCCTTTTGCCCCGAGAGCGAACGCTCGGGCATCGGCGACGTCGATTTTCATCCCGGCGTCTGGTATCGTCGAGAGGTGTCCATCCCCTCCGATTGGGCGCAGGCGCGCGTCCTCCTGCATCTGGGGGCGGTGGATCACGATGCCCATGTATGGTTGGACGGCGATCTGGTGGGAATGCACAGGGGAGGGTACACGCCCTTTTCCTTCGATATCACCCCCCACCTGCGACGGGGAGACAACAACCTCGTCATCCACGCCCAGGATGAGACGCGGTCCAGCCTGATAGCCAGCGGCAAGCAGTGCCCCGATTATCATTCGCGCCGCTGCCACTATACGCGCACCACGGGCATCTGGCAGACGGTGTGGCTGGAGCCGGTGCCCCAGACCTATATCCAGGATATGCGCCTGACGCCGAACCTGGCGGACGAGACGCTGCTCATCGAGGCCACCCTGGGCGGGGACCCCTCGCGGGGCACCCTTTCCGCCCACGCCACGCTGGAAGGGGAGCCGGTGGGCGATGTGGAGATACCCTTTGCGGGACATCACGCCGCCGTCACCCTACCTCTCCAGGAGATGGAACTCTGGGCGCCGGGACACCCCACCCTCTACGACCTCACCCTGACCGTGCGCGCCGAGGATGGCAGCAAGGACGTGGTGGAGAGTTATTTTGGCATGCGCTCCGTCTCCCTCTCGGACCGGGCGATCCTGCTCAACGGCGAGCCCCTCTTTCAGCGCCTGGTGTTGGACCAGGGGTTCTATCCCACAGGCATCTATACGGCCCCCTCGGACCAGGCTCTCCACGACGACATCCTCATCGCCCAGAGCCTGGGATTCGACGGCGCCCGGCTCCATCAAAAGGTGTTCGAGCCCCGTTTCCTCTACTGGGCGGACCGCGAGGGTTACCTGGTGTGGGACGAGTTCCCCAACTGGGGCCTGGACGTCAGCCAGGCAGTAGCCCTGGAGATCATGATGCCCCAGTGGATGGAGGTGCTCCGGCGCGACTATAACCATCCCTCCGTCGTCGGCTGGTGCCCCTTTAACGAGACCCAGAGGGATCAGGACCCGGAGGTGATACGACAGATCCACCGCCTGACCAAGGCCTTTGACCCCACGCGGCCGGCCATAGACACCAGCGGCTACCAGCACGTGGAGACGGACGTCTACGACGTGCACACCTACGAGCAGGACGTGGAAACCTTTGGGCGGCTCTTTGCCGACCTGGCCAGGGGCGGGGAACCCTTTCGCAATCGCCCGGAACTGGATGCCCCTTATCAGGGGCAACCCTATTTTGTCAGCGAATACGGCGGCATCTGGTGGAACCCGGGCCAGCAGGGCGACAGAGCCTGGGGCTATGGCGACCGGCCGCGGGCAGAGGGAGAATTTCTGGCCCGCTATCGGGGCCTGACGGAGACCCTCCTGCAGCACCCGCGCATCTGCGCCCTCTGCTACACCCAACTGTACGACATCGAGCAGGAGGTGAACGGCCTGTACACCTACGACCGCCAGCCCAAATTCGATCCACAACACATTCGCGAGATAAACGAGCAAAAAGCCACCATAGAGAAATAGGAGGTATCCCATGGCCCTACTGGATGATGAGGATCGCCAAGTCGTAGAGGATCACCTGGAAGACTCGCTCTTCTCACCCGTCACACTCCTGTACTTTACCCAGGAGACGGCGTGTCAGTTCTGCACGGAAACGGAGGAGGTGCTGCGCGAGGTGGCCTCCCTCTCGGACAAGGTGGAGTTGCAGATATATAGCTTTGTCGAGGATGAGGACGTGGCCGAGGAATACGGCATCGACAAGATACCGGCCACGGTGGTCATGAGCGACGCGGACTATGGGGTGCGCTTTTTCGGCATCCCCTCTGGCTACGAGTTCACCTCCCTGATAGAGGCCATGGTGGACGTGTCCCAGGGCACGAGCGACCTGGCCGAGGAGACGCGGGAGGCCCTCAAGGAGATCGTGGAGCCGGTGCACATGCAGGTCTTTATCACCCCCACCTGCCCCTACTGCCCAGGGGCCGTGCGCCTGGCCCACAGCATGGCCGTGGCCAACGAGTGGATCCAGGCCGACATGGTGGAGGCCACCGAGTTTCCCCAACTGGCCAACAAATATCGGGTACAGGGCGTGCCCAAGACCATCATCAACGAAGAGATCCCCGTGGAGGGCGCCGTTCCCGAGGCAGTGCTCGTGGCCCGCATACTGCAGGCGTTGGAGATCATAACCGCCGAGGATGTGGAGGAGCTGATCCAGGACCTGGGTGCCGAGCCCCAGTCCTCATAGTGGGCGGACGATGGATCAACAATCGGACATGAAAGCCGTCATCAACGGCACCGTCTACACGCCGCGACGCCTCATACCCCATGGCGTCGTGCTGATAGAGGGGGAGCGCATCGTGGACGTGGGCACCCCCCGACAGGTGCCGCTGCCAGAGGGAACGGAGCGCATAGACGCCTCGGGGGGCGTCGTCTGCCCCGGCCTGGTGGATATCCACCTCCACGGCGGTGACGGGGCCGACTGCAACGACGGCACCCCCGAGGCCGTGCGCACCGTGGCCCGCCGTCATCTTCGTGCGGGCACGACCAGCTACCTGGCCACCACAGCCAGCGCGCCTCTACCCCACATCTGGCAGGCCTTTGATGGCATCCGTCAGGTGATGGACGAGCGCCAGAAGGACGAGGCGCGAACCCTGGGCATCCACATGGAGGGGCCCTTTTTTTCGCTGGAGCAGCGGGGCAGCCATGCCCCCGAACTGCTGCGTATGCCCACGGCGGCGGAACGTGAAAGGCTCTACGGCTATGCCGGTGACCTGTCCCGCCTGACCATCGCCCCGGAGCGCGAGGGCGCCCTGGAGATCATCCGCCATCTGAGCCACGAGGGCGTGCTGATCTCTGGTGGGCACTCGGACGCCCTGTACGAGGAGACCTGCATGGCCATGCGCGCGGGCATGCACCACGTCACCCACCTGTGGAGTTGTATGCCCACCGTGCGGCGCATGGGCCCCAAGCGCGTGGCGGGGATGCTGGAGGCCGCCCTGGTGGAGGAGGGACTCACCGGGGAGATCATCGCCGACGGCTACCATCTGCCCACCAGTCTGATGCGCATGGCCTACCGCATGAAAGGCCCGGAACGGCTCTGCCTCGTCAGCGACGCCATGAGGGCCTCGGGCCAGGGACCGGGGGAGTACGAGATCGCGGGCGTCAAAGCCATCGTGGAAGAGGGGGGCGGCGTGGCCGTCATGCCCGACGGCAAGGCCTTTGCCGGCTCCATCAGCACCATGCAACAGTGCCTGCAGCAGATCGTGCAGGTGGTGGGCCTTTCCCTGCGAGAGGGGCTGCTGATGGCCACCGAGACCCCCGCGCGCATCCTGGGCGTGGAAGACGACGTGGGCCGCCTGGCAGCGGGGTGCTATGCGGACCTGCTGGTGCTGGACCGCGCCACCCTGGAACCGCGCACCATCATGCTGGGTGGAAGGATTGTATAGATTTAGCATAGGAGACAAAAAGCGTAAGATGACCATCTCCCAGGAACGCAAGGAGCAGCTCCTGATCTTTCAGGAGAACGAGATCACCGAGCACTATATCTATCGCCGCCTGGCCAAGCGCGTCAAATCGCCACAGAACAGCCACGTCCTGACCAAAATCGCCGCCGAGGAGCGCCGTCACTATGACGACTGGAGCAGATATACCGGCGAGGAGGTCAAGCCCAATCGCTGGAAGATAGAAGAGTACGAACTAATCAGCCGCCTCCTCGGCTTTACCTTTGCGGCCAAGTTGATGGAAAAAGGCGAGGAGAGCGCGCAGGAGAACTATGGCCAACTTATCGAGGCCATCCCCGAGGCAGAGTCCATCATGCAAGAGGAGAACGAGCACGAGGAGGCTTTGCTGGATATCCTGGACGAGGAGCGCCTGCGCTACACGAGCTCCATCGTGCTGGGCCTCAACGACGCCCTGGTAGAGCTCACGGGCGCCCTGGCTGGGTTCACCCTGGCCCTGCAGGACACGGCTCTCATCGCCCTGACGGGGCTCATCACGGGCATCGCCGCGGCCCTCTCCATGGGCGCCTCCGAGTACCTGGCCACCAAGTCGGAGGAGGATGCGGACAAGCACCCCCTGCGCGCCGCACTCTACACCGGCGGCGCCTATATCATCACCGTCTTTCTCCTCATCCTGCCCTACCTGCTGCTCAACAATTACTACCTCTGTCTGGCCTGCACCCTGGGCGTAGCCGTGGCCGTGATCGCCTTTTTCAACTATTACGTCTCCGTGGCCACCGACGTACAGTTCAAGGAGCGCTTTTTAGAGATGGCGGGGGTGAGCCTGGGCGTGGCCGGCCTGAGCTTTGTCATCGGCTTTCTCGTCCGCATCTTTTTGGGGGTGGAGGTATGAGGATTGCTGCGCAATTCTTTATATTTGCACAGACGTAGGTCGGAAAGCCGTTCCGACCCTTAGTGCAATTCTTCACAGGCCTCAGCCGAGGATTAAAATCCACGTCTGCCAAAGAAAACCCGTTGGAAACGGGTTCTGCGAGGGCGAGCGAAAGACCGCGCAGGGCTGATGGGTTGACACATATTCCACCGCGGAAAGACGTTGCAGGAGAGCGCCGCACAACCTGCCTTTAGCAGCCTGGGATTTCGATTCCCAGGCAAGTTACTTTCCCATCTTTCTTGACAGCCTGCAGATACCGCAGTATAATAGAACAGATGTTCTGTCATCGACTGAGGGTATGTTCGTTTCCGTCATCCGTCTCAAAATCGGCCCACACTACCTGTTGTAGGCTGAAACTGTTTTTACGAAACGAACCCATTTTCTGCCTGCGAAAGGCGAATCTGATCCTACAGAATCATCGGGGAGGAAAATCGACCTATGAGACCCAGAACCAAGATCGTGGCCACCATCGGGCCGGCCACCCGAGGGCCAGAGATGCTGCGTCAGTTGATACGTGAGGGCATGGATATGGCCCGGCTGAACTTTTCCCATGGGGAGCCGGCCGTTCACGCGGAGAATGTGAGGCGCATACGCGCCGCCGCCGGCGACGTGGGGCGGCCCGTGGCCATCCAGGTCGATCTGCAGGGCCCCAAACTGCGCGTGGGGGAGATGGAGGAGGAGGGCGTCCCCCTGTGCGAGGGGGAGAAGGTGACCCTGGTCACCGATGACATTGTGGGGCGGGCGCCGGAGGCCATCCCCGTGCAGAACGAGGAACTGCCCCAAATAGTGGCAGCGGGGGATCAGATACTGCTCGACGACGGCACCATGGAACTGCGCGTCCTCTCCACCACAGAGGGCGCAGTGCGGGCCCGGGTGAGGGTGGGCGGCGTGCTCAAGAGCAACAAGGGCATCAACCTGCCCGGCATAGCGGCCAATCTGCCCAGCATCACGGAGAAGGATCGTCGTGATCTGGCCCATGCTCTGACCTGGGAGATCGACTGGATCGCCCTCTCCTTTGTGCGCACGGCCGACGACATCCACCAGTTGAAGGCGCTCATCCGCGACCTGGCCCCCGAACGCGATCCCTTGCCGGTGATGGCCAAGATCGAAAAGCCCCAGGCGCTGGACAACATCGAGGCCATCATCGATGTCGCCGACGCGGTCATGGTGGCGCGGGGCGACCTGGGCATCGAGATCCCTCCACAAAGAGTGCCCATGGCCCAGAAACACATCATCGAGGTCTGCAACGAAAGGGGCGTCCCCGTGATCACGGCCACGCAGATGCTCGATTCCATGATCCGTAATCCCCGCCCCACCCGCGCCGAGGCCTCTGACGTGGCCAACGCCATCCTGGACGGTACCGACGCCGTGATGCTCTCGGGGGAGACGGCCATCGGCACCTACCCCATCGAGTCCGTGAGGACCATGATGGATATCATCCGCGAGGTGGAGGCCGAGCGGCCGGCGATGGAGGTGCCTGCCTTTTCTTCCTCAGAGGAGGACCTGAATCGCTTTATCGCCGATGCGGTGGGCCGCGCCGCCCAGCAGGCTGCCCGCGATCTGCAGGCCGCCGCCATCGTGACGCCCACGGCCTCGGGGCACACTGCCTGTATCATGTCCCACTATCGCCCCCGCTCGCCCATCGTGGCCGTCACGCCCGATCCCGGGGTACAGCGCCGCCTCATGCTCTATTGGGGCGTGACACCACTACTGGCTCCCCGCGCCGACGATACCGATGAGATGATAGACCGCGCGGTGGCGGCGGCGCGGGAAGAGGGGATCGTCCACGCGGGGGACACGCTGGTTATCACCGCCGGGGCCGCTCGCTCCGAGCCCGGCACGACGAACCTGATGCGTGTGTACGTGGTGGAGTGAGAGAGTGAATTGTCCCTGCCCGCCAACTGCCCTATAATAAGCCTCGATCTGTCATGAAGCCATAACTCGATTTAGAGAAGAGGAGGCTCTATGCTGCGTCCTTTCCAGACATTCAAGGTGGTTCCCTCCCTGCCGGAAGAACTGACCCCCTTGCGCAGGTTGGTCTACAATCTGTGGTGGACGTGGAATTCTGAGGCGCGCTCTCTCTTTATATCCCTTGACCAGGATCTGTGGGAACGCACGCGGCAAAATCCCGTTCAGATGCTGGGAGAGATACGCCAACAGCGATTGGAAGAACTGGCCCAGGATCAAGAGTTTCTGGAGAACATGAATCGCATATGCCAGAATCTGGACGAGTATATGGCCAAGGGAGACACGTGGTTTAATCTCAACATGGGCGATGAGGCGTCCGATCTGCGCGTGGCCTATTTTTCCATGGAGTTTGGGATCACCGAATGTATCCCAAACTATTCGGGCGGTTTGGGCGTCCTCTCAGGCGACCATCTCAAGTCGGCGAGCAACCTGGGCATTCCCCTCGTGGGCGTGGGGCTTTTGTACCAGAACGGCTATTTTCATCAATACCTGAACGCCGACGGCTGGCAGCAAGAGTCCTATCCCCTTAACGATTTTCACACCATGCCCCTCCAGATGGAGCAGGACGAGAACGGGGAACCGATTACCGTAACCGTGCACTATCCCACCGGCCCCGTGGTGGCGCAGGTATGGCACGCCCAAGTGGGGCGCATACCCCTATACCTGCTGAATACGAACCTGGAAACCAATTCCCCAGAGGGCCGCGAGATCACGAGCACGCTTTATGGGGGACACATGGATATGCGCATCCGCCAGGAGATGATGCTGGGTGTGGGCGGCATGCGCGCGTTGGACGCCCTGGGAATCAAGCCGACGGTCTGCCACATGAACGAGGGCCACTCGGCGTTCCTGGGCGTGGAGCGCATCCGCAGGATGATGCAGGAACAGGAACTCTCCTTTGGCGCCGCCCGCGAACTGGTCAGTTCTGGGAATGTCTTTACCACGCATACCCCCGTCCCGGCGGGCATCGATCGCTTCCCTCCCGAGCTCATCGACAAGTATTTCTCCGAGCACTATCATAGGGTGGACCTGACGCGCCGACAGGCCCTACGGTTGGGACGCCCCCCCGACGCTTCACCAAACGATCAGTTTTCTATGGCCGTGTTGGCCCTTCGCCTGGCCGAGCACACCAATGGGGTAAGCAAACGCCATGGAGAGATCGCGCGCGAGATGTGGCAACATCTCTGGCCGGGCATGCTCGGCCAGGAGGTACCCATCATCCCCATAACCAACGGCATTCATCATCTTTCCTGGATCTCTGGCGATATGGAAAGGCTGTTTACGCGCCACCTCGGCGTGCAGTGGAAAGAAAACCCGGCGGACCCCACGTCGTGGAGAAGGGTGGACGACATCCCCGAACGGGAACTGTGGCGCACCCACGAACTGCGGCGCTCTCGCCTGGTGACCGTCGCGCGCGAGCACTTTGGCCAGCAGTTGGAGCGACGCGGCACCAGCCTCCAGGGGGGTCTTGAACCAGAGGACCTCCTCGATTCCGATGCCCTGACCATTGGCTTTGCGCGGCGCTTTGCCACTTACAAGCGGGCCCTCCTCCTGTTCCACGACGTGGAACGCCTGGTGGATATCCTCACCAATCCCGAGAGGCCCGTGCAGATCATCTTTGCCGGCAAAGCCCATCCCCATGACGATCCGGCCAAAGAGTATATTCGAGAGATCGTGCACCTGGCACGGCGCGAGGATCTACGCAGACACATCATCTTTTTGGAGGATTACGACATCTCTTTAGCTCGCTATCTGGTGCAGGGATCGGATATCTGGCTGAACACGCCCCGTGTGGGCATGGAGGCCAGCGGTACCAGCGGCATGAAGGCCGCTCTCAATGGCGTCCTCCACGTGAGCACCATGGACGGCTGGTGGGTTGAGGGATACGCGCCCCAGAACGGCTGGCGCATCGGCAAGGGCGAAACGTACGATGATCCAGATTATGGCGACAGGATCGAGGCCCAGGCTCTCTATGACCTCCTGGAGGAGGAGATTGTGCCCCTCTTCTACGAGGTGGGCGCGGACGAGCTGCCTAATGGCTGGATCAGAAAGATGAAGCACGCCATCCGCGACATCGCGCCCTTTTTTAATACCCACCGCATGGTGCAGGACTATGTCGAGAATCTTTACGTGCCCGCCAAGCGGCAGTACGAGACCCTGGCCGCGGATGGCGCGCACAAGGCCAAGGAACTGGCCGCCTGGCGCCAAAAAGTGCGTCAGAACTGGCAGGCCGTACGCATCGTGGCCGTAGAATCCAACGCCGAGGGGGACGTGCCTGGCAACGCCGGGATCGACATCACAGCGCGCCTGCAGCTGGCGCCCCTGACGCCGGATGACGTGCTGGTGCGTGTCTATCACGGCAATATCAGCCGACAACACAACATCACCGAGTACAAGACGACGCCCATGACCCACCAGGAGCGCGACGAGGAGGGGAACCACGTCTATACGGCCAGCATTCCCTCCGGACAAAGCGGCATGTATGGCTATACCGTCCGCGTCACGCCCCAACATAAAGAGTTGGAACACAATCCGCTACCCGGCCTGACCCTCTGGGCCATGTAGCGCGGCGGCGCCTTGTATCCATATTATCCCCCACATATAATGGGAGATGTAACGGTGGGGATCGCGAGATGACGGAGGAACTGAGGTGTACAGACGGCGGGGGCTGATGTTGGCAGGGAGCCTCATCCTATTATGCGCTGCACTGTGCGGGTGTTCGGCCCTTATCGAGACAGAGGAGCCGCCCGCCACCTGGATGCCGCTGCCAACCCGGACGCCGGCGGATACCTCCCCTCCTTCCATCACGCCCACGCTCACCGTCACATCAACATCCACCGCCACGCCCGAGCCCCCGACGGCCACCGTGGAAGCCACCCAGACGGACGCGATCATCACCGAGACCCCCCAGCCGACGGCGACCCCGACAACGGCGACACCCACCACGACGCCCGAGCGCGTGGAGGGCTGGCGGGGCAGGCTGCACAGCCTGCCCGAAGCCGCCACCTTTGACGATTATTTCCGGCGCCTGGGAGGGGAGGGGGGGCAATACGGCATCGAGGCCGCCGACGCGGCACTGGAAAAGGAACTGGCCCAGTGGCGCGACAGCGAACGGATCATCAGGATATGGGGCGTGCTCCAGCGGGACGTGGAGGATTACGGGGACGTGCGCATCCGCGCGGAGCGTCTGGAGGTAGAAGCGGCACCTCCCACCCCCGTACCCGACAGCGAACTGGTGGAGGGCTGGATCGGCACGGTGCATTCACTGCCCCCCGAGGCGGCCTATGACGATTACTTTTATGCCCAATCGCCCAGTGGGCAGTACGGCATCGCCTCGCCCATCGATCGCCTGGCCCAGGAATTGGAGGCTTATCGAGATACGGGAACCGTCATCCGCATCTGGGGAGTGCTGGATTATGGCGTCTCAGATTATGGGGACAGACGCATCCTGGTGACGCGCATAGAGGAGATGGAGCCGTAGAGAACGACGGACGAGGTATGCCTTGACTGTATCCGATCAAGACAGGAATATTCTGCGAAATCTGGCCCAGGAGGTGGCCGAGCTCGCCAGCCTGCCCATCCAAAGGGAGCGGGCAGAGATGTGGCGTCGCCTGAACGACCTGGAAGCCGTCAAACCCATGGTATGGATCAACGAGATCCCCTGGCACGAGATGAACGTGAACGACGAGTTGACGCTGCGCACGGGTACCGAGGCCGCCCGTGCCCGCGAATACGGCATAGATCGGGCGGCGGACGCCGAAAAGCCCAGCGCCGAGACGTTCGATGCCCTCTGCTGCTCCGTAGAATATACCCTGCGCAAGACGCTCTACCAATGGAAGCACATGCCCGGCGACATGGTGGTGGAACCCGTGTTTCATTGTCCCCTTGTGGTGCACGATACAGGATTCGGCATCACCGAGGACGTGGATATCGCCAGGACGGACGCGGCCAGTTCCATCGTCTCCCGGCACTTTTACCTGCAGATCCAGGACGAGAAAGATCTGAAAAAGATCGAGAGGCCCCACGTTGAATATGACGCCGGGGCCACAGAGCGCAACTTCCAGTTCCTAAAGAATCTGCTGGGGGACATCCTGCCCGTGGAAAAGCGGGGCGCTCCCGGATTCTGGTTCGCTCCCTGGGACGAGCTGATCCGCTGGTGGGGCGTGGAAGAAGCCATGGTGGACATGGTCATGCGGCCCCAGTTGGTGCATGCGGCCATGGAACGCCTGATACGGGCCTACCTCTCGCGCCTCGACCAATATGAGGAACAGGGATTGCTCTCTCGAAACGACAGGAACGCGCGCATTGGCTCGGGCGGCTATGGCTATACCGATGACCTTCCCTCAGCGGATTATGACCCGCGACATGTGCGTCCCCGGGATCTGTGGGGCTGCGCCACGGCCCAGATATTCTCCGACGTGTCGCCCGAGATGCATCGGGAATTCGCCCTAAAGTACGAAAAACGCTGGCTAGAACGCTTTGGTCTGACCTACTATGGCTGCTGCGAGCCCCTACACCTCAAGGTCGATATGCTGAGGAGCGTGCCCAACCTGCGCAAGATCTCTATGAGCCCGTGGATCGACGTGGACGTGGCGGTGGAGAACGTGGGGGATGATTATGTCTTTTCTCACAAACCGAATCCCGCCATCTTTGCCCAGGATGCGTGGAACCTGGCGCAGGCACGGGAAGAGTTGGTCCAGGTTCTGGAAAAAGCGCGGGGCTGTGTGGTGGAGGTGATCATGAAGGATATCAGCACCGTGCGCTATGAGCCACAGCGCCTGTGGGCCTGGGCAGAGATGGCCCGGGAGGTGACGGAGGCGTTCGCCCCATGAAAAAGGACCGCTACCCCGCAGAATATGGTCTTGAGATGATGGGAAAGGCAAAGAGCGGATGATCCCCATCGGCAATGTTCACCCCAGGCGGCGCTTCCCCATCGTGACAGTGGCCATCATCGTGCTCAACGTGCTGGTGTTCCTCTACCAGTTCTCTCTGCCACAAGAGGAAGCGGTGCAATTGATAATAAAGGGGGGCATGATCCCCAGCGAGGTGACCGCCGGGGTGGGCCTGTCGGAGGCCACCAGCCTGCTGACCTCCATGTTCATGCATGGGAGTTGGCTTCATGTCTTGGGGAACATGCTCTATCTGTGGATCTTTGGCGACAATATAGAAGAAACGATGGGCGCCGGAGCCTTTTTGCTCTTTTATCTGGTAGCGGGCATCGCCGCCGCCTTTGCCCAGATCGCCGTCTACCCCACATCGACGGTGCCCACCATCGGCGCCAGTGGCGCCGTGGCCGGCGTACTCGGCGCCTACCTGGTGCTGTTTCCCCATGCCCGCGTGCGCACCCTTATCTTTGTCTTCCGCTTTATCCGGCTCGTCGAACTGCCGGCCATCATCGTCTTGGGGCTCTGGTTCGTGTTACAGATATTCAACGGTCTCGCCTCTCTGGGCATGATGTCCACAACAGGTGGGGTGGCCTGGTTCGCCCACATCGGCGGATTTGTCGCCGGATTGCTGATCGGTTGGGGGCTCAGAAAAAAGAACCCTCCACAGCCGCCCCGGCCCACGAGATATCGAAGGAGATCTTATTAACATCGATCTTTACAGTTCGCCAAAGCGCTCTGGTAGATTTATGGGCTGGCCACTCTCGGCCGACTCGTAACCGGCCTGCACGACGGCCAGGCTGCGCCGTTCGCTCTCTGCTGTGGTGGGGCCCACCAAAGCGCCCGTGACATAATCGGCAAAGGCCTCCAGTTCCAGGGCATAACTGGAGAGGGATTGTTCCTCGTAGGCGCGTATGGGAGGCAGTTCATGTTCCGACAGATCGTGAGAAAAGACCTGATATCCCTCCCGCCAGGCGCGCACACTTCCCCGATCGCCGTGGAGCCGATAGCCGCGCAGTTGCCCCTTGAGACGCGTCTCACAACTCTGCACCACAGAAACGTGCACCCCGCTTCTCAGGGTAAGCAGGCCGGACATGGTACCCTCCAGATCCTCACGCATGAAGGAACTCGCCTTGTGTTCCCCCATATACACCGTCTCCACCTCGCCAAGGATATAGCGCAGCTTGGCCATGCTATGGATACCGTGAAGCAGCCAGGTGCCGCTCCCCCCCGCTTCCGGCGCGGAGAGCCAGCTGCGACGCCCCGGATATCCATAGTCGAGGGCGTGAAAGCCGGCGACCATGGAGGCAAAGGTCAGCTCGCCGACATGCTCACCGCTGACCACCATCTCCCGCAGAGTTTGCGCCATAGAAGTGTAAACCGCGTTCTCGGCGATATAGAGTTTGACCCCCTCCCTCTCCACGGTCTCCATCATACGGGTGGCCTCTTCCACCGTGGTGGCCATGGGCTTTTCGCACAGGATATCTTTACCCGCCTCGGCGGCCTCTATGGCCACGGGAGCGTGCAGGGCGTGGGGCAGGCAGATGGACACGGCGTCGATGTCGGGATCGGCCAGGGCCTGACGATAGTCGATATAGGTCTTGTCAACCTCCAGTTCCATCGACTTTTTTACCAGGAACTCGTCGTCGTTGTCCACGAGGGCCGCCACCGTCACCTTCTCTCCCAGCTCGCGGATGGCCTCCACCTGGCGCGTGCCCGCCCATCCGACGCCCAATATAGCAACACGCAACATGGTAGCACCTCCTTACAGGACTCATCATCATCGACTATCACACTCCCGATCCCATGCTAGCGTCATATTTCAGGCGCGTCAAACGCGCGGATACAAGAACACGGGATATCCCAAGTTTTATCCCAAATATCCCAAATCGTTGGGGAATGATCATCAATTTACCAGGACTTTACCGTCGCTTTAGCCACTGTTAACGTGCTTGCGATTTGGTGGGAATATACTATCATAGAGGAAACAGTACCTGCTAATCAGCGAATCCGAACGATATGGTGAGGGAGGGTCGTACATCTTTCCTGCGAGACAAGGTTGCATACAGAAGGAGCATATGGAAGCCGAGGAGTTGAAACGGGCAGCGGGATACCGCGCTGCCGATTTTGTCATGCCGGGGATGGTGGTAGGGCTGGGGAGCGGGACGACGGCGCGCCATGCCACCCTTCGCATCGGTCGGAAATTGCGTGAGAGAGCGCTCTACGACATCGTGGGCATCCCCACTTCCGAGCAGACGCGCCGGCTGGCCAAAGGCGAGGGCATACCCGTCACCACGCTGGAGGAATCGTCGCCTATCGACGTGACCATCGACGGAGCCGACGAGGTGGATCCTCATCTCGATCTGATCAAGGGGTTGGGAGGATTTCTGTTGCGGGAAAAAATCGTGGCCTCGGTCACCGAAAAGGAGATCATCGTCGTGGACGACTCCAAGCTCGTCTCCAGATTGGGCAGCAAAGCGCCGGTCCCCGTAGAGATCCTGCGCTTCGGCTGGCAGTGTACGCAAGCCGCCGTGGAGCGCACGGCCGCTGAGACAGAACTGCGTCTGCATGAGGGGCGCCCGTACGTGACCGACGAGGGGAACTATATCATAGATTGCCGCTACGACGAGATACCATCCCCCAAGGAACTGGCGTTGACCCTGAACAGCATCCCCGGGGTCGTGGAGAACGGCCTCTTCCTTGGATTGGCGCACAAGATCGTCGTCGCTTCGCCTTCGGGCATAGAAATCATAGAAAGGTAAAAAGTGGCGGGCGAAAAGATCCTGATAGTTGACGACGAGGAGAATATCCGGCAGCTGCTGGGCAGGCTCTGCGAAGCAGAAGACTATGACGTTCTCTATGCCCGCGACACAAAGACCGCGTTCCGCGTGTTGGAGGAAAAGGCCATCGACGTGGGCATCGTGGACTTAAAGTTGCCCGGTGCCGGTGGGATAGAGATCCTGCGGCGGGCCAAAGCGCTCTATCCCCGGGCCGAGATCATCATCCTCACGGGACACGCCGACCTGCAGTCGGCCATCGACGCGCTGAGATTGGGGGCCTTTGACTATCTGGAAAAACCCCTCTCCGACCTGCGTATCATTCCCCTGATCATCACACGCGCCCTGGAGAAACAACGCCTGCACCGCGAAAACGCCCGGTTGGTAAAGGACCTCCGCGAGGCCAACCGCGAGCTCCGATTGCGCCGGCAACAGCAGCTTGAGCACATACGCAACATGGGCGAGGCCCTGGCGGATATCAGGGATCCCCAAGAGATGGCGGAGGGACTGGTATACGCGTTCCTAAATCTCCTTCCCTGTGACGGGGTGGGACTCTTGCTTGCGCCAAGAGAGGAGACACAGCCACCTTTAGCCATCGCCGGAGGACGAAAACCGCTCTCCCCCGAGGCGCGGGACGAACTGCTCTCCCGCGCGGCAGATGGAGCCCCCTTCCTTCAATGCTTCAGCCTGGATGAGATACAGATACGCCAGATCGCCCTCCCCTCGCAAGAGACCAACAAAAGACCCTGGCAACGCTGGGAGATGCGCCACTTGAGCGCCCAGGACGAGGTGCTGGCAACGGTCATCCTGGCAAAACACGGCGATGAGGAATTCGATGCAGAGGCGATGAGGGTCTTTGATGTCCTCGTCTCCCAGGGAAGCATCGCCCTCCAGAATGCCCACCTGTTTGTGCGCATGCAAGAGTTGGCCACGCAGGATAGCCTGACGGGATTATATGACCATGGACACTTCTTCCAGTTCCTGCAGGCCGAAAAGAGCCGTATCGCGCGCCACGACCAACAGCTGGCCGTCATCATGCTGGACATCGACAGCAAGAGCGGTTTAAAGGTCATCAACGACACCTATGGGCATCAGGCGGGAGACAGTCTGTTGCGAGCCCTGGCCAACCTGCTGCGCAACGAGGTGCGGTGTGAGGACGTGGTGGCCCGCTATGGGGGAGATGAGTTCATCATCCTCGCACCCCAAACGGGGAGGGCGGAAGCCCTGGCCCTGGCCAGGCGTCTTTGCAAAAAGATCCGCGAGGAACCCTTTGATGTGGCCGGCCACACGGTGCATATCACCGTCAGTGTGGGCGTCGCCGTCTCGCGACCGGGAACAAACGAGAAGGCCGACGAGATCGTCAGCCGGGCCGACAACGGCCTCTATCTGGCCAAGAGCCGAGGCGGCGATCAGGTGCGCAGCATCTGTAAGGATGCAGAGGACGTCCTCCCATCCCTACTGGAATCGCAGGCGGAGACGACCACCAGGGGGGACAATTCCCACCCCTAGCCCCGATACCTGGCGAGATTCCCCCAGACGCCGTATCTCTTGCTCTATGGGCCAGGTCCCAAAGGCAAAGCAAAGTGGGACGATCAGGTTGACCAGGGGCACAAAGATCAAGAGCCCCGACAGGCCCCTGTAGCCGACCTTGGAAAATATCCCCCACCAGATGACGACGCCCAGGATAAAGCCCAGGAAACCGATCAACGTCACTATCAGAGCTTGGATTGACGGGTGCCGGTTTTATCCCTATGATGAGGAACCACGATCTGAGGACGACACTATCGGGGAGAAGGCTCATGTTCACCACCTGGCTCAGAAAGGTCTTCAGGGGGACCATAGATCCCGTGGCCGCGTTCCTGGCGCGCCTGGGAATCTCGGCCAACACCCTGACCATCGCCGGTTGCGTGATCGCAGTGTCCGTGGGCATCCTCCTCGCCGGGGGATATCTGCGCCTGGGAGGGATCATCCTGTTGTTCACCATGGGCACCGACGCCCTTGATGGGGCGGTGGCCCGCCATGCGGGGGAGGTCACGCGGTTCGGTGCCTTTCTCGATTCCTCCCTCGACCGCATCGCGGACGCCAGTCTCCTCCTGGGGCTCGGCTGGTGGTATCGAGGACAGGGGGGACCCCACGATATGCTGGCAGGCGTCGCAGCCGTCGGTTCCCTCCTCGTCAGTTATACACGGGCGCGGGCCGAGGCCATCGGTGTGGAGTGCAAGGTGGGCCTATTTACGCGGGTGGAGCGGAGTCTCATCCTTGTCGCCGCCCTGATCCTGGACATGACGGCCCCAGCCCTCTGGCTGCTGGCTTTTGGTACGGTAGCCACAGCCCTCCATCGTATCCTGCATGTCTTCCTTCGGACCAGGGGCGAGGCCACGGAGGCGCGCCACGGCGGATAGCCGGGCCAGTTTTTGACAGCCCCAGATCTTTTCCCTATAGTTGGCGCATATTCCATAAAGTGATAGTTCTATCTGGAGGATGGTATGCATTCCCTCACTCTCGGGCGCAGCCGCACGATCACCTGGCTCAAAGCTCTTGGCGTGCTCCTGTTCGCCGCGGCAACCGCTTTGAGCGCCCAGATCAAGGTCTTTTTGCCCTTTTCTCCCGTTCCCCTGACCTTTCAGGTCCTGCTGGTGGTGGCCAGCGGCCTTGTGCTTGGAGCGCGCGGGGGACTTGCGGCACAACTCCTTTATCTGCAGGCCATCCTGTGGGGCGCCCCGCTGACAGCAGCAGGGGTGGGAGGACCGGCGGCCTTTGTCTCCCCCACAGCGGGCTATCTTTTGGCTTTTCCGGCCGCGGCCGCCCTGGCGGGGTGGATCGGCCAGGAAGAGGTATCCTATGCCACGCTGCAGCGCCTGGTGGCGGGAATCACTGCCCTGGCGATCATCTACCTCTGTGGCATGGCCTGGCTCAGCGGATTCGTGGGAGGGATGGCCAATGCCTGGAAGGTGGGCGTGGCGCCCTTTGTGCTCGCCGACGCCCTCAAGGTCACCGTGGTCACCGCCACGCTCGCCCTGGCGGAAAGCTAGAGCTGCAGCTGAGCACCACGACAGCAGTCTAAAAGTTTGAGTTTTACCTCAATCGTCGCTCTCCTCCGGCGGGGAGAGGGGCGAGAGGTGGGAGCGGATCTCGGGGAAACGCTCAAAGACGGCGCGCATGAAACGCATGCCGGGACGCCTCTTGCCCGAATATATCATGGAAAGGTGTCCGGCGGAAAAGCCCAGGCGGCGGGCCAGGCCCTTGAGGCTGAGGTACTGGTCTTCCTGGATGCGCTGAAGGAAGGTTATCAGGGTTTCTATCTCGTCATCGCGCATCGTGGCCTCGCTTCTGCTGTGGAAAGGCAAAAAATAGAGCCGCCAAATCCCGCGTCTCTACAAAGAGTATAGAACAAATGTTCTATACCGTCAACAGTGGCCGTGGCAGTAGCTTGAAAGACCCACACGCTCCCTTGGAGAAATATATGAACAGAGACAGGTTCCCCCACACGCGACGTATCCCCTGGGAGCTGTTGATGATCATGGGCGGCATTTTGCTCGCCTCCATCGCCTGGATGAGTCCGGACATCGCCCCCGCAGCGTGGCGCCCGGGGCTGCGCATCGTCACCTATGGAGGACTCTTTGTCTCCCTCATCGGCGGCGGGCTGGCCCTGTACCGCCGTCGCCGGGCCATGCGGGGCCTGGGCTACGGGGCCTCCCCCAGACGCCGCATGGGAGCCATCATCGCCCTGCTCCTGCTGGCTTTTGTCATCTCCTTTTGGCCCCTTTCCTTTCTCCAGCCGTGGATCCACACCGCCCTGGCCATCCTCTGCGGCCTGGGGGCCGTGGTACTGGGACTGGGACTTGTACAGCCCACCTCTCTCGATTTTCGCAGGGCCCGGCAGGCCTACGAACGGAGAGAGGACGGCAAAGCGCTGGCCCTGCTACGCTCTGTGGAAGAGGAGGATCCCGACTTTTGCCCCACCTACCATCTGCGCGCGGTCATCCATCGACAGAGGGGGCACCATGAAAAGGCCGTAGACGCATGTCGCCACCTCATCGATCTCTGCCCCGGTTTATATTATGGTCACGCCGAGTTGGGCATGACGCTCCTGAAAAAGGGGGAAGTGAAAGGGGCCATTGCCCCCCTGAAGCGAGCGTTAGAGATCGCTCCCCACCTGCCCCAAGCCCAATTCACCCTAGGCATGGCGCAGGCCCAGGGAGGGGACCCGGAGGGGGCCATCGACTCGCTCAGCAGGGCGCTGCGTATGGGACTGCGCAACGAAGTGCGACAGCTTCTGGCGCGATATTTTCTCTATAAATCCCTGAAGGAGGCGGGATACGCGGAGCGCACCCAGGACGGACGGCGACACCTACGCCGGCACAGGAGCACATTGCGGCGCTGGCTGGCTGGCGAGGACGAGCAGGAGCATCCTCTACCTGCCCGCCAGGTGCGCATGATACAGGAGGACCTGAAGCGACTTCTCTCGTTGAACTGATCCTTAATCCAGAGAGACCCCGGCCTCGCGCATGCGCCACCAGAAAAGTTAGAATTGCGGGCCAATAACCACCACCTTTGATACTTTTGTGTGACTATATCTCATCGCAGACACACAAAAGTATCAAATAGCCATCTGCAATTCTAACTTTATGACTGTCCCAGAATCTCGTATCCCTGGGCCTCCGCCTCGTAGAGGCTCAGATCGTAGGACGGCGTCTGGCCCGCCTCCAGTTGCTCCAGGCGCTCCTCCAGCCATTCCTGGGCCCGGGCGTAGCGCTCCCGAAGCGCGGCCAAGTGGTCGAGGGTGATGGATATCTCGGCCCGGCGCGCCCGCCGCAGCCAGATGGCCTCAAACTCCTGCTTCAGTTGCACGAGTTCGGCATCCAGATCGCGCAGGGCGGAGATGGCCTCACACAGGCGCCCCTCTGCCTGTTCCGCCCCCTGGGCCAGGGCCGCCAGATCCTTCCGGATGGATTGGGAGGTACGAACTTTTTTGGCGGCATAGGCCATCATGTACGCCGAGTAGATCATCTCCTCGATGGTCAGGGGGGCACGGCTCCCGGATAGAGCACCACGAAGTTCCAGCTGCGTATCCCGACAGACCTCCACGATCTCCTCCAGGGTCTCTGGGGGAATATGCTCCACCATCTCGCCCACCAGGGGCTCATCGAGCAGGGCGTAGATACTGTTGCTGGCATTCCTGCGCTCCATGCCGGGCAGGGTGTTGAGGGCGGCGAGGCGCCTGATGCCCTCCACCACAGAGGAACCGCCGAGGCCGAAAAAGAGGGGGCCAAAGCGGGCCTCAAAGTCGGCATCCCCCGTGTTGCCGCCCGTCCACGACTGTTCCGCCCCATAGGCATAGCCGTACCACGACAAGCCAAGGGGCTGATAGTGGCCGTGATCGCCCCAATCGGTGTTGAGCAATCCCTCGGCGCCGTTCCGCTC
The DNA here is from genome assembly GCA_964567975.1 of uncultured Anaerolineales bacterium. Lineage (GTDB taxonomy): Bacteria > Chloroflexota > Anaerolineae > UBA1429 > UBA1429 > JAWLEV01. The sequence continues at coordinate 26,898 of CAZMOW010000002.1, read as the reverse complement.
GCCCAGGCGGGCCAGGGTGCGAATGTTGACGTTGGCACTCTCGATGCGGGGGAACAGGGCGTTCCAGGAAGAGGTCCCCGGGCAGACCCAAAAGTCGCGCCCGCTCCCGGCAAAGGTGCGCACGGAAGGATAGTCGTCGCTGGCCTGATAGTGCCAGTCCAGCAATATGACGTCCTCTGGCAATTCGGATATCAGTTCTGGATGGTTGAGGAGGATATCTCCCCACAGTTGGATGCGGCAGCCGTGACGCGCGGCCAACTCACGGAGGCGCAGGATATGCTCCAGGTAGACCCGGCCCACGCCCCGCTCGGCCACGGCCTCTGCCGAGCGTCCCTTGCCCAGGTCCCACGTCTCGTCACAGTCCACGTTGAATATCCTGGAGCGAAAGGCGGGCAACAGATCGTCGTAAAGATCCTCCAGCAGGGCGTAGGTGCCCTCATCCACCGGACACAGGGACCAGCGGGCCGCGTCCGACTCGGCGAGGTGAGTATACCCCGGCGTGTTCAAGGTGTGACTGCGATGACCAAAGGACTGCAGGTTGGGCATCAGCTCCAGGTGGCGTCGGTGGGCATAGTCGTCCAGGGCCAGGATATCCTCGCTGGTCAGAGAGCCGCAATCCTCGCCGATGCGGGGATGGTGGGGCGATTCAAAGGTGTGTTCTGTATAGAGCTGCAGCACGTTTATCTTGTACAGGCTGAGGTGATCGACTATCAACTTCAAGGTCTCCAGGGTGGGCACTTTGCCCCGGGAGATATCCAGCATCACACCCCGATAGGCCAGCGAGGGCCAATCGCGAATGTAGAAAGCGGGCCAGCGAAGATGTTCCGTGCGCACCACCTGACGCAGCGTCTGCACAGCATAGTGCAGGGCCAGCGTCCCCTTCCCGCCAGCGACGACGCGCTTGGGAGAGACGTGAACGTGGTAGACCTGCTCTCCATCGCCCGCTTCTTCCCCGACATGCCCGGCCCAGAGGACGGGTTCCCCCAGATATGCCGCTGCCGCCGCGTCGTCGGCGGTCAGGAGGATAAAATTGTCCTCGCGCACGGGGCGGCTTATCTTGATCAAGGGCAGATCAAGCCCCGTGGCCTCCTCTATCTCCTTCTGGAGGCTGCGGGCGGCAAAGGCCTCCGCCTCGCCCGCGCCGGGCAGCAGGGCGATCTGGGTCTCGTCATCTAACGTAAAGGTGCCTCCTCTCCATTCGATCCTTTTCGGCCTGGGGACGACGTGCAATCCTTTGCGGGGCATATGATAACCTCCTCGTCTGTCCAGGACGGCGCCGCATGAGGCAACCGCCGCCAATTCTATGTTTCTTCAACCAGATACGGAATAGTTTGAGGACCCTCGGGCAGCACGCACAATCGCGCCCCCGGACCGTGCTCGCGCTGCAGGTCGGCCAGGATGTCCTCGATATCGTGGCAGGGGGTGAGGAGCATACGCCGCGTCTGTTCGTCGGACAGACCGTCGCTATATACGTAAACATCGGCCTTTTGCTGCACGATGGCCTGGATCTGGGCCTCCCACTGATCGCGGCGGCGATAGCCCGGCTGACCGATGATGTCGAGGATACCCTGCACGGAGCCCGCCTCCTGTACCAGATCGCCATACTCGCCCCATTCTGGCACCCCATCCTGACATTCGGCGGCGATGACGATGCTCCCCCCGGGCTTGACGATCTGCATGGCAGCGGACATGCCCTTGACCGACTGATAGAGGTTGATGTCCAGGGGATAGCCACTGTTGGTGGTGAGGACGATATCGTAGGGCTCCTCCACGGGGACCATGGCCCTACGGGCCACAAAGTCGGTGCCTCGGGCGTGCGCCCTCCAGACATCGCCGGCAAAGACGCCCGTGATCTCTCGCCGGCGGTTGAGGGTGACATTGAGCAAAAAGTCGGGCTCCGTCATGGCCGCCACCTCCCGCGTCTCCTCGTACACGGGGTTACCCTCCAGCTTGCCCCAGGTGGCCAGGGGGTGCTTTAACATCTCGTAGCCGTGATTATCCATGATGGACTCAAAGCCGGCGATACCCGGCAGCACGGCCTTGGGACCGCCGCTGAATCCGGCGAAAAAGTGAGGCTCGATAAAGCCGGTGAGTATCCTGTACGTGGCCTCCATATAATGACGGTTGATGAGGGCGCGATGGTCGTAGGACGTCATGCCCAGATCCATCAGTTCGTCATCATCCCAGGCATCGTGCTGCAGAATGGTATAGCCACGGGCGATATCGGGCCCCAACATCTCGACCAGTTCCTCCTGCGTCTGAGGACGATGTGTCCCCAGGGCGTTCAGGAGCAGGAGATTCTCGCGGGGCACGTGATCCAGCGCTTCCAGCAGGACGGGAAGGACGCGGTCATTGGGCATGGGGCGGGTGATGTCGCTGAAGACGACCACGACGCGATCCTGGGAGCCAACACATTCGCACAGGGGTTGGGAGGCGATGGGCTGCTGCAGGGCGTGCCGCAGACTCTTTTCTTCATTGGCGAGGCCGGGCTGCTCGCGGGGCTGCAGCACCGTGGCATCGTCCGGCACCTCCACATTGAGACCTTGGCGACCATAGGCCAGTTCAATTTGCATAAGCTCCTTCTCCCTGCACTAGACGTGCATCCATCTTATATGGATCGGGGAAGGAATACAACTGCTGCCGGGGGGGCCGTCACGTAGGGTGGAGCGTCTGCTCCGCCAAGCGGGGAAGACGCTCTGCGTCTTCCCTTAGCAGTTTTGCTCTGCAAAACTGCACATAGTTGTTAGGCAAAGTGTCTGCTCCACCAAGGTTCGCCCCATGATCGCCCTCACGCCCTCACTCCTCGCTCGAATCGCGGACGAGCCCCATGCCAAAGAGCCAGAAACAAAGAACGCCCACCAGCATGAGGCCCGCGCCCATGGCAAAAAGTGTGCGGTGGCCTGTGGCGGCGACGATGAATCCGCCGCCCAGGGCGATGAGGGAACGACTGATGCCGATGGCCATGGAGGTGGATCCGGACATGGTGGAGCGCCAGGGGATGCCCACCGCCTCCATCTGATAGACGCTAAAGGTGGGGATGGTGATGGCGGCCAGGGCATTGACCCCCACGGCACCCAGGCCAGCAACGGCCCAATGGGGCACGAGGGCGATGAGCAGCAGGCTCAGAGCCGTGGTCAGGGAGCCCAGGAGATAACTCGGCTCATTGCCCAGGCGGGCGATGAAAAAGGGGGTGAACAGGGCAAGAAAGATACCCACGATCTGACCCGCCGCGTTGATGGTGCCGATGGTGGCCGTGGGCACGTCGAGGGTGGTATCGAGATAGACGTTGAAAAAGGCATCGACGGATCCGCGGCCCACGCCGCGGAACAGGGAGAAAAAGGCCACCAGGGCGATGGTGGCCAAGGGGAGCTTTCCCACGTTCACCTGCCCCCGCTCCGGCTCCCGATCTCTCTCCAGCGAAGCGTCCCGCGTGTGTTGTATGGCCAACAAAGCGGGCAAAAGCAAAGCTGGTGCAAGGAGAAGGGATAGACGATAGGGCAGGGGATGATCGAGGGTGGTGTGATAGAGTCGGGCAAAGAGGCCAGGCAGAAATCCGCCCAGCAGGCTTCCTGCAAAACCCCCCAGAGGCTGCACGGCGGATCGCAGGGAAAAGACGTGTCCTCGCATACTCGGCCGGGCCAGGGCCATGACAAAGGGGCGGGCGTTGACGAAAAAGAGGGCCATCCCGAAACCGATAAACAGCCGCATAGCCACCAGCCATACGCCCTGAAAAAGAGGCAGTGCCTCCGCTAGGGGAAGAAAGACGTACCCCAACATGGTCAGGATCAGGCCCGTGCTCATGGCACGGCGAGATCCCAGGCGCACCCCAAGGGCACCGGCGGGGAGACAGGAGAGCGCGAATCCCAGACTGCTCATGCCGTTGAACACGCCGATGAACTCGGGGCCATATCCCAGACGCAGCAGGTAGAGGTTGAGGACCACGGCGGGAATGCCAGGTATGACGGCCATCCCCATCCATACGGAGGCGAACAGGTAGAGGTGGATATCGTGATCGAAATCTCTGATTCTCCCCAGGTAGCTGTAAATGATCCTATATCCTTTGCTGTTCCAATCCCCATCCCTCTTGCGGCGGGATGCAATGTCCTCCTCAGTCCAGAGTGCTTATGGTCCGGCCGTCCCGTGCCCGCCACACGCACAATGAGAAGTATACTGCAAAGGCGATGGACCAAGCGCGGTGGCGCGCTTGGTCCCCTTTTGGGTACGCAGGAGGGTAAAAGAGGTTGAGGAGATCAGGAGAGGACCGTGCTCCCAAGTGTTAGATACAAATGTGAATAAGATAAGCACATTGGGGAACTGAGAAATTTAAAAAAGTCACACTTGGGTCATCGATAAGCTTTACGTACACTATGATGTATTCTCAAGCGAGAGCGCACAGGCTGTAAAGATCCTGGAGACGAACCGTTACCGCTGCTCTGCCTCACCCCCTCTAGAAGCCGCGGCGCCAGCGCATGAACTTTAGTGCCAAGCGACTTGCCGTACGGACAGGACCGCTCAACCAGCCCTCAAAGAGCTGCTTTTGCAAAAGCGCGCCAGCCGCTTTAACGTTGGCCCACGCATAGCTGGGGTACACGTGAATGATGGTGGAAACGTCACGAACGCCCGCCTTGCCCTCCAGTACCATCATCCACTCCTGGATCAATTCCCCGGCACGCTCGGCCAGGATGGTCACCCCCACCACCTTGCTGTTGCCCTTGTGCACCAGCTTTACGAATCCTTCCGTGTCCACCTCGGCGCGGGCCCGATCCACCTCCGTCATGGGATGGACAGTAGTAGAAACGTTGTCGCCGAACTTGGCCCTCGCCTGCTCTTCGGTAAGCCCGGCATGCGCCACTTCCGGCTGTGTAAAGGTGGTCCAGGGGACCCACTCGCGCCGCCCTTTGCTGCTCCCAGGTAAAAGAGCGTTGCGCACGGAGATGGCCGCCTGCCAGCCTGCATAGTGCGTAAACTGGTAACTGCCTATACAGTCACCGGCGGCATAGATATGGGGCTGGCTGGTCTGTAGACGATCGTTCACCTCGATGCCCCGCGAGCTGTAGACCACGCCGGCCGTCTCCAGGTTCATCCCCTCCACATTGGGCCGCCGCCCAACAGCCACTAACAGCGCGTCGCCCACGCACTCGTCCTCGCCGGCCAAGAGATGAATCTCGCCGTCTTCCCGCCAGACTTTATCGGCGCGGGCGCCAAAGTGGATCTCTATACCCTCCTCCTGGAATACACTCGCCAGGGTCTCTGACGCCTCGGGCTCATCGCGGCGAAGTACGCGAGAACCACTCTCGACCACCGTCACCTCGGAACCGAGATGACGAAACCCTTGGCTCAGCTCACAGCCGATGGGTCCCCCTCCCACGACCAGTAGATGCTCCGGCAAGGTATCAAGATCCCAGATCGTCTGATAAGTGTGGTATTCCAGCTCATCCAGGCCGGGAATGGGAGGGATAAAGGGGTGTGCTCCGGTGCAGAGCAGCACGTTGCGCGCCTCCAGCGTGGTCTCGCCCACGGTTAGCGTGTGAGGACCCACAAAGCAGGCCTCTTCCAGGTAGATGTCGATCCCCTCAGCGCGCAGGGCTTCAGGTGTCTCTCCCGCATAGGTCTCCATGACTACCTCGTGCACGTGGGCCATCACCTCTTCCAGATCAACCTCTGGAACCCGGGGAGATATACCAAAGCGGTCCGCCGTGCGCATATGGTGCGCCACCCGTGCCGACTTGAGAAAGGTCTTGCTGGGCACGCAGCCAGACCACGTGCAATCGCCGCCCACACGATCCCGTTCCACCAGGGCCACGCGCGCCCCCATCTTGGAGGCAAAACCAGCACCAGTGAGTCCGGCAGAACCCGCGCCAATCACGACTATATCATAGATCTCGGTCATGCTTAGTTCCTCCCTGATAACGACATCCCTTTAGTTACGAAAAACTCATTCTGCTTTCTTTTTCTTTCGACGACGAATGTAGACGACCACAATGGGCACGATAAAAGCCAGGGTATCCAGCGCGATGGCCGCGTACAAGCGCCAAGAATAGGGGTCCAATTCCGCCACCGCCGCTCCCAGAAAGACCAATTGAAAACTCCCAGGGATGATGCCTATCAGGGTGGCGCCAAGGAACGTCGGAATGGAGACTTTGGTCAGGCCCCCGATATAGTTTTGTATCTCCCAGGGGAGAATGGGAATGAGCCTCATCAGCAGAATAAACAAAAAGCCCTTGTCGCCCTCAGATTCCTCATAGATCTCGCCCAGCTTTTTCCCTTTTAACTGTACTTGCACCCACTCGCGCCCCAGGCGGCGCGCCAAAGCAAAGGGGACCAAAGCAGATAGTGGAGCCACGATAAGCGTGTATATAGTGCCCCACAAGATCCCAAACAGGGCCCCCGCGGCCATGGATAGAGTGGGAGCGAGAAAAGGCACGGGTGAGCTGATGACATAGAGCACACCATAGGCCACGGGAGCCCAAGCGCCGAATCCCTCCACGTATCCGCTGATACCGGGACAACCAGAGTCATTACATTGCGAAAAATAATCCCAGGCCGCCACGGAAAGAATCCCCAGAACAAGGGAGAGCAGAGCGATGTTCACTCCGAGATGCCTTTTCTTCTCGCTCACCGTTGCACGCCCTCTACACCCCGGAAAGTATCTGGTCTCCGCATAGTTCTTTCTGCCAACGCTCGAAATCAGCTTCCGTGTCCACATCCCATCGCCGTGGCAGGTAGCCGATCTCCAGTCCGCAATTGCTGGCCAGGGCTTCCGTCTGCGCCAACACGCGCTCGCTGCTCCAAGCCACGCCATAGAAGAGTGGTGCGCCGGGCGCGCGCATGCCTATGAGATAGTAGCCGCCATCCTCTGCCGGGCCGATGACAACGGGCACCTCCTCCAATTTGCAAAAGGCCTCCTCCACCGTACGCCTGTTCAGTCCAGGAATATCCGTGCCCGTCAACACGGCGGTCTCGGCCCCGCTCTCAAAGGCTTGCCGAAAGGAGGTTTCCATCCTGGTTCCCAGGTCACCCTCTACCTGGGGTCGCACGGCCAGTTCCGGGAACGCCCCAGTGAAAAAAGGAACGTCATCTGCCTCCGCCACGGACAGTTCGATGGATATGTGCTCGAAATCGGCGGACGTCAGAGCCAGCAGATACTCACAGAGGAGCCGCATATAGACCCCGGCAGCAGCCTCGTCGCCGATGGAAGCCGCCAGGCGCGTCTTGGCGTGGCCCGGCAATGGACGCTTGGCATAGATGATGAGGTGGCGTCTCACGTTGCCTCCTCGCGACTCGATGTGTACGCATGGGCGATTTCCTCGGGCGTGGCTCCCAGAAACAGATAGCGCACCATGGAGCGGATATTCAGCAGTGACTGACGAATGTACCCTCGCTCCAGAAAGCGCCGACTGGAGGTCACCACACGCAGCGGCACGCGTACCAGATCTCCTTCCCGGTGCAGGCCGCGGGACATCTCCACGTCCTCCATCAAGGGAATCTCGGGAAAGCCCCCTACTCTCTCATACACGGCGCGCGTCATAAATTGAGCCTGATCGCCGAACATGGTGAACCAGGCGGTAGAATGACGGAGCCTGTTGCGCACCCAAAGGGCGAGCCCCCGCTCGGGAAGCATGAGGGTCTGAAACGCACCGCCGCTGACGCCGGGTTTGCCAAGGTACTCTATCACCGCCTCCCGCCATCCAACGGGCAACTGGGAGTCGCCGTGGCAAAAGACGAGGATATCCCCATGGCTGGCCACGCCCCCCTGATTCATCTGCACGGCGCGTCCCCTCGGCGCGCAAAGCAGCATGACATCGTCGGGCACCAGTTCACGTGTACCGTCGCTGCTGCCCCCATCCACGACAATGATCTCCACCTCATCTCGATCATAATCTCGTCGGGCGGCCTCCACACAGTCTCGAATGTTCTCCGCCTCGTTCAGGGCGGGGATGATCACGGAAACTAGCATCGAGCGTGTCCCACATATACGTCAAACAGACTGGACAGAGTCTGCATCGGAGAGCAGATCATAGGCCCCTCTCGGCACGAAGCTATGATATGATATCTCACATCTCCTCTTCGCGACTCGATCTGTAGGCGCGCGCGATATCCTCGGGCGTGGCTCCCAGAAGCAGATAACGAAAGGCAGACCACATATTCTGCAGCATCTGCCGAAAATACCCGCGCTCCAGGAGACGCCGGCTGGAGGTCACCGCGCGCAGCGGCACGCGCACCAGCTCGCCCTCCCGATGTAGCGCGCGGGACATCTCCATGTCTTCCATTAGAGGAATCTCGGGAAATCCTCCCACCTTCCGATACGTGGCACGGCTCATGAACTGGGCCTGATCGCCGAACATGGTGAACCAGAAGGAAGGGTAACGCAGCTTGTTGTGCACCCATAAAGCGAGCCCTCGTTCGGGGAGCAAAAGAGACTGAAACGCGCCGCCGCTCACCCCGGGGCGCTCAAGCCGCGCCATCACGGCCTCCCGCCATCCGGCGGGCAACTGGGAGTCACCGTGGCAGAAGACGAGAATATCCCCGCAGCTGGCCTCCGCCCCCCGATTCATCTGCACGGCTCGCCCCCTCGGCGCGCGCAGCAACGTGACACCGTCGGGCACCAAGTCCGCCGTACCGTCGGTGCTGCCGCCGTCCACGACAATAATCTCCACCTCATCGGCATCGTAATCCCGTCGGGCAGCCTCCACGCTGTCTCGAATGTTCTCCGCCTCGTTCAGGGCGGGGATGATCACGGAAGCCAACATCACCTCTATCCCATATAAGAATCGAACAGACTGTGCACAAAATCGATATCCAGGTAGGCGTCTATCTTGCGAAAGGTATCCTCGTTCTGCAGGGCATGCCGCCCCGTGTGGTACTGCACCCAGGCCATGGCCGACCAAGAGATGCCCCGCAGGCAGTTAAAAGGATCGCGCAATCGAACGCGCGTCTCGATGGTATCCCGCAGTTCGGAATCGGACACCGCAGCCTTGTAGGCCTCGAGAAAGGTTACCTTATCCTCCCGGGACATACGGTAGTCGGTCTTCCACAACGTCGTGGTGGGCACGCAGAAATGGGAGAGATCCTGCGAGGGATCGCCCCACAAGGGCTTTTCCCAGTCCACCAGATGGATCGTGCCCCTGTCGCGCTGCACGACAAAGTTGCCCGAATTGACCTCGGTATTGATGATACAGGGGCAGGGACGGGAGAGGAAATAATGCTCCTCGTGGCGTGCCCCTGCTGCCCAGTCGAGCACGTGCGCGAGATAGTCGCGCAGGGGCGAATCCGCCAGATCCGACTCCAGATACACGGAGAGGAGGCGTTTGCACTCTCGATAGGTCATGGTCAGGGGACGCTCCTCACGGATGAGATGATTCTCCTCCTGTGCTAGAGGCTGGCTGTGAATGCGGGCAAAGAGGCGCGCCGCGGCCTGCAGATCTCGCCGATAGTCCAGAGGCTCACCGGGAAGGTACTCCATGAGCAGCACACCGTGGGGAATCAACTCCTCGCTGTCATCCACGTAGAAGGGGCTGGGTGTGACGCCCGTGGGCTCCAACAGCTTGAGAGCGCGATATTCGTAGAGGATCTGATCATCGCGGTCGATCTGTGTGCCGATATTTACACGAAAGACCCACTCGCTGCCGCGCGACACGCGATAGTTCATATTATACTCGCCCTGGGCCAGGGGTTCGACACAAAGCGGCATATCGGTATTCCAGCCAGGAACGTGGTGCAGATCGGCCTGACGCAAATAGTCCTTCACGTCGGGGAGCAGCATCTCCAGGTTCATGGTTAGCTCCAGGGCGCCTCGATTGATAGAGATTATAGTATGAAAGGAATGGCATCCAAAACGATGGCTACCATAAGCGCTACTTCCAGACCCGTCCGGGGCGGAAAGGGTCACACCATCATCAGGGGCACGCAGTATGCGTGGCCAAAGGGAGCCACGGCAAGGAGACCCAATCGCTTATACAATACAGGCGGTACACCTATATCCCCGAGATAGAGGGCGCCGGATACTCGCTCCAGCCCCGTCTTGGGCAGCGCCAGGGTCAGGGTGCGCTGGGGATGGATTACAGTGCCCGGCGCCTCTCCCGTCGTGGCATTCAGGCCAGATGGGACATCCAGGGAAAGCACGCGGTCCCCATGGATATTGCACAGATCGATGAGCCTGGCCGCGCCCCCCCGGGGCGCATCGTGCAGCCCATAGCCGATCAGGGCGTCGACGATGAGGGCGGAAGAGCGAATGGCCTCCTCTGCCTGAGCGGGATCGAGGGGTTGCAGGCCAGCGGCTTGCAGGGTCTCCAGCTGACGTCGGGGCGCTCCCTCCAGGGCTTCTCCCTCCCTGTCGAGGATCACCTGGACTGGGAATCCTCGATTGTGCAGATGGCGCGCGCAGCAGAGGCCCCCGCCACCATTGCCTCCGGAACCAGCCAAGACGGTGATCGGCCCTCTTTCCCCGTCGAGCATCTCCCAGATATTCTGCGCCAGATTGCGCCCGGCGTTCTCCATCATCTGCAGGATTTGCAGGCCAAAGACCTCCACCGCCAGACGATCCACCTCTCGCATCTGATCGGCGGTCACCGTCGGGACGCAAATCCCGTCCTGTGTTCGAAAGGTCACACCACACCTCCTAGATCACGCTCGTACCTCATGGTCGCCCGGACAGACTCTCAGTCTCCCTCTTTTGGGACGCCCGTTTCCGCAGACGAGATAACCTCCAAGAGGCCCCCACGCTTCCTCTCGTAACCATTCACGGCTGCGTGTTTCTCGAGGTACTCCAGCACCGTCATCACCAGGGTGGCGTGGCTCCAGGTCAGAGGACTGACGGACAGAGGCACATTGGTGTAGGGATGTACCTGCTCGGCCATCACGCCACTGGCGAGGGCATGATCCACCGCCCATTGCAAGAGTGTCAGCGGCCGATCCAGATCGTCGCTTTCCTCAGCCGAGGCGATGTACCAGCGGGCCAGCCACAGGGTGCAGATGAACCAGGGGTTGCCAGGGACGTTCTCCACGTCCTTGCTGCGCTGATGATAAGTGTCGTTCTCATAACGCGCCATACCGCCCACCCTTGTCTTGACCCACAGCCGATCGCGCATGGCCTCCATGGTGGCTACGATACAGGGATCATGCGCCGGGAACATGCCAAAGGACCACAATCCTATGAGAGAGGCATCCATATTTTCGTCCGCTTGCCACACCTCGTCGCCCTCTTTCCTCTCGATGGTTCGCGCAAAGCATCCCATCTCCTCCGACCAGAGATGCTCCCTGGCCGCCGACCTGATCTCGTCGGCTGTATGCCGGTAACGATCCGCCAGATCCAATTCTCCAAAGGCCTGGCAAAAGTTGGCAGCGGCCTGGAGCCCACCCCACACGGCGCCCACAGTCCAGGCATGGACGCCCCGCCGCTCCTCCCACAGATCCCAGGAGGGAAGGGGCAGCCCCGTCTCCTCGTCCCGATAGCTTACCATCCAGTTGGCCGCGCGAACGACCAGACCCCGGTAATGAGGGTTGACGAACTCGATATCCCGGAAGCGTTTGAAATGGCGCCACAGGGCCCAGAGCACCAGGGCCGTCTCGTCCTCTTGTATGGGCAATCGCTTGCGCCCCTCATAGTACCAGCCATGCCAGGAGGAGGCCAGAGAGCCATCGGGGTTGTACTTGTGAAGGAGATATCCCTCCTCCGTTATGCGTTCATGGCAAAAGTCAAAGAAACGGCGCGTGACCTCGGAATAACCAGCACCGATCAAGGCAGCAGCCACCAAGGCGCCGTCGCGAGGCCACATGTAAGCATACGTATCGCGTCCGTAATAGGCGATGTCATAGTCATTGGCGGCCACGATGGCCCCGTGGTTGTCTATCTGCGTGCGCAGGATAACGAGGCTTCGCTTGTACAGGCGAATAATGGATGAAGGCAACGGGGACAAGTCATAGTGTTCTTTATTGACCCACAACCTCCAATAGTCCGCCGTGCGCGTGAGAAAAGTCGAAGGGCCCTTTTGGCGTACCTGGCGGTTCATGGCCGTCACGGTCTCGAACTCATTCCCCACGGCGATCCAATACCAACCTGTGGCCTGCCCGTACGCAGGAACAGTCAGATGCAGCGCGACAGCAGAGTCCACACTACCCTGAGCCACGGCGTTGCCCGAGAGTTCCCCGTCTTCCGCGTCGCGCCAGGCCCCCTCTTTGCCCTGTGTCTCCTTGATGCCCACCGCCCACTGATCTATGCCCAGTGCCCACTCGCCCTCGGTGGGAGCCCGCTTGGCCATGTTGACCATGAACCAGCGCTTGCCCTTGTAATGGAAGACGGCCTCACGCTCTGACTCATAATAGGCCGTATCCCCTATCTCGCGTCCGCTGATGTGGAAATCCTGGGTGAAAAAAAGACGCACCTCCTGTTCCCTGCCCACTTCATTGTGTACCACGATTCGTCGAAGGTAAAGATCCTCATGGAAATCAACGGCATCTTGGCAAACGAGACGCAGTCGCAAGCCCGGGTGGTACAGTATGACCTGCGTGACAAGGGTGTTGCCGGCATAGTCCAGTTGACGTTCCCAACCGGCCTCATGTACCCAGTGAAAGGTGCCGTCCACCCACACGCCAAAGCGGGAGGGATGTCCCTCGGTGTGATTCTCCTGCCCCACATAGGGCCAATAGAGATCGCGCAGATGATACAGGTGGTCAAAGTTGACCAACAAGGAGCCGTTACCCACTGGGATATCGCGGGGCATAGAAGCACCTCCCAAGGAGAGGAAAAATGATACAGGACAACATGAATCTGCAAACTGTCTAAAACAGTATACCTGAAAGCGATCCGTGTTAGAAATGGGTCCTTCATAGCCGCAAGACGCTGGTTCTCCCCTTCGGTGGACAGGCGTCTCCCCCTCATATAGAATGGCTAGCGAACGAGCACGCCAGTATTCTGCATTCCGTCACCGCTTATGATGGGAGTGCATCGTTGTAGAGGAGGATACTATGGAAGCACAGCACGTGATTTTCACGGAACCTGATAAAGTGGAGCTACAATCCTTCAGTTTTGATCTGGATGACCTGCCGCCCGATCAGGTGGCCATGGAGACGCGACACAGCATCATCAGCCCGGGCACAGAGCTGGCCTGTCTCAGCGGCAGGGAGAGCTGGGCCCCGCCGCCCTTTGTGCCCGGCTATGGCGGCTGTGGGGAGGTCATCGCTGTGGGAGACGATGTGGAGGGCGTGGAGGTGGGGGACAGGGTCTTTTCCTATACCAAGCATGCCAGCGTGGTCACCTCCTCCGTGCTCGTCTCCCCCGTGCCCCCGGGAGTGAATACCGTCAAGGCCTGCTTTGCGCGCATGGCCGCCGTCTCCATCACCGCCCTGCGGGTCAGCGAGGCGGAACTGGGGGACCACGTGGCCGTGATCGGCCTGGGGCTGGTGGGCAACCTCTGTGCCCAGCTCTTTACGTTGGCCGGCTGCCAGGTCATCGGCATCGACCTGATCCCCGAAAGGTGCCGCATCGCCAAGGCCTGCGGCGTGAAATACGTGTTGAACCCCGCCGAAGAGGATAGGAAGGCGTTTGTGCAAGAGGTGACCGACGGGCACATGTGCCAGACCGTGGTGGAGGCCATCGGGGCACCTGCTGTGGGTGCCAGGGCGGGCGAACTGGCCGGCCCCCTGGGCGAGGTCGTCCTCCTGGGATCCCCTCGGGGCGAACGGGTGGAGGACATCACGCCCCTCCTGAACCGCATACATCTCTGGGGCAACGGCTGCATCACCTACAAGGGAGCTCACGAGTGGCGCTACCCCACCGAGCGCGACGAGGGCGGGCGCGTCAAGCATTCCATCGAGCGCAACGTGGAGACCCTGATGGGGCTGATCGCCGAGGATAGGCTGCACGTGGAGGAACTGATCAGCCACGTGCTCCCATCCACCGAATGTGCCAGGGCCTACGAGGGTCTGCGGAACAACAAGGGCGAGTATATGGGGGTCCTGTTCGACTGGACGGCATAGACGAGAGTATAGAGAGTGGCAGATGAGACGCGAGGAGGCACAGATGAGCGAAGCAGACGAGAGAGATGGTCGTCCCAACATCCTCTTCTTTTTCACCGACGACCAGCGCTTTGACACCATCCACGCCCTGGGGCACGAGCAGGTACATACCCCCAACATGGACGCCCTGGTGGGCGAGGGCACGACCTTTACCCACGCCCATATTATGGGCAGCACGTCCGGCGCGGTGTGCATGCCCAGCCGGGCCATGTTGATGACGGGGCGCACCCTGTTCCACCTCTACCGGCAGGGCCAGAGCATCCCCCAGGAACACGTGATGCTGGGCGAACTATTGCGGAAAGAGGGCTATGAGACCTTTGGTACGGGCAAGTGGCACAACGGCTCGGATTCCTATGCCCGCAGTTTCACCGACGGGGCAGAGATCTTTTTCGGGGGCATGAACGACCACTGGAACGTGCCGGCCTGCGATTTCGATCCCAGCGGCGAATACGACGTCTACAATCCCGCCGTCAGGAATCCCTTTTACTCCAATGAGACGGTACAGCGGCAGTGCGATCACATCACACCGGGCAAGCACTCCAGCGAACTGTTCTGTGACGCAAGCATCGATTTCCTGCGCAACTATGAGGGGGAGGCGCCCTTTTTCCTGTATCTCTCCTTCATGGCCCCCCACGACCCGCGGACCATGCCAAAAAAGTACTTGGAGATGTACGATGCCGAGGAGATCGAGCTGCCCGAGAATTTCAAGCCCCGCCATTTCTTTGATAACGGGGAGCTGCGCGTGCGGGATGAACTGCTGGCCCCCTTACCACGGCCGCCGGAGGAGATCCGGCGGCACATCGCCGAGTACTATGCCATGATCAGCCACCTGGACGCCGAGATGGGGCGTGTGATAAAGGCGTTGGAGGAGGCCGGCCACGCTGAAAACACTATCATCGTCTTTGCCGGCGACAACGGCCTGGCACTGGGCCAACACGGCCTGATGGGCAAGCAGAACCTCTACGAGCACAGCGTGCGGGTGCCCCTGATCATGAGCGGCCCCGGCGTTCCCAGAGGCAAGCACAGCGATGCCCATTGCTACCTGCTGGACATCTACCCCACCCTCTGTGACCTGCTCGATGTGGCCATCCCCGATTCGGTGGAGGGCCAGAGCCTGATACCGACCATGCGGCAGGGGAGCAGAATGCGAGAAACCATGTTCTTGGCCTACAAGCAGTATCAACGTTGTGTGCGCGACGAGCGGTACAAACTGATCGAATACGTGGTAAAGGGCGAGCGCACGACCCAGCTGTTCGACATCCAGGAGGATCCGTGGGAACTGCACAACCTGGCTCACGACCCCGCCCATGCCGGTCATCTGGAACGCCTGCGTCAGGCGCTGTTGCAGTGGCGCGATGCCCTGGACGATGAGGCAGACGTTATGGGCGAGACGTTCTGGAGAGGGTACAGGGGCTAGGCGCCGGTCGGGGATTTTGGGTCCCAACCGACGCCGGGCATCCGAGAGCCTGTGCGCGATGGAACACGCACAGGCTCATTCCTTTGCGCTCTGCTCCGCCAGCCAGGGAATAGCGCCCTCGGTCTCGAGCCAGCTTTCCATGCCCCTGAACACGTAAGCCACAGCCTCACTCTCGTCGCCGAACCCCACATAATCTGGCAGGACGTCGGGAAATCGCTTCCTTCCCAGCATATAATTGGGAACGAAAGGATTGACGGCCAAAGCCTGCTGGAGGCGTTGGTTGGCCAACTGACTTGGTCCCTGCTGCCGAAAAGTGTACAGCGCCCACGTATAGGACCAATCGGCAGCCACATCGTCCGGGTATTTTTCCAAGAGTTCTCCCAGGGCCTCGTCGTCGCCGTCTAACAACAGACAGTCGGCCAGGAGATAGCGAAGGCCCTGATTGTCACTCGGATTCAGGCGCAGCATATCCTTATAGTGGGCGATGGCCTCCTCGTACTGGCCGAGTTCCCAGAGGCACTCGGCGAGCCCCGCTCGGGCCCGCATATAGGGCCGCGTCTCGAGGATGCCCCAAAAGTAGCCCACATCCTCCTCAAAGGCCTCGGGGCCCAGGGCACGTTTGCCGGCCTCCACCCCCTCTGCATAGAGGGCCCGGGCCTCCTCCCAGGTCTCGGCGGTCTCCTCCGCCAGCAGCACGTAGGCGTCGGCACAATCCTTGCTGATGCGCAGCGCCTGGTGCGCCAGCGCCGCACGTCTCCTTCCCCTGGCCTCCCAGGCCTCGTACATGACCTCCTGGGCCTTCTGCAAGGGCGTCTGCGGCGGCAGATCCATGGGGAATTCTCCATCGCTCAGATACTCGTTCAAGAGCGCATCGAGTTCCTCCTGAGAGGCGAACTCTTTGCCGTCAAGTAAGCGGCCTATCTCTCCCAGTCCCTTCTCGAAAGCGCGACGATCCCTGGGAACGGTTCCCTCTTTGTCCCACGTCCCCTCCCCCTCACCATTCCCCCCATTTCCCTCATCGTCCCCCATGAATCGACCTTTCTCGCTCATCTGCTCATCCCCCTCAAGAGCCTGTGGCCCCATCACTTGATGAGGCGATTCTATCTGCAATCTCTTGCACTGTCAACGGGAAGAGTTCTTCGGAGGGCATGCAAACATCGTCAATAAGCAGCCGCTAGCCAACTGGGTGCGCGGAGCAACTGGAGACAACACGGCGATGAAACCCCACGTCAGAGAGAGAGCAAATAGAGCCGCCCGACGGGCAACAGTCCCTACGTTTTGATTAGGCCAGTTCCTCCAGCAACCCACCAAGATGGGCGACGGAACGCGCGGCTACCGCCTCATAGTCGTACTTGTAGAGATCCAAAGCCAGGCCCCCATCAAAGCCCGCTGCAGCCAGGGCCTGCAAATAGGCCTTCAGGTCCATATCTCCCTCCTGAGGCACAAGGTGATCGTGTTTCCCCGAGGGCATGTTGGAGATGTGACAGTGCACGATCTTGTCGCCGAGTTGGTGAATGGCTTGAAAAGGCTCGGGATCGCAGAGGAAAACGTGTCCCAGATCCACATTGGCCGCCAGATTGGGGGAGGGGATCTGATCAAACAATCGCAGCAGTTCCTGTGTTGTCCCGACGACGAAACCGGGTTCGAACTCTTTGGCCAGTACCACGTCGTGGGTCTCGGCCACGGCCACCAACGCGCATGTGCGCTCTACCATGCGGCTCCATTCATCCTCGTCGCCGCTCTGTCTCCGGGCGCCACCGAACACAAAGAGCCTTGTTCCCAGCTCGGGTGTCATGGCGATGGCTTCTTTTGTCATCTCGAACAGAGCGTCATCGTGGATATAGTCCTGATGCAGACTGAACGAATGCGGGCTCAAATTCAGATCGCCCACGCGCTCACGCACGCCTTTTTCAGGGAATGTGGATAATGGGTGTAGGGACCAATCCTGCCTTTCGACACATATCTCTACGCCGTCAAAGCCCAGGCGCTTGATGACCTCCAGGGATTCGAGCAGGGGATACTGGGAGAGCATCTGCGTTCTGCCAAGCAATTTCATCCTTTTATACCTCTCATCTCTCATCTATCAATCGCCGTACGAATTCCTGCCATCCCACAAATCAGGCCAAGGGCGATACGTCCACACATATTCCGCCGCCGGAAAAGATCGTTGAGATATCGAATGCTTGATCGAGATCCTTGGACATTCGCCTTTCGCCCGCCGACTCCAAACCCCATACGAGATATTTCACTTTACGGTTGCCCGTCCATTCCCTTGTCCAGAAAGGCCTTTACGGGCGGCAGCACCCGTTCGGTGTGCATAAAAGCCTGCAGATGGCCCAGGCCGGGCAGAGAAAAGTAGATCGCCCTCGGTATCTCCTCTGCGGCAGCTTTGATGAGAGGATAACGGGGATCCTCCTCCCCTGCAAAGAGGAGGCAGGGCACCGACACGTCCAGGGGAACGGCCTCCCCGCACACGTGGGGATGCGCGGCCGCGGCGAGGGCCCGCAGATCGTTGGCCAGGATGAGGCGTTTCGCCCTGTCGGACAGCCTCTCGCCGATGACCGCCTCCAGGGCAGCGAGAAAGGCCTCTGCATGCCCGCCCTGGATGTCGCGAAAGGGGCGACAATTCTCTCCATAGGGATGGGAGCCGCCCACAATCAGCGAGGAGAGGCGACCAGGCGCATATGCGGTCATGCCAAAGCCAATCCAACCCCCCATGGAATACCCGAAAAAGTGGGCCCGGGGCACGTCAAGGGCATCCAGGACGGCTATCACGTCGGCGACCCTCAGGCGGAGGACATAGTCCTGCACGGCATGGGGCTTGCTGCTGGCGCCGTGCCCCCGGGCCTCCACGAGGACGAGGGTGTACTCCCCTCTCAGACCCTCCGTATAGCCGGCCTGGCGCCAGACCTGGGCGCTGCTGGCATATCCATGATGCAGGATCAGGGGCGGCCCCTGCCCCTCTATCTGATAGTGGATACGGACGTCCCCATTATGGGCAAAGGGCATGGGCATCCCCTTTCAGGAGATCGAAAGACTTGCCCTCCTGCCGCGCACAGGCCAAGGCCGGATGCCGGGGGACGACACCCTCTCGATATGTAGGGAGGCAAAGCAAAGGGGCCGGGAATCTAGAGCAAAAAGATGCCATGCTCCTCACAGGCCTCGATCATCTCCTCGGGCCAGAGGCTGGCCTGTACCTCGCCCACGTGGGCGCGGCGCAAAAAGAGCATGCACAGGCGGGACTGGCCGATGCCGCCGCCGATGGTGAGGGGCAATTCGCCGGCCATCAGCTTGCGGTGGAAGTAGAGGTCCAGTTTTTCCGTCTCCTCCTTTATTTCCAGCTGGGTTAGCAGTGCCTCCTCGTCCACGCGAATGCCCATGGACGAAAGCTCCATGGCGCAATCGAGGAGGGGATACCATACCAGCAGATCGCCGTTCAGTCCGCGCTTGCCATCGCCCGTCTCCGTAGACCAATCATCATAATCTGCCGCCCGCTCGTCGTGGGGCTGGCCGTCGCGCAGGCGGGCACCGATGCCGATGACGAAGACGGCGCCCTCTTGGCGGCAGATGACATCCTCCCGCTCCCTGGGAGAGAGATGGGGATAGCGCGCCTGCAGATCCTCGCTGTGAATAAAAGTGATCTCCTCAGGGAGATAGGGGGTCGGCAGACTCGGATAGGCGCCGCAGACGTACTCCTCGGTGTCCACGATGACGTCATAGATGTCGCGCACGATCTCTTTGAGGAAAGGGATATTCCTTTCCTCCTCTTTGATGATTCGTTCCCAATCCCATTGATCCACATAGATGGAATGCAGGTTATCGACACCCTCATCGGGGCGGATGGCGTTCATGTCCGTGTAGAGCCCCTCGCCATGCTCAAAGGCATACTCTCCCAGGGCCAGCCGCTTCCACTTGGCCAGGGACTGCACGATCTCTGCCTCGCCACCCAGGGCCTTGACGTGAAAGCTAACAGGTTCTTCCGCACCCGTCAGGTGGTCGTTGATGCCCGTGGCGCCGGGCACCAATATGGGGGCCGTAACACGGCTCAGGTTCAGCGCCCGCGCCAGGCCCTCCTGAAAATGATCCTTGATCATCTTGATCGCCTTTTCCGTCTCCCGCAGGTTCTGGCGCAGATCGTAGCCCTTGGGGAGGATGAACGCATTCCTCGTCGTCGCAGCCTGTACCTCTATTGACATAACCTATCCCGATTCCTCTAAAATATTGAGCGCCCAGAGGCTCGCCGCCTCCACAATACAACGAAGGTCAATCCTTGAATATGCCCCTCTGCGCAAGATCAACCGTCAGGGCCTTCAGTCCTCATCATTCCCCCGGGCCATCATCGCCGTACAGCACCTGATAGATTCGATAATTCAACCCCACCTTGGCCAGATACTCTCGCGTCGATCCAAAACCGATCCACCGCAGCAGATCATCCCGGTTAGAGACCAGGGGATCCTCCAACCAACTGTTTACATTCGCAGGGCCACCGTTGTAAGCCAGGAGTGCGAGCTCCACATCGCCGTCATAGTAGTCGAGGAGCCAGCGCAGGAACCATGCGCTCATGCGGATATTCTTCTCGGGGATATACCCCTCACCCGGGGAGATTACCTCCTGCAACTCATCGGCAGCCCAGGCCTGCGTTGCGGGCATGAATTGCATCAGGCCACGTTCTCCAGCATGGCCCCTGGCCTTCTCATCGAAACGACTCTCCTGACGCATAATGGCCCAGATGAGCAGAGGATCGACGTCGAATTCGGCCGCCTCGGCCTCGACCGTCTCCGCATAGGGTCGCGGATAGTTCAAATGCCAGAAGGCGAGGGGGGCTTCACCCTGCCTTTCGATGAATTCGGCCGCGATGGATTGTGCCTCGACGACGTATCCCCTGGCCGACAGGGCCTGAGCCATGGTCAGGTCGGATTCCGGTCGGCGCCGAAAACGGGCAGCCAGGAGCAGTTCCAGATAGGCCAGATCCTCTCTGCCGATGGATTCCAACGCCTCGGCCTTTTCCACGATCTCCGTGCCATCGGCGTCCAGGGGCGGCATGATGGACAGTTGGGGTTGGTCACCAGAGGCCCTCAAGCTCAGCCAATTCAGACCCTGCACCTCCAGCAACTCCTCGGCCTCGGCCTGCGCCTCCTCATCTCCCAGGCGACGGGCCAGCACGTGGAGGCGGTAGGCCGCGTCATCTGCCAGATAGGTATCCGCTCGGGCCACCCGCGCATAGATGGGCAACGTCTCGGTGATCCGGCCCTCCTCCTCCAACATGATGGTGGCAGACCACCAGGAGACCGGAGAAGGGGAATCGAGCAGGGGTGCCAGGGGATCATCTTCTTCATCCACCGCTTCCTCCTCGACCGATTCCGGCTCCTCGGAGACGTCGTCTTTTTCAGAAATCTCCTCTTCCTCCTCATCCTCGTCGGCCTCGAGCAGGGCCGTCGCCTCATCCTCGCGCCCCAGCTCTTTCAATGCCTTCACCAACCCCGCGAGTGCCTCCTCAGAGTCGGGGTCCTTCTTCAACCAGTCCCGATAATTCTTCACCGCCTCCTCATAACGTTTCAAACCGTCGAGGGCCTGGGCGCGCACGGAAAAGGCCTCCAGGGCATCGACCTCCCGCAGGGTTTCCACGGTATCTCGATAATAATAGGCGGCGTTCAGATCCCTGGCCACAGAGACAGGATCGCGCCCCGTCCGGCGCATATCGGCAAAGGCATCGTATTGATCCCCCAGGATGCGACGATATTGGGCATAAGCCCCCTCGTCGTTCCCCGTCTCCTCCAGATAGTGGGCCAACTCCCGCCGCAGGGCCACTGTATGATGCAAGTCCAATGCGGCGCGATAGGCCTCCTCGGCCTGCGGAGCCTCCTGGTCCGCATAGTGGCGGGCCAGGAGGATATGGGCCTCGCGGGCGGCCGGGCTCTGGGGACGATAGGCGATGATCTTTTTCAAGGCGTCCACGGCTTCCATGTCCGGCATCATGGACCTGGCCCACCATAATTGGGCATATTCCTCGATCTCGGGCAATTTGCGCCCCAACCGCTGAGAAAGGCTGGCGGCGCGCGGCCCCCCTGCGTGCCGATACCGAGCGTAAAGAAAAGCCCCGGAGCGCACGTTCCCAAAGCGGAGGAACAAGAGGCCTCCCACGATGCCAAGAAGAAGCAATAAAGAAAGGAAAACGATCCTTTTGCGCCAGGAAGGAAAAAACTCTTTGATCTTTTCCCTCATGACCCGCCCTCCAGCTCAAAGGTATAGAGTCGGCTGTCCGTCGACCCCACGTACAGCCTATTGCCGGCTATGGTAGCATCGGCGATTATGGCTCCCCCCGTCTGATAGGACCACATCTCTTTCCCTGAGGCGGGATCCACAGCGCACAGCGCGCCCTCGTCAGACGCCACAAAGATCACGTCTCGCCACACGCCGGGCGTCGAACGCATCATGCCCCCTGTCGCATGGTCCCAGAGGAATTCACCATCACGCCCATCCAGGGCGTACAACGTGCCGCCATTGCTTCCCACGTACAGGACATCATCATGCACGAGGGGAGTGCAAGCCACGGCATAATCGGCGGCAAAGATCCACTCCCGTTCGCCCCCTGCGGCATCCAGGGCATAGACGGTGCGATCGCCGGAGCCGAAATAGACCCGGCCATCGTGGACGACGGGGGCGGCCAGAATATCCCCCTCCGTGCCATAGCGCCAGGCCAGGGAACCATCCTCCCTGTTGAGGGCGTAGAAATAATTGTCGGCGGAGCCAAAGAGCACCAGATCCTCGGTCAGCGCCGCGCCCCCCTGGATATAGTCCCCCGTGCGATAGCGCCACAGCAGATCTCCCTCGCCAGCGTCCAGGGCGTAGAAATATCCATCGTGGGAACCCACATAGATGACGCCCCGATCCAACAGGAGGGGGGCCGTTATCCACCCATCCGTCTCATAGCGCCACAGGAGCTCGCCCGTGGCGGCCTCCAGTCCGTACACGCCGCCGTCCCAGGCCCCAAAGCAGACCAGATCCTCAAAGAGCACGGGGCGCGACGCGACGTTATCCTCCGTCTCGTATTGCCATACGACCTCGCCGGTCTGGACGTCGATGGCGTGAAACGCATTATCATCGGACCCCACATAGACCGACCCGTCGCCCACCGCCGCCGTACCTCGCAGATAATCCCCCGTAGCATAATCCCAGACGTAGGAAACGGGGACGCTTTTGGCGTCGCCACGGAGTCCACAACCACAGAGGGTGATGAGAAAAAAGAGGACGAGGATTCGGGGAACCATCCTTAGCTCTGTCATAAAAGTTCTCCAGAGTGGGTGAAAGCAACAAAAAGACATGATATATAAAGCAGGCCCACACAAAAAGCGTGCGGGCCAGGGATTTCCAGGAGCGGGCGACGTGATTCGAACACGCGACAGCCTGCTTGGAAGGCAGGGGCTCTGCCAGCTGAGCTACGCCCGCTTGCTGTGCAAACCAGTCGGGGCGAAAGGATTTGAACCTTCGACCTCGGCGTCCCAAACGCCGCGCGCTGCCCGGCTGCGCCACGCCCCGCTGTCTCTAGTATACCAAAAAAGGGGCTTTCGTCAAAAGAAGCGGCTGCCATTAGCGCCGGATATATGCAGTGCCTGGGCCAAACAAGTCCGTGCCTCCACCCCTTAGAAAAACCACCACACGTACACCAGCCCGGGCAGAGCAAAGCCCCACACAAAGGGTTGGCCCCTGCTCTCCAATTTCTCCGCACCCGGCCAGGGTATCGGCGTCCCCCACGCGGATACCCGATCGGTCAGGGAGGGTGGAGAAATAGGCCCTCGCCCTGCCTCCCCAGGAACGTCCCCCGCCGTCCCTTCCTCCGTCCCAGTGGGGACCGTACAAAGACGGCGCACAATCCTACAAAGGATGAGGGGGGTGGCCACGAGCACCACGCCGACACAGACCAAAAGCAACAACCGCTCGTCGGGAAAGAGGGCAAAAAGGGCCATGAGAAACTTGGCGTCCCCGCCACCAAAGATGTGCACCTTCCAGATGGCAAAGATGACCGCCCAGGCGACGACGGCAAAGGGGAGTCCCGACGAACGCCCCATAGCAAAGCGATAGATCTGCCAGACGAGGCCGCCGGCCATGATGGGCGCCACCAACCCATTCGGGATGCGCCGATAGAGGAGATCCACGACAGACGCCACCACCAACCAGACCGTGACAAAAAGCTTGAGGATCAGCTCTGCCATATCCATTCAGCGCCCTTAATCGGCCAACAGGGCCCATCGCCCCGCACGGTACGGCCCCATCACCTCAAGCCCACCGTCTGTAGAAACTGCTCTATCTCTGGCCCCAAGGCCTGCAGAATGGCGTACATGGCCAGGGTCAGGATAACGGTCACCACCACCCATTCGATCAGATCGGGCCCCGACTCGTCCGCCCAAAAGCGCCTCAAGTCCCTCAAAAAGTTCATCCCTCTTTCCATCCATGCTCCCAGACGTCATCCACGTACCAAAAGCGTCCTCCCTCCCCCAGATGGGAACCTACTGACGCATCCGCCCGATACATGGAGCGAGGACCTATCCCATATCCATAATCTTCTACCATAAACGATATGCTGTCAACAATGTATAGCGTGGCCTGTCCTTGCAAAGGATAACCTTAGCGAACGTAGAGGGGCACTGGAGGTGCACGCGCACTTTGTCGAGGTGTATGGCCTATGCTATAATGGTTATAGCTATGGATCATGAACGGTGGATGCGAGAGGCACTTGAGGAGGCCGAAAAGGCCGCGGCGGCCGGCGAGATTCCGGTGGGCGCGGTGGTCGTCTTTGGGGAGCGCATCATCGGCCGCGGGCGTAACCGTAAAGAGGCCATGAGGGATCCCACGGCGCACGCCGAGCTCCTCGCCCTGCGCCGCGCGGCCCACGAACGGGGTTCGTGGCGCCTTACGGGGGCCACCCTCTACTCCACGTTGGAGCCCTGCTCCATGTGCGCCGGCGCCATGGTCAACGCGCGAATCGACACGCTGGTGTACGGGATTGCGGATCCCAAGACAGGGGCGGCGGGCTCGGTGTACGACATCGTGCGTTCGCCGTGGCTGAACCATCGCATAGAGGTGGTGGGTGGAGTGTTGGCCGACGACGTGGAGCGGGTCATGCGGGACTTTTTTGAGAGCCTGCGCAAAGAAGGGGCCTGACGTTCCCGGCTTTGGATTCATAGCGCTTATTCGGAGGGGTGCCAGAGTGGTTGAATGGGGCGGTCTCGAAAACCGTTGTAGCGTTTAGCGCTACCGGGGGTTCGAATCCCTCCCCCTCCGCCTTCAGTGTGTATCGTACAGAGTGCCCGTCCCGAGTGACATATCGCTTGGGGCGGGTTTGTGGTATTCTACCTTTGCTGGGGGCTGATATCGTCTGGAGCATGCCTTGGCTTGTGCGCAGCGGCAGGGCGCTTTCTTTGCCAAAGCATCGAAGAAGCGTGCCGGATACTATCCCAATTCTATGTCTATGTCCTGTTCCATCGCCACTCGCATTAGCGAAACGGCAAATGCCTGTGAGAGCCGCTCCCGATAGGGTGGCAATAGACGGAGACGGCTATCCTGCTGTCTGGCGAACTTCATGAGTTGCTGAAAAGGTGTGCTAAAGACTCTGCGAAAGTCAACAACAAACCCCTCACTACAGAACCCATCAATCTCGCACTGGCTCAGAAGATGGTAACCAAAAACTGCCCCTCTCCTCAGCCTCTCCACGCCTTTCTTGCTTCCGTACGTCGGGTTCCTGTCGGCAAAGATTCTATAATTATAGTATGGGCAAATCAACACTGAATCCACTTTCGCAAGAGCTAGATCACAAGATTGAGTCAGCACCACCACACTATACTGCCGAACATCCGCGGCGATACGTCCTCCCGGCTCTGGCAGAGCTTGAGGAATGAGGACGGGATAATCCTCTAAGAAGTCTCCTTGAGCCACGTCTTCGCTACTGTCGACAGTAGTATACCAGGGCCAGTCATTCTGCATTCGATCTCTCCATTTCCTCTGGCTCAACACCGGGAACGGGGCCCTTTTCGAAGCTCTCTATAACGCACTCAACGCTGTATTCCTCCACGGGCATATCTGCGTAGCAATCAAGTTCCATTTCCTCTAGCTCGACATCGGGAACGGGGGCCTTTTCGAAGCTCTCTATAACGCACTCAACGCTGTATTCCTCCACAGGCATGTCTACATAGAAATCAAGTTCCATTTCCTCTGGCTCGACCATACTCTCACTTCCCCAACTAAGCCCATTGCCACTTGATCGTTGGAACCTCCTATTTTCGATGTGCTCCTCGTCTAGCCTTTCTGTGGCTATTCCTGGGACAACGCTCCAGTAGAAGTATGAGGTTCCAAGATCTTGCCTTGTACTGCCAAAATAATCAGATGTACCGCGGGAAGCGTGTTTTAGATGAACAGTTCCAATCCAGCCCCTCGCAAGGGCTCCTGCATGTGACCATCGGCCGGAGCGATACACATACACATCTGTGTCCTCACTTTCTTCCTCATCACTTACTCTAAAGTCCGATAACTCCCATGTCTCTTCCTCTCTGATAGCTTCGGTCATCTGCCATCCTCCTTAGGCTCAAATGCTGAGAACCCATTTTGGACACACCAACGGAAAGCCCTATAGATGAAATCATGATATCGTTCGCAGCGCTCTATCAGATCGTCAAGATGGAGTTCCCCGTCCGTACGTTGGGCGTAATGGTCAAAGTCAAGAATGAATCCGACCTCAGGCGGATCCCCCCTGGTTGCCAGGCCGTAACGCAGAGTGAACTGGTCCTCTCCTCTCTGTACAGTCCGAACCTGAGCCATAGACTGCACTGGAGGCGTAACGACATCTGCCCTAAGCATAGAGGTCAACTCGGGTGTTATCAAACTAAAGATATGCTGAATATCGTCCGTGCTTGCGAAGCTTCTGTCTATAAAGTTTATGTATCTGAGGCCAATTCTAGTAGCATATGGAATTGAGTAAACCTTCTGAGTTGCATCGAAAACGTATTTCAGATCGTCCGCAAATGCCGACCAGTGTTCGTAATCTTCGGTGCTCAAAGCGAAGAAGTTTTCTGAAAGGCTGAACATCTTCGTTCTATCAGCATCACGAAAACGATAAATGCGAGGTTCACGAGCCAATTCGACCCCCCCAGAGTTTTCCTTCTCGACCCGGAGCCGATGGTCTACGGCAAAAACCGGGAATCGTCGCCGGATCTCTTCCTGTAACTCAGTCGGCTCCTGACTGGAAATGCGCAGAATCCGCTCGAATCTGACTTGACAAACTACTTCACGCAAAGGGGGGTTAGCTAGTGGCCTGTCTTCCACAGTAGGGAAAGAGAACGGCATACGGAGCCTCCACGCACTATGAAATACCTGATTATCTTAATGCAGTGTATCGTAATTGAGTGCTAGACTACTAATATCCAGTCGACTGTCATTCTAGAGTATAGTTCTGCAAAAGTCAAGACGATTTGTAACGA
>CAZMOW010000001.1:0-93507 GCA_964567975.1 uncultured Anaerolineales bacterium | reverse complement strand
TTAAAGCGGTACGTGAGCTGGGTTCAGACCGTCGTGAGACAGGTCGGTCTCTATCCGCTGTGGGCGCAGGTGACTTGAGAGGAGCGATTCCCAGTACGAGAGGACCGGAATGGACAAACCGCTGGTGAGCCAGTTGTACCGCCAGGTGCATTGCTGGGTAGCTACGTTTGGAAGGGATAACCGCTGAAAGCATCTAAGTGGGAAGCCCACCTCAAGATGAGGTCACCCATTGCGCAAAGCAAGTAAGACCCCTGGGAGACCACCAGGTAGATAGGCGGCATGTGTAAGGGCGGCAACGTCCTGAGCAAAGTCGTACTAATGGTCGAGGGCTTGAACGTCTAGAGCCCAGGGAAGAGGGATCCTGTTCAGTTTTTAAGGTGTCAAGGAGCGAGTTTTTCTGGTGATAGGAGCGGAGGGGCCATACCCGGACCCATTCCGAACCCGGCAGTCAAGTCCTCCAGCGCCGATGGTACTATCCTGGAGACGGGGTGGAAGAGTAGGTCATCGCCAGGGAAACTCGCTTTTTGTATGCCTCAGAGGATCGTGGCGGGGACTCCCCCCCGCCTTTTTTGCATGGAGGGATACTTGATCTCTGATGTAGTGGAACGAATAGATCAAGATGAGATTGTACCACAAGGATTTGCATGGCGAACTGGTAGCGCCACACTTCTCGCTTCCGCTAAAGATAATCTCACCCACATGATCTCCTCTCAGGGCCGACATCCACATCAATATGGATCCCCAACTCATACTTGATAAGGTCCATAAAGGCAGTGACATGGTGACGGAAAGGGTAGAGGCCCTGGGCGAGGTGGAGCATGCCTTTGTCCACGTAGAGCCCTCGAATGTGGAGTAGAGGGGCGTTTTACCTGCCCTGCCTTGACAAAGGGAGAGAGGCGATACACAATGTCTCTATCGCGATGCGACTTTTTGTTCAGATAGTCTTTTTGCGTTGGGAGGTCTCATGATCGTTGAATGGAATGCTCACATGTTCTCCAGTGATCGCGAGCGGTATCCGTTTCATCCTCAGGCGACCTATATCCCCGATGAGGAGCGTCTCCTTAATGATCCTTTTGCCGTGTATTTGGAGCGGTTGGATACGCTGGGAATAGATCGCGCCGTGCTCGTGCAACCAGAGCCCTATGGCGACGATCACAGTCTGGTCTTGGACTGTCTGGCCCGTGAGAACATACGGGTCAAGGCCACGTGTCTTTTTTATCCTCGGGACCCTGACGCCGTATCCAAGATGGTGGATTTGGTCAGTGCTCATTCGCGAATCGTGGCGCTCCGCTTCCATGCCCACAGGGGCAAGACGGCGTATTTTGACGGGTTTGATGATGCGAATGTCCGGGCATTGTGGAAAAGGGCGGGGGAGTTGGGCCTGGTCATTGAGCTGCATATTGGTCCCAGCTATGCGTCTCAGGCTGGGGAGGCCATCGAGGAGTATCCGGATTTTCCCGTGCTCATCGATCACATGGCGGAACCCCAGTTGGGCACGCCAGAAGAGTATGAGGACGTGTTGGCCTTGGCTCGCTTTCCCAATGTGACCATCAAGATGTCGGGGCTGTCGCATTTTTCTCAGGGACCGGAACCATACCTGGATACCAAACCCCTGGTGACACGGGTGGCAGACGCCTTTGGTGCGGATCGGATGGCGTGGAGCAGTGGTTCTCCGACGATTGTCGACGAACTCTTGGATCATTGGTCCGAGGAGAAACGTGCCAAGGTAAAGGGACATAACCTGGCTCGTCTGGCGGGTTTTATGAGATGAGGGTTGCACCGATGGGATGACCTCTGCCCCTATTCCCTTTCCAAGCCTGTCACAGTTCCCGATTATGGGGAATAGTTCTCCTGCATCTTCTTTTGCTTCTCCTTCTACACTCCCAAGCAAGGCGTGGGAGTGCTTTTCTTTTTTGGAATTCCATTCTGCAATTTCCCCTTTGGTATTTTAAAGAGGAAAGCTCTGGCTTTGTCCCTGTCGTCTTTTTCCATCCCTCCAGAAGGCAATGGCATTATATGCCGGCCCATCCTCGTGATTACCTTTGCGTTGCTCGTTTGATCAGCGGGATTTGGAATAATCGCTTTATCCCTTTTCAGCAGCGGTTTTGACGGGAAGATGGTTGTTTTGAAGCTTATGTTGACTCTTGCGAAATTCCGATGTACAATATCGTTAGGTCGTGGATGATTGCTTGCTAGACAATTCCTTTAGTAGATTGTAAGGTTAATCTCGTTCCTTTTTCGGGTAGGGAAGAAAGATCTTAAATGTAGATCTTTTTTGACATATATCGTGAGTTTTGGAGGAAGAGATGAATGCGCGCGAGATTGTGGAAAACGAAGAAGTTTTGTGGAATGTGAAACAGGTTGCCAAGTATCTGCAGCTTAAAGAGTCGACAATTTACTCTTGGGCGCAGGATGGCAAGATCCCGGCCATAAAGATTGGGCGCACGTGGCGTTTCCGTCGCGCCGATCTTGATGAGTGGCTTGAAAACCATTTGCAGGGGGATAGAGGGGAATAAGTCGTTGAATTGCCGTGTTCTTTAGCCGCCACGCGATACCTCTTCCAGTGATGAGAAGGGAGCGTTTTCTTGCCCTCAGATGGGGGAGGTACGTTGTCTTGTGAGAGCTTTGTGTTTTTCCTAAAATGTGTGTGATATGGGAGAGGGGCCCCGCCCCCAGAGGCGGGGCCCCTCTCCCATTTTGAGATGTGTGGTAACCTTGTTCTATACGGCCGGTTCTTTGTCTGGGTGGATGCGGTGGAACTTTTCCAAGAGTTCCTCTTCCGTCTCTTCATGATCGGGATCGGGCATGGGGGCTTCCACCGGACATACCTCGTAGCACTGCTGCGTCTCGTAGAATCCCACGCACTCGGTGCACAGGTCGGGATCGATCTCAAAGATGATGTCCCCCTCAGAGATGGCCTCGTTGGGGCATTCCATCTCACATGCACCGCAGGCTATGCATTCGTCACTGATCATGTAGGCCATTGTATCTACCTCCAAATACTGGTAAACTATAGACGTAAGCTACTGTGTACCGTCTACTTAACTACACCTTCGACTAGTATATTGCTTGCCGATAGGGTGTCAAGTGGCACGGATAATTCGTATTGGATCAAGTTTAGGAGGAGGCATCGTGTCTAGAGAATCCCTACCTTATGGTCTGTGGCCCAGTCCCATAACACCTGCCCGTGTGGCGCAAAGCGAGCGTCTGCGCGACGTAGCGTGGGATACGGGGGAAGAGTGTCTGGTCTGGCTGGAGGAGCGCTCGGATCGTGGGGTTCTGGTCTGCCGTTTTCTCGACGGCCACGCTCCCAGGGATCTCACGTCCGCGCGGTCGGTGCGCGCGCGGGTGGGTTATGGGGGAGGGGATATGACCGTCTCCCACGGACAGGTCTACTTTTGCTCTGAGGGGCGCATATATCGGAAGCCCCTTCGTGTGGGGCAATCCGAAGCCATCACCCCGGGATTTGGTCACGTGGCTTCTCCTCAGGTATCTCCTAACGGCAGGTGGGTGCTCTTTGTGCATACGTATGAAGAGGAGGACTGTCTGGCCGTCGTGGATGTGGAGGGGCGAATGTGGCCCCAAAGGCTCGTACAGGGGGAGGATTTTTATATGCAACCCGTCTGGCATCCAGGAGGAGATCGTATCGCCTGGATCTCGTGGGATCACCCGCAGATGCCGTGGGATGGTTCCGCGCTGAATATGGCGACGCTAAAGGAGGGAGATAAAGCCCTCATTTTAGGGAAAAAGGCTGTCGTGGCAGGAGGGGGGGACGTTTCCGTCTTTCAGCCCGCTTTTTCTCCTGACGGGCGTTATCTCTCTTATGTCTCTGATGTCACTGGATGGTACAATCTGCACCTATACGATGTAGAGACTGGAGAGATTTCTTCCCTTGTGTCGGCCGAGGCCGAGCTGGCCAAGCCGGCCTGGGCACAGGGGATGCGCACTTATGACTGGGGTCCCAAGGGTGAAGAGGTCTATTACTCTCGGAATCGAGAGGGCATATTTGGCCTGTGGTCGGTGGATGTGGAGACGGGGGAGACGGCACCTGTCGAGGCTTTGTCCTCTTATACGTACACGTCTCAGGTAGCTATCTCTTCTGCCGGGAACATGGCCGTCATCGCCTCGAGTGCCAGGATTCCTCCTCGGGTGCTGGTGTATGATCCCGTCTCCGAGGATGTGCGCATCGTCGCCCATGCGGATACTGAAACGACCCCTCGAGACATTTTGAACGAAGCGCAGCCTATCTCGTGGAAAACGGAGCAGGCCGGCCGCGTTCATGGGCTTTTATACAAGCCACAGGGGGATCGCTATGATAGTGGAGGAAAGCCCCCGCTTATCGTGATCGTGCATGGTGGCCCCACGTCTCAGGCCCTCGCCGAGTACTCTTCTCAGGTTCAGTTTCTTGCCACACGGGGCTATGCCGTTCTCGAGTTGAACTATCGTGGTAGTAGTGGTTACGGACGCGAGTATCGCAACGCTTTGCGTGGGCAGTGGGGCATCGTGGATGTGGACGATGCCGTCAGCGGTGCGCGCCACCTGGCGGAGCGCGGTTTGGTGGACGAGGAGAGATTGGTCATCATGGGGGGAAGCGCGGGGGGCTACACCGTACTGCAGGCCCTCATCCGCTACCCGGGAACGTTCAAGGCAGGTGTGTGTCTGTATGGGGTGACCAACCTTTTCACATTGGCGACGGATACCCACAAATTCGAGCAGCACTATCTGGATTCTTTGATAGGGCCACTGCCGGAGACGGCCCATCGCTATCGGGAGCGTTCGCCCATCTTTCACGCCGATCAGATAGAGGATCCCGTGGCCATTTTCCAGGGGGAGGAGGATCGCGTCGTGCCCGTCGAGCAGGCGGAGTCGATTGTGGAGGCTCTGCGTCGCAATGATGTGCCACACGAGTATCATCTCTATTCGGGTGAGGGACATGGCTGGCGAAAGGCGGAGACTATCGAGTCCTTTTACCAATCGCTAGAAGAGTTCTTGAAACAGTACGTCCTGTTTGCGTGAAATTCTTCTTATGAAGGAGGAGTATGGCTCTTTATCGTAGGTTGAGGGAGATATCGCTGCAGGACGTGATCGCGTATGGAGGAAAGGCCGCCCGCCTAGGAGAGGCGGCGCGATTACACTGTCCTGTCCTGCCGGGTGTGGCGTTGTCCACGGAGCTTTATCAGCGCTTTATGCGGCAGGGCGGATTGCAGGGGGAGGTCTCTACCATCCTGGCGACGATGCAGCCCTCCACCCTCACGCATTTTCAGGCGGCAGAGTGGGCTATCGAGTCCGCCTTTCGTGCGCGACGAGTGCCTGACGAGGTTGTGGGGGTGATCTATCAGGTCTGGCGAGCCCTGGGAAGAGAGCCCGTGGCCGTCCGCTCCTCCGCCACGAACGAGGATAGTCCCCGCCAGAGCTTTGTGGGTCAGCATGCCACCTATCTGGATGTGGATAACGAGGAGGATCTTGTCGAGGCCGTGATAGGTTGTTGGAAGTCCCTTTTCAGCGCCAAGGCGTTATCGTATGCGCGGCACTTTGATGTGGATTTGCTTAACTCTTCCATGGCTGTCATCCTTCAACCTATGATTCACCCCCTCTCCGAGGGTGTGCTTCTTACGGTGGATCCCATTACTGGCGACGCAGACGTTTTCGTTCTTGAAATCCAAAGTGGCCCCCAAGCGGGCGTGTATCGGCTGGAGCCCTATGCGGAGGGGAAGGAAAAAGTGCGCTTTGGGGGAAGGTTGCGCGAGTTTGGGATGCTGCTGGACGAGCACTGGCATGCCTATCAGGCTATCGAGTGGGCGGTAGATGCGGGGGATCGGCTCTGTTTCCTGCGGGTGCGGCCTGTTACCGAGAGTCCTCCTTATATGCCACTACATGGTGGGGATGTGGGAGCGGATGGAGAGACGCTGGAGTTGGTTTCTCCTCCCGATCACGATCCTCGAGCCCTATCTCCCTTTTCATGGTACCATCGCAGTCGCAGTCCGCGCTTGAATGCCGTTCATTTTCGGGAGGTAAACTCCCTTTTTCATGACTCTTCCGATCGCGACGAATTTTACCTCTGCGGCTATCTATATGAGCGACGCTACCTTTTCCCCGACATTATGCGTCAGAAAGAGGGGCCGATAAAGACGCCGTTATACATTCTGCGCTGTCTATATGTGGCCCACGGTCTTGGCCATGAATATGAGGCGCTTGATCAGGAGAAACGACCTCGTTTGGAGGCATTGAACGGGCGAGATCTAGCGACCCTTTCCCCGGCGGGGCTGGCGGCGCAGCTGCGGGAGGTGATGACCCTTCACGAGCGCTTTTGGGGCCAGCGCGGGAAACTTGGCGATGTTGACGATGTACTTTTTGATATCGTATGCCGGGTTCACGAATGGTGGTTGGATGAGTCCCTCGATTGCAGCGATCTCGCGTGGACGCCCAATGATCGGCGTACCAGGGCGGAGGAGGAACTTGCCGATCTGGTACACGCAGAGTATGCTCATGTCGACGAACGCGAGGAGGCTTTTGAGACTTTTTTTCGTACTTGTCGTCATCTGTTTGTACCTGGCAAGCCCCTGGCCGGGTGGCAGGATATCTGTGACATTAAGGCGAACAGGGAAGCGGCCTGGGCTCGCTTCTCGGCGTTGGGCAAGGAGGATGAGCCGTCGCTGAGCGAACAAGACGCGCAACGCGAGGCGGACAGGGATCGGATGGAGCGGGATATCCTGCGACGATTGGGGCGAGTGCGTGGAGCGATCTATGCCAAGTTAATGGAGATGGCACGCACGTACAGGGTGTTGGTCGCCGACTGCCGCGATGCTGTCATTCTGTGTCGCTTACTGGAACGGGATATAGTGCGCGAGGTGGGACGCCGTCTGTATGTGTGGGGGGCAATCACCTCCTGGGAAAATGTCCGTTTGCTGAGCAGTCTCGAGATCCTTAACTGGTTGGAGGGCAGTCTCAATACTGATGAACTCGTGCGTGCCGTCTCCCGACGTAAGGAGACTTTTCGGCGTTGGAGAAGATATGCCCCTTCTAAGAAGATGGCGGGCGAGGATCGAACAGCGGGCGAGACCAATGCGGTTCCCGATAACGCCCTTTGTGGTCAGGCGGTCTCGCCAGGCGTGGCTCAGGGGCCCGTGCGTATCGTGAATACGTTGGGGGAGGCCAGCAAAGTTCGCCCTGGTGACGTCCTGGTGTGTCATGAGTTGCTCTTTGCTCTGAGTCCTCTCTTCAACATCATCTCTTCGGTGGTCGCTGAAGAAGGCGGACTGCTGGATCACGCCGGTGTCCTGGCACGCGAATATGGTCTACCCGCAGTTTTTGGTGTGCAGGGGGCTACGGATGAACTGCGGGAGGGGAAGCGCGTGGAGGTGGATGGAAACAGGGGAATCATCATCCGGCGTTCCCCCAGGGAACGGGATTATCTGGCGGATATGGACGCTCTCGATTTATAGATGGGATGTTCGGCCGATCTGTAGATTACGAGTATATTCGAGCACGGACGGGTATATTTTATGGAGAAGGGAGTCTACTTTGTCGCTTTATGGAGGGATTGAGGCGGGCGGCACAAAATTTGTCTGCGCTGTGGGTACTGGCCCCGATGATATTCGCGCTCAGGTGCGCTTTCCCACAAGAGCTCCGGAGGAGTCTATCGGGCCAGCCGTGGATTTTTTTCGTAAACAAGGGGGGAAGGAGGCGTTGGCGGCTGTGGGTATCGCTTCCTTTGGCCCCATCGACCCCAATCCTCACTCGTCCACCTTTGGTTATGTGACCACGACCCCCAAACCCGGCTGGGTGGATACGGACTTTGGCGGGGCAGTACATAGGGCGTTGAATGTGCCGGTGGCCTTTGATACGGACGTCAATGTGGCTGCCTTTGGCGAGCATCGCTGGGGAGCTGCGCAGGGGTTGGATACCTTTATCTATCTGACCGTGGGGACGGGCATCGGCGGCGGAGGGATGGTGAATGGGGGGTTGATTCACGGGATGATGCATCCCGAGATGGGGCATATTCGGGTGCCCCACGATAGGCAGCGCGATCCTTATGTGGGAAACTGTCCCTATCACGGCGATTGTCTCGAAGGACTGGCCTCCGGCCCGGCCATCGAGGAGCGGTGGGGGGAACGGGGTGAGACACTGCCTCCTGAACACTCTGCCTGGGAACTGGAGGCCCATTATCTGGCCCTTGGATTGACCAATTTAATCCTCCCCCTGGCGCCTCAGCGTATCGTCATGGGGGGAGGGGTGATGCAGCAGCGACACTTGTTTCCCATAATGCGTAGAAAGGTTCAAGAACTGCTCAACGGGTATGTGCAGGTTCCACAGATAATGGAAAAAATCGACGAATACATCGTGCCCGCGGCGTTGGGTGGGCGCTCCGGCGTTCTGGGGGCCATCGGCCTGGCAGAATGGGCCGCAAAGGGGAAAACCCCTGCCCTTGGAGCGTCTGATTCTTGATGACTCGCAACAATCTTGGGTAAAACGAACGAGGATGCTGGAAAGGAGTTTATGTTTACAGCAAGTTCTACACGGTTCAGTGGCTGCTTGATCGGGCAGTGTCTGGGCGATGCTCTCGGCTTTCCCGTGGAGGGTGAGGGCCCCGACACGTGTGAGCGCTATGTGGATGAGATGCTGCGCGCGGGGCGGGCCGGCGAGGTGGGACGTGGGGGATTCCCGGTTGGCCAGTACACGGACGATTCCCAGCTCGCGCGCGAACTCTTGCAGAGTTACGTGGCCTGTGGAGAGTTTGACGTGGAGGATTACGCGCGACGCATCGCGGCGATCTTTGAGGAGCAGCGTGTCGTGGGGAGGGGCATGGCGACGACCCGGGCGGCTCAACGGCTCATTCAGAGCGTGTCCTGGAGAGAATCGGGAGAGCCATCCCCCTCGGCGGGTAATGGCAGCGCCATGCGAGCGGGCCCCGTGGGGTTGATATGCTACGACGACGTGGATCGCCTTGTGAAGGTGGCCAAGAAGCAGGGCATCATCACGCATCGGGATCCGCGCTGTTCTGCTGGGGCGGTGGCCATCGCTGGTGCGGTCAACCTTGCCTTGCGAGAAAGAGAGATCGTGGTGGAGGAGTTTGTTGCGCAACTTGGTGAGTGGATGAGGCCTCTGGAGGCGTCGTTTGCGGATTATGTGATGAAGCTGAATCGGTGGGTCTCCCTGTCTCCGGCCCAGGCGGCGGAATGCATCGCCCCTGCAGGAAAAGATCCAGGATATGAGGATGGATGGCGGGGGATATCGCCCTTTGTCATTCCCAGCGTGCTTTGGAGTCTATATTCCTTTTTGCGCACACCGGACGACTACTGGGAGACCATCTGCACGGCCATCGCCGTGGGGGGTGACGTGGATACCACCGCAGCCATGGCTGGAGCCATCAGCGGTGCGCGAGTGGAATTGGAGGCCATTCCTCAAGATCTTGCGCATCAAGTGAATGACATGGGGGCGTGGGGGTATGAAGCGTTGGTAGACCTAGCGGAAAAGGCTTATGAGATAAAGATGAGCTGAGGTGGCAAGGGGCGACGCTGCCCCTTGCCTTGGATCTCAAGTCGTCTCTCAGTTTGTCGTCAATTCCGTGTATAGCTTGGGAGCGAGTTTCTGAAGGGTTCGGCCCAGCTCCTCGTCGCCGATGGCGGTAACGCGGCCGTTATCGTATTCTTCCTGGATCCAGTTAAGGATGGGTTGCAGGCGCGGATCGCGTTTGTTCAATCCGTTGTTGCTGACGATATCGTAGTGCTTTTCGATCCAGTGGAGTAGGCCAGCAGCCCCCGAGTTCTGATTGATCAGTACACGAGGTGGGCGATTGAGTATCTTTTCGGCGTCAAAAGTGGTATATACCTCCCTATCCTTGAGTAGCCCGTCGGCGTGGATGCCCGCTCGCGTGGTATTAAAGTCCTCGCCCACCAGTGGCGTCATGGGAGGAAGATCGTAGTCCAGTTCCTCCCGGTAGTAATCGCCGATCTCACTGATGACGTCAGGGTTCATGCCATCCAGGGTGCCGCGCAAGGCGGCATATTCCATGACCATGGCCTCTATGGGGGTGTTGCCCGTGCGCTCACCGATGCCCAGGAGGGTGCCGTTGACGGCGGAGATGCCGTAGAGCCAGGCCGTACCCGCGTTATTCACCGCTTTGTAAAAGTCGTTGTGTCCGTGCCACTCGAGGAGCTCGCCGGGGAATCGCGCATAGTGCCACAGACCATAAGCGATGCCGGGTACGCTGCGGGGCAGTGCGACGCCGGGATAACTTATTCCCAGTCCCAGGGTGTCGCAGGCGCGAAGCTTGATGGGGATTCCGCTCTCTTGGGACAGCTTGTACAGTTCCAGGGCAAAGGGGAGCACAAAGCCATAGAAGTCGGCTCGGGTTATATCCTCCAGATGCACCCTTGGGCGAATGCCCGTGACCAACGTATCCTTTACGATGCCGAGAAATTGGTCCATGGCCTCTCGCCGGCTCATTTGAAGTTTCTTAAAGATGTGGTAGTCGGAGCAGCTGGCAAGGATGCCCGTTTCCTCGATGCCCATGTCCTTGGCCAATTTAAAATCTTTGGGATGAGCGCGGATCCAGCCCGTGATCTCGGGGTATTCGTAGCCCAACTCACGACAACGTTCTATGGCTTCGCGGTCCGTCGCACTGTATAAAAAGAACTCGCTCTGACGAATAATCCCTTTGGGGCCGCCCAGTTCATGCAGGAATTTGTAGAGCTGGACGATCTGCTCTACTGTGTAGGGAGAGCGGGCCTGTTGCCCATCGCGAAAGGTCGTGTCCGTGATCCACATCTCGTCAGCCGGTCGCATGGGCACATGACGGTGATTGAAGGGAACCTTGGGGACGCTGTCGTACTCGTACAATTGTCTGTAAAGATGCGGTTCTTCGACATCCTGTAGAGCGTACTCGTATTCTGTTTGTTCCAGTGTGTTGCTTTTCTTGCTAAACTCTAACATGTTACCTCCTTGTATAGACGGTTAAATTGGAGGGAGGCCGGACCCTCGCCCCTTTCTGGGAATCTGAACACCAGGAAAGAAAAAAGGCCAGCCTCCCTCGGGAGAACTGGCCTGTCTTCATCGACAAGTGGCACACGGCGTCACCCCGGCGAGGCCCCCTCGAGCCTGCCCGGCCTCCTGATTTCGATCAGATTGTGGAAAAGCGTGATAGAATGTATCATCTGTCCGCACTCGGTAACCATATGCGCTCAATTTGTTGAAGGATAATGCAAAAAGGGCGTGTTGTCAAAAAGTGTTTTGGGTGTCTTGTGTGAGGGAAGGTTATGGATTTCGAATTGCCGGTACATATCGGCTTCGATGCCCTTAGGGCGTTTCGGGCATTCGTTCGGCGGCACGAACTGCACCAGCTCTGCTTCGTTGCCGACGACAATACATGGGATGCTCTAGGGGCGCGTGCCAAGGCGGCGGTGGACGGAGGGGGGGTGAGGATTGATACCGTCGTACTTGACGGCCAGGAGGTGAGGGCCGACGAGGATCAGATCATGCAGGTGTTGCTGCCCGTGCTGCCGCGAGAGTGCGTGTACGTCGCTGTGGGTTCGGGCACGCTTACCGATATTACGCGGTTTGTCAGTCATCGTACGGGGCGGCGCTTTATCTCCTTGCCCACAGCGCCCTCGGTGGATGCCTTTGCCTCCATCAATTCGCCCCTCGTGGTGCGCGGGTTCAAGCAGACGGTTTGCGGTCAGCTTCCTATGGCCATCTTTGCCGATCTGGAAACGCTCTGTGCCGCTCCGTTGGATATGATAGCGGCGGGGTTTGGGGATATTTTGGGCAAGAACACTTGCCTTGCGGACTGGCGACTTGCGCATCTGCTGTGGGATGCACCCTACGATGCTCGCGCGGCTCAATTTACCCGTGAAGGCCTGGAGCGCGTCATGGCGCACGCCAGCGCCATCGGTAAGGGAAAGCCGGAGGCAATCAAGATCCTGATGGAGGGCCTGGTGGGCTCCGGTCTATCCATGGCACGGGTGGGAAGCTCCAGGCCGGCCTCTGGTTCCGAACATCACCTATCCCACTTTTGGGAGATGCGACTGCTTCAGCAGGGGCGTCCACCTATCCTGCATGGGGCCAAGGTCGGTGTGGGGACCGTGCTCATGGCACAGGAGTATGGACGCATTCGCGGTATCTGTCGAGAGGTGGCAGTCAGGCGCTTGCGGGAGGGCAAAATGCCCGATAAAGCGCGACAAAAGGCGGAAATAAAAGAGACCTATGGTCCCCTTGCCAGGGCGATCATAGAAAGCCATAAGCCTTTTTTGAACATGTCGGCTCGGCGTTTCGAAGCGCTCAAAGAGGCTATTGTTGAGCACTGGACCGAGATCCAGAGCATCGCGGGCACTGTCCCGCCAGCGCGTACTCTGTCCCATCTTTTGCAGGAAGCCGGCGGTCAGGCTAACCCCCGCGCCCTGGGCCTCAGTCCCAGTCAGGTATCCGGAGCTTTGAAAGTCGCTCACTATATCCGCAATCGCTTCACAGTGCGAAAGTTGGAGACGGCTTTAGGGCTCGAGCCGCTACAATAGGGGCGCGCGATCTTGAGATCGTTCGATTGTGCCTGTGGGAGCTACCTAGCTCCCGCGACTGAGGGATCAACCCGAGGGGGCGCAGGCAGCGGCAGAGCTCCCCGTCGTCCCAGACTGAGACGTGCCAAAGAGGGAGATGGCCTTTTTGCAGTTTTTGCTATGACAATTGGGGCACTCGATCTCCGGTGTACCCGACATCAAGCGCACCAATTTCTCAAATTCGTGGCCGCATTCGTTACAGCGGTACTCGTAAATGGGCATGTACTTGACCTCTCGATGCTAGTATGTGTCTTTAGTGAAGCCTTTCCGGGCGACGGGGAGTACTATTCCACCGTTTCAGCCAGGATATCGTCCAATTTGCCTTTCAATACGGGTTTTGGTGCAAATCCCACCATGCGATCGACCTCTTCCCCGTTTACGTAGACGATGATTGTGGGGATACCACGAATGCCGAGTTCGTTTGGCGTGTCGGGATTTTCGTCGGTATTCAGCTTTAAAAAGCCGATCGTTCCGTCGTATTCCTCGGCCAGTTGCTCCATGATGGGGGCCACCATGCGGCAAGGACCACACCAGGGGGCCCAGAAATCCACGACGACGGGTTTGTCAACGTCGACGGCTTCGTTGTAGCCAGCATCTGTAACGCTCTCAATTTTAACGCTCATTGGTACCTCCTATGTTCATTCGTCACACTTGTTAGTCTCTAGGATAGTACGATAGGGGAAAAAGTCAAAATACCATCGCCTATATACCCCCATCGGGTATATAGTTTACTTGTAGCGAACGATGCTGTCAAATCTGCTTCTTGTGGATAGAGGGGATATTTGTGGAATGGGGGCGGGGATGGTCAGATTCTAGATGGTAGAACACGGTAAGCGCGGAGTCGTTTCCTCCGATTTGACAGGAGGTGGCATGGGGTGTACACTATGCTTTGCCTTTTGGATACCTGGTGCCTCAGCTTTGTGTGTAGGGGCACGTTATTCCTCAGATATCTATTGTGAGTGTTTCATATCGGGGGTTTATCTCGGTTTAAGATCTTGCACATTTTGTGCTGGAGGACGTGAACCGAGATTTTTTGCGCTTCTGCAGATTGAGACACTGGACTCTCTCATTTTACGCCTCGGTGAATAGGAGGGCAACTTGGAACTCAACGAGATTAAGAGATTGAGACTCAGTTTGGCGTCGCCTGAGCAGATTCGTTCTTGGTCGTATGGGGAGGTGACTGAACCGGAAACTATTAACTATCGGCGACTTCGTCCTGAGAAGGACGGCTTGTTCTGCGAAGCCATATTTGGTCCCACCAAGGATTGGCAGTGTGCCTGTGGCAAATACAAAAAGGTCCGTTACAGGGGCATTGTCTGTGACAAATGTGGTGTGGAGGTCACCCATTCACGCGTTCGTCGGGAGCGTATGGGGCATATCGAGCTAGCTGCTCCTGTGGCACATATCTGGTATACGCGGCGTTCTCCAAGCTATTTAGGGCTGTTGCTGAATATCTCGCGAAGGAAATTGGATCGCGTTCTCTATTTTGCCAAATATATCATTACCTCGATCGATGAGAAGGCGCGCGAGCGGGCGCTGCATCATCGTGAGGACGAGATGAACGAGGAGATTGCTCGACTCAAGGAGGAACAGCAGGACGAGCTCAGTATAATGGAGGCTCAGTTAGCGCAGATTCGCGACGCTGCGGACGAGAAAGAAGCGGAGATCAAGGAGGATATTCAGCAGCGTCTGGATGAGGCTACCGAGGCTGTGATGGATGAGGCGACCCGTGTGCGTGAGATGCTGGATCAGCATCGGGACGAGGCTGCGTCGGAGGACATCGTTTTCGATCCTACAGAGACGACGGTAATCGAGGAGGGGGAGACGATTCGGCGTGAGGACATCTCCGAGTTTAACGAGATCGTGCAGGAGGAACTCACGCGCCTCGAGGAGAAATTTTCTTTGGAACAGGAAAGATTGCTTGAGCCTTTGGAACATGAACGCGAGGCGGCTGCTCGCAAACTCGAAGATCATAAAGAAGAACTAGAGGAAAAGCTATTTGAGAAAAGCGACGAACTCCGCGAGGAGTTTGAAAGAGATGAAGAAGAGTTGATGGATATTCGGGTCAAGCAGCGTCTCAATGAGACCGAGTATCGGGAGCTTCAGACCAAGTGGGGCGGCGTGTTCGAGGCGGGCATGGGCGCGGAGGCGGTTTTGGAAATCATCTCTAATATGGATCTTGAAGAACTCGTGGAGCAGCTAAAGGAACAGATCCGAACAGAGACCTCGAAGCAGAGAACAAAGAAGGCGATCAAGCGCCTCAGGTTCGTGCGGGCAGTTATCGAAGGGGGCAACCGACCGGAGTGGATGATCTTGCAGGTATTGCCCGTGATACCTCCCGCATTGCGCCCCATGGTGCAGCTTGATGGCGGACGTTTTGCGACAAGCGATCTGAACGACCTCTATCGCCGTGTGGTCAACCGTAATAACCGTCTCAAGCATCTTTTGGATCTTCAGGCTCCCGAAGTCATCGTGCGCAACGAGAAGCGCATGCTGCAGGAAGCCGTGGATTCCCTTATCGATAACAGCCGACGGGGCAAGGCGGTATCCTTGCGCGGGCGCCGACAGCTCAAGTCCTTATCCGACATGCTCAAGGGAAAGCAGGGGCGTTTCCGTAGGAATCTGCTGGGGAAGCGTGTGGATTATTCCGGTCGTTCTGTCATCGTGGTAGGGCCGGACCTTGAGATGCACGAGTGTGGGCTCCCGAGGCGTATGGCACTGGAGCTCTTCCGACCCTTTGTGATGCAAAAGTTGGTGGAATATGCACATGCCATCAATGTCAAGGGAGCAAAGCGTCTGATAGAACGCGAGACGCCAGAGGTTTGGGAGGTATTGGAGGAGGTCATCAAGACCCGACCCGTCCTTCTGAACCGTGCACCCACGCTGCATCGGCTGGGTATCCAGGCCTTTGAGCCGGTTCTGGTGGAGGGGAACGCGATTCAGTTGCATCCATTGGTGTGTGCCGCTTTCAACGCGGACTTTGATGGTGACCAGATGGCCGTTCATGTGCCTTTGTCGGAGCCCGCCGTCAAAGAGTCCCGTGAGATCATGCTTTCTACAAAAAACCAGCTAAAGCCGGCCAATGGGGAACCTCTGGTGGCACCCACCAAAGATATGGTCTTGGGATCCTACTATCTGACCATGGAACGCGAGGGCATGAAGGGAGAGGGCAAGATCTTTTCTTCCTTCGAAGAGGTGCAGATGGCCTACGAGCTGGGCTTTGTGCATGTGCATGCCAAGATAAAGTTCGCCTACACGCCAGAAGATAGCGATGAGACAGAGATTATAGATACCACTGTCGGCCGCGTGCTGTTCAATAGCTATCTGCCTCCTG
The DNA here is from genome assembly GCA_964567975.1 of uncultured Anaerolineales bacterium. Lineage (GTDB taxonomy): Bacteria > Chloroflexota > Anaerolineae > UBA1429 > UBA1429 > JAWLEV01. Next base: position 77,625 of record CAZMOW010000001.1, on the reverse strand, counting down.
AGCTGCGTTTTGTCAACGAGGCGATGGATAAGGGCGGCATGAGGGAGTTGACGGCGAGGGCGTACAAGGTCACCGGACCGGAGCGTACGGCTAAAATAACCGACAAGTTGAAGGATATCGGTTTCGACTATGCGATGCGCTCGGGTGTGACCATGGCCATCGACGATATCCACGTGCCGGAAGAAAAGGCTCAGGTCCTCGCGGAGGCGGAGGAGACCATCTCTGAAGTGGAGCGCCAGTATCGTCGCGGTCTTATTACGGAAGATGAACGATATACACGAACGGTTGAGGTGTGGTCCAACGCCACAGAAAGGGTGACGGAAGCCGTGGCCCATGCCCTCGACCCTCACAGTGCGCTGGGGATCATGGTGGATTCTGGCGCCAGCAAGGGAGGGTTGCAGCCCATCAGGCAGTTGGCGGGGATGCGTGGGCTTATGGCCGATCCGTCAGGGCGCATCATCGACCTTCCCATCCGTTCCAATTTCCGCGAGGGGTTGAACTCGCTGGAGTATTTCATCTCTACGAGTGGTGCGCGGAAAGGACTGGCCGATACGGCGTTGCGCACGGCGGATGCAGGATATCTCACGCGTCGACTTGTGGACGTGGCTCAAGGGGTCATCACCACCGACGATGATTGTGGGACCAGTCAGGGCATCTGGATAACAAAGGAGAGCAGCCAAGAGATCGGCGAGCCCTTTGCCGAGCGCATTAGTGGGCGCTTTGTCGCCGCAGCCGTCATCGATCCCGAGACGGAAGAAACATTAGTCGATGTGGATGAGGAGATCGATGAGGAGATGGCCCAGATGCTGGAGCAGTCTTCCATCGATTCCGTCTACCTGCGTTCGCCTTTGGCTTGCTCACTTCGTCATGGGATTTGCCGCAAGTGCTATGGGCGTGATCTGGCGCGTGGCTCCATCGTTGAGCAGGGAGTGGCTGTAGGTGTCGTCGCTGCACAATCCATTGGTGAGCCCGGCACCCAGCTTACGCTGCGTACGTTCCATACGGGAGGCGTGGCAGGAGCCAGTGATATCACTCAGGGCTTGCCCCGTATCGAGGAGCTCTTTGAGGCCCGCGATCCCAAGGGACAGGCGGTCATCTCGGAGATAGATGGTCGCGTTTTCATCGAGAATGAGGGGGATAAGCGGGTGGTCAAAGTCGTCTCCACCGATGTGCGACGTTTTGAGCACGAGGTTCCTGGCAACTACTCTATCAAGGTCGAGGATGGTGACATCGTCGAGAAGGGCGACCTTTTGGGCAGCCGTAAGGGGCAGGAAGACGTATTTGCCGAAGCTTCCGGCCAAGTGAGTATGGAAGATGGCGATATCCTGATTCTCCATGAGGAAAAGGAAGAGCGCACGTATGATATCCGCGCAGGGGCGCGATTGCGTGTGCAGAATGGCGATTTGATCGAAGCGGGAGAGATGATAACTGAGGGGTCAAAGAACCCGCATGAGATACTTTCCATCCTGGGCATCGAGGCACTTTGTGAGTATATGATCAGCGAGGTGCAAAAGGTGTACAGATCTCAGGGTGTGGCCATTCACGACAAGCACGTGGAGGTGGTTGTGCGGCAGATGTTGCGCCGTGTGGAAGTGAGCTCGAGTGGTGATAGCGAGCTGCTTCCCGGCGAATTGGTCGATCGGGTAGAGTTTGAGGAACTGAATGATGAGATCATCGAGGAGGGCGGGGAGCCCGCTACGGCCAAGCCCGTCATCCTGGGCATCACGAAAGCGGCCCTGAATACAGAGAGTTTCCTCTCTGCTGCCTCTTTCCAGCACACAATCAAGATACTGGCCAATGCAGCCGTTGAGGGTAAGGTCGATCCGCTGCGGGGCTTGAAGGAAAATGTGCTCGTGGGTAAGCTTATCCCCGTGGGTACCGGCTTTGAGCCGGAAGAGGAAGAGATGGCTGAAGAAGTGGAAGGCGAGGAAGAGCTCGTTTTGGAGCCTTTGGACGCCGGATTCCTGGGCGGATTTGGTAGCGATGCATTTTCCGAGGCCGATGTGGAAGTCGGCGCTGCGGATACGGCCTTTATGACGCAAAGTGGTGATTCCGGTGAAGTCATATCGGAACCGGATACTGAGAGCTAACCATGCGTTATAGGTGGGTTCTGCGCCATGAACGTTCGAAGATGAGCGGAGGGCTTTTAGCCCTCCGCTTTTCTATCGCCATATTGACAGTGGTGATCCTTTCTCTGTTCACCTTTCTTCTGGCTGTTGGAGGGACGGTTTTCAGCGTGTATGCCGTCTATGCACAGGAACTCCCCTCGGCTGAGGAGGTGGAGCGGCGTAGCGTGGAGACGTTTGAGACGACGCGCATCTATGACAGGACGGGAGAACATCTACTTTATGAGATCATTTCCGCAGAAGGTGGACGACGTACGTGGATGCCTCTTTCTGAGGTCTCTGAACATTTGCGCAATGCGACTGTTGCAGCGGAGGACAAGACCTTTTACACTAATCCCGGGGGGGTCAATGTGGAAGGGCTGTTGCGAGCGGCCTGGGGGATCGTCCGAGGGGAGGATGCGGGAGGCGGAAGTTCCATCCATCAGCAGTTGGTGCGGAACGTGATCATGGCCCCCGAGGAGCGAATGCAGCGCAGCTATATACGAAAAGTCAAGGAGATGGTCCTCTCCTTCGAATTGTCTCGTCGCTATCCGGGGATAGAGGGTAAACAGAAGGTCCTCGAATGGTATCTCAACAATATTTTTTATGGGCATCATGCTTATGGTATTGAGGCGGCTGCCCAGACGTACTTTGGCAAGAGTGCAGCGGAGCTTGACTTGGGCGAGGCAGCGATGTTGGTGCCGGTGGGTAACAAGCCCGCGTTGAATCCCATCGATGCTCCTCAGGAGGCCAAAAGGCGTCAAGAGCTCGTTTTGGATCAGATGTATGTACAGGGATATATCAGCGCTGAGGAGGCGTGGGCTGCCAAGCAGAAATCCCTGGTTATCGCACCGCCGAGTTTCGACATCGATGCTCCTCACTTTGTCCTGTACGTGCGCGACCTTTTGGTAGAAGAATATGGCAGTGAGGCCGTTTATGGAGGGGGGTTGAACGTCATCACCTCCCTCGATATGGAGATACAGGCTGAGGCGGAGAAAATAGTGCGTGAGGGTGTGAACGAACTGAGCGATGATCACAACGCGCATAATGCAGCGACGGTTATTCTGGATGCCGAGACGAGTGAGATCAGGGCCATGGTTGGTAGTGTCGATTATCATGATGAGTCGATAGATGGGCAGGTGAATATGGCCGTCTCGCCTCGCCAGCCCGGATCGAGTTTCAAGCCCTTTACGTATGCCACGGCTTTTGCACAGGGATACACTCCGGCGACGATGATCATGGATGTGCGTTCCAGTTTCCCAGATCCCCCCAATCCCGCGCCCTATGTGCCGGAGAACTATTCTCGGATGTTTCATGGTCCCGTTTTGGTGAGGCGGGCGCTGGCGTGCTCGTACAATGTGCCCGCAGTGGCCATGGCTCACAAAGTGGGGACGGATGCGGTCGTCGATACGGCGCGCGCCATGGGGATTACAACGCTTGATAAGCCGTATTATGGGCTCTCTCTGGCACTTGGAGGGGCCGAGGTAAGGCTCGTTGATATGGTGTATGCCTTCAGCGTGTTTGCTAACGGCGGGACCATGTATGGAACTCCCGTGGCGCCGGAGCGTGTCGAGGCGGAGGGTAGGCGGCTGGATCCCGTGAGTGTATTGAAGGTGACGGGACCCAGTGGCAGGACGCTGTACGAACAAGAGGAATTGGGGCGGCAGGAGGTGCTTCGCCCGGAGGTGGCTTTTTTGCTCACCGATATCCTTGCGGATAACAAGGCGCGCGTGCCGGCTTTTGGTGCCAATAATGTCCTGGAACTGGAAGATCGCCCCGTGGCGGCCAAGACGGGGACGACAAACGACTTTCACGATGGATGGACGATGGGCTATACGCCCCAATATGTGGTGGGTGTTTGGGTGGGAAACGCCAATTATGAAAAGATGGAACGGGCTTCGGGGGTGCGAACGGCGGGCCCAATCTGGAATGAGTTGATGCGTTATCTACACGAAGGACTACCCGTAGAAAGCTTTCAACGTCCCCCGGGCCTGGAGACTGCCGTCGTAGATAGCGTCTCGGGCAAGCTGCCAACGGAATATTCCCCCCAACGTGTACAGGAGATCTTTATCGAGGGGACAGTACCTACACAAAAGGATGACGTACATCACCCCTTCCGCATCTGCAATGAATCGGGCAAGCTGGCTACGGCGCACTGTCCGCCGGATCAAGTCGAGGCGGCGGTATTTGAGATATATCCACCAGAGGCAGAAGACTGGGTTCGGGAGCAGGAGATACCGCAACCACCCGAGAGCCACTGTGACATGCATGGTCCCAGCCTGGCCAATTCGGAGGTAGCCATTATAGAACCCAGACTCTTTGCGCCGGTGGGGGGTGTCGTTCCCATTGTGGGGAACAGCAGACCAGGGGGACTGGAGAGATACTGGTTGCAATATGGAGAGGGAATGGATCCCCAATCATGGGTAAGGATCGGAGAGGAGCACGGCCACAGGGTGGATAATGGCGTATTGGAGCATTGGGACACCGAGGGGCTGGAAGGGCTGTATACGCTTGAGCTCTGTGTTGCCGTGGGAGGCGATGTGCGGAAAGTTTCTGTGCCCGTGCTTGTGGATAATACACCACCCACCGTGAATATCATCTCTCCTGTGCCCGATCGGACATTCGTGTTGGGCGAGGACGAATGGATCAATATTCAGGTTGACGCCCAAGATAACGCCTCCATGGAGCGCGTGGCCTTCCATCTTGATGATGAAACCCTCGGCCATAGTACCGTCGCTCCCTATACCATGCGTTGGATGCTCAGTGCATCGGATGTGGGGACTCGCAGGATCCGTGTCACGGCCTATGACAGAGCGGGCAACGAGACGGAGAGCGAATCGCTCAACGTTCGTGTAACTCGGTAGCTGGGGGAGAACGGAAGCGCGGAGGAGAGCCCACCTGTTCAAACTTTTCGTCTAAATTGGGGATGTCAAATCCCCAGATCGTTGAGATCCTGTTCCGATAGCCCAAAGTGATGGCCGATCTCGTGGATGACCGTCCTGCGCACCAACTGCACAAGCTCCTGTTCATCCCGCGCGGCGCGCTGGAGGGGCTGCTGAAAGAGGGTGATCCGATCAGGGGGAACGAGCCGGTATGCGTGGCTGCGTCTTGTGAGGGGAATGCCCTCGTACAGTCCGAGAAGCATCTTGCCCTCTTTTTGGGAGTGGCGTATCTGTTGAGAGGTAGGCCAGGGATGGATGACGACGGCTAGGTTTTGCATCCTTTGATTTATCCACGCCGGCACATCATCCAGGGCCTGGGCGACGATCTTTTCAAACTGTTCCTCGCTCAGTTCCACCATCTAGCCCCTCAATCGTATCAAGCTTCTTGGCCGCTATCGGTTGTTCGGCTTTCCTTGTCGCGCCATAGTTTTTCAAGGTGTACAGTGACCAGAAAGCCATAATAATAGGCTATCAGAGAGCACAATATCAAGCCCCATATGCCATCCTTGTAGCCCTTTAGGGTGAAGTAGCGTCGCCAGAATTCGCGAAGCGGCTGCGACAGGTAAGTCCAGGGTTTGGGGCGTTTCCCTTCCTCATAGCGGATACGGGCTTCATACGGTACGTATTGTCGCTGCTTGCGCTTGAACTCGGCAAAGGTACGATAGTTGTAGTGAATGAGAGGGTTCTCAAGGTAGCCCGCTTTACCTTCCAGTTCTACCACCTCGTGTACCTGGCGGTGGGGATCATAGTGCGCGCGTCCCACCTTGAGAAGGCGCAGTTGATAGTCGGGATACCAGCCGCCGTGACGAATTTCCCGCCCCCAGATCACGTTACGCCTGGGCACCCACCACCCGCTGAAGGCGTTATTTCGTATTACACCGCGCACCTCCTCCTCGACGTGGCGCGTCGCCCGCTCGTCCGAATCTATATAAAAGAGCCAATCCCCCCCGGCCTGCGATAGGCCGAACTCGCGCTGTGTGGCGAAATTCTCGAATCTGTGAGGCACGACCCGCGCGCCAAAGGCGCGGGCTACCTCAGCGGTGCGATCGGTGCTGCGCGTGTCGAGGACGACAAAGATATCATCGGCCCACATCACGCTTCGAAGGCAGTCGGCGATAATCGCCTCGTTGTTACAGGCGAGGATTCCTACGCTTAATTGGGGCACGTCACATCTCCAAGGCCAATACTCGTTGATAGGCCGCTTGTTTGCGGTCCATTTCTGCCGGGGATATTTCGCCCCGCCGCCTAGCTTTTCTCAGCTGCCATATCTTGTACCACAATCCCAGTCTGACGATGAGGCGCATCACGATGCGGTAGCCCCGGCCATAGTGTTTCCGAAAGAGTCTGAAGCGGCTGCGCCACAGGGCCACGAACATCTCTTCCGCGAACTGGCGGGTGCTCTGGCCGGAAAAGTGGACGATCTCGGCCCTGGGAAGGCAATATATCTCCCAGCCCGCCTCTTTGATGCGTTTGCACCAGTCAATCTCCTCGCAGTACATAAAAAAGTTGGCGTCCAAAAGGCCGACCTCCTGGATCGTTTCCCCGCGTACCATCATGGCTGCTCCCAACGGATGATCGATGGGGAAGGGTTCGCCGGCCTCGTAGAGGCGTTTGGGGTAACGGCCATTGAGTCTGGAGTCGAGCAGCCGATGGTGGAGGGGCCAAAAGTCGAGAAAGGCCATACAGAGGGTGGGGAAACGGAAGGCGCTGTGTTGAAATCTTCCATCGCCGTAGGTCAGCCGAGGGCCCACGACGCCCACCCGAGGAGAATTCTCCAAAAAGGTGATCATGCGCGACAAGGCCTTGGGCTGTACCCGCGTATCGGGATTTAAGAGCAGTACGTATTTGGGCAGCCCCTCCGATGCTTTCATCTGGGCTATGGCCGTATTCGTCGCGTGCGCAAATCCCACGTTTTCCCGATTGGCAACGAGTTCTGCCTGGGGGAAACTTTTCCCTATCATCTCTGCGCTGCCGTCCGTTGAGGCATTGTCAACCACCCATACCTTTCCGTGCAGGTCGGATCTGTCCAGTTCTTCATACACGGAAGCCAGGCAGTCGGCGGTGAGATCGCGGGTATTATAGCTGACGATGGCGATGCCAAGTTCCACGGGTTGAACCCTTAGAAGGCGATGGCGATCTGCGTGGGCTCGACGTTATCCTGGACTATCTCCACCTCCTCGTGGATCAATCCTATCCAATAGTAGGGTTTGGCGTCAAAGGGGCGATCGTCGATGCGCAAATGCCCCACGACGGTCACCGTCTGATCGGGCATGAGATACTTTTGAGGCCCGATCTCTGTATCTATCACCTCAAGCTCCTCATCCTTGCCCAGCTGCCAGCGGAAGGGATACGTACGTCCCTCACTGTTGCCCTCGAAATCCAGTCCCACGCGAAATACACCTGGCTCCACGGGTTCGCCAAAGGTATTAAAGTTCTCGGACGTACTGTAGCTTGTTCCCGGTTCTGGACCTTTGGTGCGCACGGGCACGGCGCCTATATTCTTGACAGTGCACGTGAAGGTCAGGGTGTGGCCCAGGGGAACGACCTCGGGAGAGAACTTGGCTGCGCGGTTGACAATCTCGACGCGGGGCACACCCCCGTCACGTACGGTCAGTTCGCCGGTCGCTTTGGTCTGGTTTCCCACGGCGTCCACCGCCTCCACGACGACGGTATAGGTGCCGTCGGGGGGAGGTGTGGCGCCCAGGTCGATTCCTGCATCATAGTCGTGCTCATGGGTGCCCGGGGTGCCCATCTCACGGATCTCGTCCTCGGGCACAGGGTACTTGGTTTCCTCGTCGTCCAGAAGGTACACCTTCACGCGCTCGGCTTCCTTGTTGAGGTTATAGCCGATGGTGACCCTATCTGTAATGCCGTCCCGATTGGGAGTGAACTCTTGGGGCCAGACATTGAGATTCTCGATGCGAAGGGGAATCTTGTCTCCGCCAGAGATCACGAGATCTTTTTCCACACGTTCTGTGCGGCCGTGTTCGTCCTCTGCGACGAACACGCAGGTGTACTCGCCGTCGGGGAGCAGCGTACCATCGATCACGCCGCCAAAGTAGGCTGTGCGTTCACCTTTTGAGCGTCGATTGTCCTCGCGAAAGTAATGGCGGTTGCCATCCTGGTCGACGAGATATATGGTGATTCGCGACTGCCTTGAGAGGGAGTATTTGATCTCTGCGATATCGTCCACACCGTCCGCGTTGGGGGATATGGTCTGGGGACGGATGGAAACATCGTGCAGAAGAGGACGAGAGATGCAACCGGAAAGGACGAAGATGAGAGATAGCAGGAACATCAGATGCTTAGGGATTGAAAGTTTAGTCACGAGTGCGAGCCGCCTCCCAACGATATGCTGGCAAATCGACATATAGTACTTTGCCAGTGTACTTTAGAGAGGCGGCCGCGTCAAGAAAATGCCTTCGGCTCAGGCTAAAAAGCGAAGATGGGCCATGTAAGGCTTTGTACGCATTATGGGGATTTGTCTACCCGCGCCTTCCCCGGCCCCTGCCCCGCCCGCCTCCGCCGGTACCAAAGTGGCCGGGGACGTTGGCATCGGATACCTCTTCCAGCTCTCCCGCCTTGAACGCCTCGATGGCCTCTTTTACGATGCCAGCTTCTGAGAGGTAGGTTGGGATGTTGGCCGAGCTCAGTACGCCGTAGGCGTTGGGTCCCACGTTGCCCGTGATGACAGCCTCGGCGTTTCTCTCGACGATGAACTGGGCCGCCTGTATCCCAGCGCCGCCTGCGGCACCAGAGGCGGGATTTGACACCACCTCATATTCCATAGTCTCCGTGTCGATGAATATGTAGGCCGGGCTTCGTCCGAACACGGGAGATAGGGGAGCTTCCAGGTGGTCTCCACCAGATGTAACGGCGATCTTCATAGTTATCTCTCCTTCGATATAATGCTACTCAGTTTTGGGTGAAAGTGATGTGCTTGATCGTTGTGCGACTGTATTCTGAGGCAAATCTCGTCAATCGTTATGACGGACAATTTCTGATCTCTCGGAATATTTTTCACTCCTCTTGCAGATAATTGAACCTATAGCAGCACCCATATCTTTTGCAATGACGGGGCACTTTATTCTCAGGAGGAAGAAAATTGGCGCACGGACCTGGCTTAGGGTTTCATAGTTAGCCTGCCCCTTGGCAATGATCACAGGCGCGTCATAGAAGTCGTGGAGAAACTCGGGTGAACAGTCCTTCAGCAGAGTGCCCGGTGCATCGGAGCCGTTGCTCGTGATCTCTGCGACCTGATCGAGGCCCGCTTCTTGGGCGTCCTCGACGGTAGCGTCGTTGATGATAGGGCCGCCTTTGACCGCATAGAGGGTTGGTGTCTCCAAATTCTCGATCAAGAGGCGATCAAAAACAGTTTCCCCCGCGTTATCGCCCAGGAATAGCACCCGTCGTGAAGCCTCAACAGCTCTACCAAGGACTTGAGTGTGATCTATGGTGAAAGGTTGCCTTAATGTGTCCTGTACGGAACTCCACAGATCCTCCACTCTGGATTTAGTATCGGCCTGTGCAAAATCGATTATATTGCCCGCGACAGCCAGACGCACGGCACAGGACAGGGGATCTTTGGCTTTCTTAACCAAAGGTTGGAGTCGCGGATACAGGTCCAGCGCGCGTTTTGTGCTATATGCTTTCAGGCGAGTATAGGGGTCATCGACGCCCGTCTGCATGCGCACTATGCGGTGGACATCCTGTGCGATCTCGGGAGGAGGGCAGTCAGGGTCCAATTGTAAAAGATCTTCCATGACCTTTCTCAGAAGCCGATGTTGTCCCTCCTGTGGGGCGCCAACGGCGCGGGATGCTTCCAGAGCTTGGCGCAGAAAACAGGGATAGCAATCGAGATACGTTTTCATCGGTCCGGTTCATTGTCCATAGTTCGCGAGCATGAAGGATACATATCTGACCCCTTTCAGTTTGGACACGCTACTATAAGAGAAATTAGATGAGTTTCACACTTATATATAGAGACCCCCTATGTGTGACTCTATTGTAGATAAAGAAAGAGTTTTGTCAAACGATGTGAATGTGAGAGGGGTGATTATATTTGGGTTCACCGGGTGAATGTGGTATACTATTGCGTAGATCAGGGTCGCATTATGGATTCTGTTTTCTGTAGGGCGCTTGACGTTTTGGGGTTGTTGGGCCCAGCGAATGGGTGGCCGGCGATCTTGGATATGAATCTGGTAGTCAACTTGCTGTGAGAATGTGGTGGATAGGCGTCTTCTGTGCACTCACATGAGGTGCTTTTACCCCGTGCTCGGTTTTTGCATGGTCCCCTTGACACTTTTACGCAATGGTTGCACAATGGGTGTGGAAGTCGTCAAGTCGGGATGATGGTGGGAAGGAATGGATTTTTCTAGCCTTTTGAGAAAAGACATAATCGAAGAAGAGTTTGTCGACGGGTCGATGGAGGATGAGCTTTCGTTTCCTGAGGAATTGCCCGTTCTCCCTCTGAGGAGTACGGTGATATTTCCTTTGACGGTATTGCCCCTGGTGGTCGAAAAGCCCCGTTCCGTGCGCCTGATCGATGACACCGTGATCGCGGATCGTTTGGTGGCCCTGGTGGCTGTCAAGGATCCGGGGGTGCAGGATCCTACACCGGAAGATCTGTACGAAATGGGTACCATCGGTATGATTCATCGGCTGGCGCGTTCGCCCGATGACACGTTGCATGTGGTGGTGCAGGGGTTGGAGCGCGTTCAGATTTCCAAGTTCACGCAGTTAGATCCTTATATGCGTGCCAATGTCCAAGTTGCCCCCGAGACGACGGAGACCGGGGTCGAAGTCGAGGCTCTGGTACGCAATATCGTGGATCTGTTTGAGCGCTTGGCGGATCTTGCGGGGTACATTCCCGCAGAGATCGCGGGCAACGTCCTCGATACCGACGACCCGAGGCAGTTGGCCTACATGGTGGCCACGAGTACGCGTATGGATGTCGGGGTACGCCAAGAGATTCTGGAGCTGGATAGTGTAACTGACAAACTCTTTCGCCTTTTCAGCGTACTCACGCGCGAAGTCGACGTGTTGGAGCTGGGAAAAAAGATCCAATCCGATGCCCAGTCTGGCATAGAAGAAGTACAGCGGGAGTATTTCCTGCGTGAGCAGTTGAAGGCGATCAGGAGGGAGTTGGGAGAGGAGGATGGGCAAGCAGCAGAGATTCAGGAGCTTGAGGAAAGGATAGAGACCGTTGGGATGCCCAAGGAGGCCAAAACGGAGGCCCTGCGCGAACTGGATCGCCTGGCAAAGCTACCTCCTGCAGCGGCAGAATATTCCGTGATCCGCACATATCTCGACTGGCTTACGGAACTCCCTTGGCAATCAACCACAGAGGATAATCTGGATATCAGTGTGGCCCGTCGTGTGTTGGATGAGGATCACTATGATCTTGAACACGTCAAAGATCGCATCATCGAGTATCTCGCTGTGCGCAAGCTTCGGCATGAACGCGTTGACAAAGAGTCCGAGGCAGAAACGACCGCACGTCAAGAGCGATCCGTGGATCACATTCGTCAGGAACGTGAGGGAGTTATCCTCTGTTTGGTTGGTCCTCCTGGGGTAGGCAAGACCTCGCTGGGACGTTCTATCGCCCGTGCCCTGGGGCGCAAGTTCATCAGGCAGTCGCTGGGTGGTATCCATGATGAAGCGGAGATAAGGGGGCATCGCCGTACGTATATCGGGGCCATGCCGGGCCGTATCATCCAGGCCATCAGGCGTGTGGGGTCGCGCAATCCGGTCTTTATGTTGGACGAGGTGGACAAGATAGGGGCCGATTTCAGGGGCGATCCTGCCTCGGCGCTGCTGGAGGTTTTGGATCCAGAGCAGAATCGAGAGTTTCGGGATCATTATCTTGATGTTCCCTTTGATCTGTCGCAGGTGATGTTCATCACCACCGCCAACGTGTTGGACACGATCCCTGCGGCTTTGAGAGATCGGATGGAGACGCTCAAGCTCTCCGGTTATACGGAGCATGAGAAGGTCGCCATCGCTGAAGGGTACTTGATTCCCAGACAGATTCAGGAAAATGGCCTTCGTTTTGAAGAAATAAGCTTTGAGCAACGGGCGTTGCGCCGCATCATACGGGAATATACAAGGGAAGCTGGCGTGCGTGAACTGGAGCGAAGGATTGGTGCCGTCTGTCGCAAGGTAGCCGCCAAAGTGGCGGAGGGTTTTTCGGGCCAGATCGTCGTCTCGGAAGATGTGGTGCCGGATTATCTTGGCAAACCCGTATACTTTTTTGAGGTGGCCGAACGTACCCAGATCCCCGGGGTGGCCACGGGATTGGCGTGGACGCCGTCGGGAGGGGATATTCTCTTCGTGGAGGCGACGAAAATGAAGGGGAGCAGCAATTTCTCTGTGACGGGGAAATTGGGCACAGTTATGAAAGAGTCGGCTCAGGCTGCTCTGAGCTATGTGCGCTCAAAAGCGGCGGAACTGGGCATAGACGAAGATATTTTTGGCAGTATAGATATTCATCTTCATGTTCCTGCGGGGGCGATTCCGAAAGATGGCCCCTCGGCTGGCGTAGCTATGTGTACGGCCATCGCTTCAGTACTGAAAGATATGCCCGTAAATGGCAAGTTGGGCATGACAGGCGAGATTACGCTGCGAGGTCAGGTGTTGCCTGTTGGCGGGGTCAAGGAAAAGGTGTTGGCGGCGCACCGCGCAGGACTTGAATACATATGTTTACCGCAGAGAAACGAAAAGGATTTAGACGAAGTGCCTCAAGAGGTGTGCGACGAGATGGAATTCATTCTTGTTGATCGCGTCGAACAGGTTCTGGAGGCCGCTTTCGACAATTTGGAAGGAAAGAAAAAGTGGCAAAAAATAACGGAAATAGAGGAGGGCGGAGTAATCGGGACCTGAAATGGTATGGAGGCGATCTCCATATACATACGCCTGGCTCCAAAGATTATCAACAACCCGAAGTTACATATTTGGACATTTTGAAACAAGCAGAATCCAAAGGCCTGCGAATAGTGGCCTTTGCCGATCACAACACCGTCGCTGGCTATGCCGAGATGCAGCGCGAGATAGCGGATCTGGAGCGTTGGAAGGAAACAGGTCGGATCAGCCCAGAAGAGGAGCAGCGATTAAAGGAATATCGGCGGCTCCTGGACAAGATGCTGGTATTGCCAGGATTTGAGCTGACGGCGACCTTTGGTTTTCATATTCTGGCTATCTTTGATGAGGACACCCCTGTGCGAGCACTGGAGCATGTGCTGATCGATCTGAACGTGCCCATTGATCTGATTGGGGAGGGAGAAACTGAGGTTGGTTCCACGAGCGATGTCATCACCGCTTATCGGACCATGGCGGAGGCAGGGGGCCTGGTCATCGCGGCACATGCCGACTCGAACCATGGTGTGGCTATGATGCGCTTGAACTTTGGAGGGCAGACGCGTATTTCCTATACGCAGAACGAGAGCCTCCATGCTCTCGAGGTGACGGACCTGGAAAAGCGGGGAAGACACACGACAAAGTCCTTCTTTGACGGGTCCAAGCCCCAGTATCCTCGTCGCATGCACTGCATTCAGGGCTCCGATGCGCATCGCCTCACGCGCAAGGGCAATTATCTGGGAGTGGGAGATCGCGCGACGGATTTCCTCCTGCCAGAGCTGAGCTTTGACGCGCTACAGGAGCTCTTTTTGAGCGATGATTTTTCTCGCACGCGTCCTTACAAGCGACGTGCTCCTGCGCGTCCTGATAAAGTAAGTCGAGCACGTAAAGAGGGACAGACGGAAAGACGAAGCTTCCATGAGCATATGAAGCGTCAGGGGGGATGTCTGTACGCTGTCGTGCGCGATGTGGCAGCCTTTGCTAACACAAAGGGAGGCTACATCTATGTGGGGGTGAAGGCGGATCCCAAGGCCTCCCCCAGAGGGGTAGGGGACCCGAATCAGGCCATGGGAAGGCTTGGGTCGGAAATTAAGCGTCTGGTTACTCCCCCTCTCGATGTCGATATGCATGCCTTCGAGACTGAGGGGAAGAACGTCATTCGTATTGACGTTCCCCGGGGCGACGAGCGCCCTTATGTGCTTGAGGGCAGCAAGATCTATGTTCGGCAGGGGGCGAGGAGCGAACTGGCCATGCGCGATCAGATCATCTCCCTTGTGGAGCAGGTTCTGAGGGAAAAGAAGCCGTCGCTGACAAAGGAACGTGCTCCTGAGCGCGAACCGCAGCGGAGGAAGCGCGAGGCGCCCAAGGAGACAGAGCCGACAAAAGAACGCGAGGCGCCAAGGAAGATAGAGGTACCGGAAGGCGTGGTACAGCGCCCCAGCTCAGGAGTGGAGATTGTCAGATCGGAGAGAAGCGATGGTGAGTTGCATCATACCATGCGCGATCTGCGTAACGGCAACGAGATAGATGGGGTCACACGCTCATCTGCCCGGAGGCTCTGGCGCTACGCTATCGCTCTTGAGGAAAAGGGCATTTTCGATGAGGACAAGGTATCCTGGGAGGGCAAGCTCGGGCTTTGGCACAAATATAAGCGAGCGGGGCGTGATCATTACGATCTTGTGCAGAAAACGTCCAACGGAGACGTTCATATCTACTATGGCGTCAACGAGGATGGGATTGAGGGCCCCTGGGAAGCCGTCGTGGAAAAAAAGTAAACTCGATAGATAGTCCGGTGGGGCGGGCAGGTGAGGAGACGGTTTTTGACTGTCTCCTCACCTGTCGTTTGCCTCTTGTTCTGCCGCGTGGTATAAATCTTGGTGTCGCTGGAGCATTGGAAGACTAGGTGGAAAGTAAGCTTTGGCCGTATGGTACTATGGGACAGGGGGCTGGATGCTAGAAAGACGATCGTTGGATGTTTGAGATCGTATTTCTCGGGACTTCTGCCTCGGCGCCCTCTGTTGACCGGGGACTATCTTCTACGCTGATTCTTTATCAAGATCAACGCTTTCTCGTCGATTGTGGCGAGGGGACCCAGCGGCAGCTGCTGCGCAGCGGAATGGGGTTCAGGAAATTGGACAAGATCCTTTTGACACATGGTCATCTGGATCATATTCTGGGCCTTGGGGGACTCGTCTCGACTTTTTCGCGCTGGGAATCCATCTCCACATTGCGGATCTATGGTGGAGAATGGGCTTTACAACGGGTCAAAGATCTGATGGATGTCGTCCTGCGGGGAGGCGATATACATTTGGATGTGGAATTGGTCGCCATTCGCCCTGGTCGTGTGTGGGAGGCGGGCTCGATGAGGGTCTCGGCTCTTCCCGTGACACATCGTGGCCCCGGTTGCTATGGCTATCTTTTTGAGGAAGATAGCCGGCGGCCTTTTCTGGCAGAGAAGGCGGAGAAATTGGGAGTACCCCATGGTCCAGAGAGGAGTTTGCTCGTCCGAGGCGAGGCCATCAGGCTCGAGGATGGAACGCTTGTGGAGCCCGATCAGGTTTTGGGTGAGGAGGTCAGGGGGACCAAGCTCATCCACGTGGGGGATACGGCGCGCACGGAAAACCTGCTTGAGGTGAGCCACAAGGCCGATGCACTGGTTATCGAATCCACGTATTTAGCGCGAGATAAAGAGTTGGCCGACCGCTTTGGTCACCTCACGGCCGCGCAGGCGGCGGAACTGGCTCGCGATGCCGAGGTGGGGCGTCTGTTCCTGGTGCATATCTCAAGGCGCTATTCGGAATACCAGATCGCCCGCGAGGCTCAGGCCATCTTTCCCCGCACGATTGTGCCCAAGGATCTTGACCATTATCGCGTCATGCGCGATGTCGTGGACAAGGTCGAGAGGGAGGGGGAATAAGTAGCGGCCATGTGCCGCATATTCTGCTGAGGAGGTGATTGCCCATGGGAGAACTTGTGTTTCTTAAATTGGGGGGCTCGCTCATCACAGACAAGAGGCGCTATGAGACGCCCCGACCCGCTGTCATCTCGCGTGTTGCCAGGGAGATTCGCACCGCTCTGGAGGCGCGAGAGGATATGCAATTGGTGCTGGGCCATGGTAGTGGATCCTTTGGTCATTTCGTTGCCGATCGGTACAAGATCCATGAGGGGAATCTGGAAAATTGGATGGGGTATGCAGAGACGAGTGCAGCCGCGCAGCGGTTGAATCGTCTCGTCACCGACACACTCCTCTCGGAAGATGTTCCCGTCGTGTCACTGCAAGCCTCGGCGTCCGCCCATTGTCAAGACGGAGAGTTGATGGATCTGGCCATCGATCCCGTTGTGGAGCTTTTGCATCGAGGAGTTATACCCTTGGTGTACGGTGACGTGGCGCTCGATGAGGCCAGAGGGTGTACCATCGTGTCCACGGAGCAGTTATTCGCACTGCTGGCACGGCGGCTGCGCCCTCAGCGCATTATCATGGCGGGGGAGGTGGCCGGCGTCTACTCTGGCGATCCCCACAGGGATTCTATCGTGCGCTTGATTCCGGAGATAACGTCAAGCAACTATGGGCAGGTTGAAGAGATGCTTTCTCGCTCCTTTGGCACCGACGTGACGGGGGGCATGATAAGCAAAGTGCAGTACCTCTTTTCCCTGGTAAGCGAGCAGCCGAACCTCGCTGTGCGTATCATCACGGGGCGTAGAGATCACCTTATCGAGCGCGTGCTGGTAGAGCCAGAACGCCAGGAAGGCACTCTGTTGCGCTACTAGTGTCATTCGCCGAGAGGTGAGTGCTTTTCGTCATCATATAGTGTAGGAGCTGGGTGGCATGACTGGATTTCTTTCCTTTATCATAGTTTTTAGCTTGTTGGTGTTTGTCCATGAGTTTGGACATTTCATAACTGCCAAGTTGGCCGGCGTCCGGGTGGAGGAGTTTGGTTTTGGATATCCCCCACGGTTGCTGCAGTTGGGTACCTGGCAGGGCACGCGAATCACCCTCAACGCGCTGCCGGTCGGGGGCTTTGTGCGGATGAATGAGGATGATCCGACGGCTGAGGGGAGCTTGGCGCGTAAGAGTCGCAAAGTGCGCGCCATCGTCCTGGCGGCCGGCTCGTTGATGAATCTTTTTCTAGCCATCGCTCTTTATAGTTCTTCTTTTATGTTGGGCGCCCTGACGCCGGTGGAGGCCCCGGGGGCGGGCATCTACTATGTAGCCCCCCATTCGCCCGCCGAAGCGGCTGGCCTTCGGCCAGGAGATACTATGGTGGAGGTCAATGATGAAAAGATCCAGGATGTAAGCGAGGCCATGGAGATCATCTCTGAAAATGCGGGACAATCTATCACCCTCGTGATACAGCGTGAAGGGGAGATTCTCTCACCTGTGACGGTCACACCCCGTAAGGATCCGCCACCAAACGAGGGGGCTTTGGGAGTGGCGCTTGATCTTCCCCTTGTGCGTCGACGGTATCCCGTGTGGGAAGCAGTGCCCAAAGGATTTGCCGCCGTATATAATACGATTCGAGCGGTCTTTTACACTATTCGAGCCGCCATCCGTCAGGATCTGTCGGTGCCCCTTCAGGTCACAGGGCCCATTGGCATCTATCAACAGACGGTTGAGGTGGCCAAGACGGGATTGGAACGTCTGATCGAGTTCACCGGGTTTTTAAGCCTCAATCTTTTTTTGCTCAATCTTTTACCTTTGCCCGCTTTGGATGGGGGGCGACTGCTGTTTGTGGCACTGGAGTGGCTGCGAGGAGGAGAAAGGGTACCTCCCGAAAAGGAGGCATTGGTTCATACCATTGGTATGGCCGTCCTGCTTGCTTTCATGTTAGTGATAACGTATTTTGATTATCAACGTTACTTTGGTTAACGAGTTTCTCGTTTTGATGAAAGAAGATGATATGACGGAAGATTTTGATACCGCGTTGGACAAGCTTATGGATAGCAGAGAGTCGCTCAATCGTCGGCTTTTGAAACGCTTTTCCGTTCTCACGCGAGCCGAGGAGAGGCAACTTGAGGAGAGATTTGATGCCCTGGATCGTCAGCGCCAGCGTGAAATACTGAAAAAGATGCTGGCCTATGCGGAGGAGGATTTTCGCCTCGATTATAGGGCTTTCTTTTACTTTTGTCTTGACAGCGAGGACGCCGTGGTGCGTCGTCGCGCCATAGAGGGATTGTGGGAGGAGGAACGGAGTGGTCTTGCCGAACGCCTTCTAAAGATGCTCGCCTCGGATCCCGCCGCCCGGGTACGTGCGGCGGCGGCTACAGCGCTGGGACGTTTTCTGTTTATGGCCGAGTGCGAAAAAGTGAGCGGGCGGTTGGGCGACGCCATCGAGGAGGCGCTGACTCGTGCCATTCACGAGGACGAGGATACAGAAGTTGTGCGTAGAACCATCGAGTCCCTGGCCTATATCAATGAGGAAGAGGTATATCGCATCATCGAGGGGGCTTATGAGCGCGGCGGACAGCTTATGTGTGAGAGCGCTGTCTTTGCCATGGGACGTAGTGCAGATGCGCGTTGGGCGGATATCGTGATAGGAGAGCTTGGCAGTCGCTCTCCCGCTATGCGCTACGAAGCCGCCCGCGCTTGTGGAGAAATTCGGCTGGAGCGGGCGGTCGATCCGCTAATAGAGTTGCTCCAGGATACGGATCGTCAGGTGCAAACTATGGCTATCTGGGCCCTGGGGCAGATCGGCGGGGAGCGTGCCGAAAAAGTGCTGGAGTATTGTGTGGAGGAAGGGGATGAGGCCCTCAGGGATGCGGCCTCGGAGGCCTTGGAGGAGATGCAGTTTCTTGAGGAACCTTTGGGTATGCTCGACGTTCCCCTTGACGAGTCGATATTGGAGGAGCAGGAGGTCGAGGAAGATGATGAGGGCGAGGAGTGGGCCGACGAATTCCTCGACATAGGCTAAAATTCCATGCATAATGGTTATTAACATAATAAGGTGATGTGATTTATGACCCAAGATGTCGATAGCGATGAGGCAAAGGAACGCTTCCACGCCTCCATTTCTGGTCGTGTTCAGGGGGTGGGGTTTCGTTATAACGCTCGTGAGACGGCGCGTGGCCTGGGCATTATGGGCTATATACGCAATCGTAGCGATGGGACCGTAGAAGTGGTTGCGGAAGGGGCGGAGGAACCCGTGCGACAGTTTTTGTCCTGGTTACACACTGGGCCCAGACTGGCGGACGTTGAAGAGGTGGACACAGACTGGGAATCGTTCAAGGGCGAGTTTGAAACGTTTGGAGTACGCTACTAGATGGGTCAAGATCCCGGACGCATCGCCTGGATCGCATTGCTCACGGCTTTTCTCGTATTCTGCCTGATCGTCACTGCGGTACCTCTTGGCATCCGTTATCACGTGCTGTATGCGGAAGAGAATCCCGAGGCCTCGCTAGAGGCCCTCACGGGCACCGTCATCGTCGAGCCTCCTGTGGGGCGGGGATTTGTCCCTCTGGAAAGCGGAGAGGACATGCAGGTGCCAGAGGGAAGTGTCGTTCGCGTGGATGAGACCTCTGAGGCGATGATCACCTTTTTTGATCAAAGCTTTGTGCGTCTGTTTCCGGGAACCACTGTATATCTGGAGCGTATGCGTTCGCCGCGGTACGAGGCTGGCAAGTCGGCGAACAGCATACATGTTGGCCTGTCGGGGGGTCAGATATACGTGGGCACGGCACTTTCCTCCGACTCCCCCCTCGATTTTCGGGTGACCACTCTTCATGCGGATATTTCTTTGGCGGCGGATGGAAGTTATGCATTGGAAGCCACGAACAGGCGTTCGGGGATCACCGTCTACGCCCGGGGCCAGGCTCGTGTGAGCGCAGTGGATGATAGGGAAGATAGTGTGGAGGTGATGCCCCGTCAGCGCACGGAGGTGGCCTTTGGGCAGCCTCCCGCTCCTCCCGTGGATGCGGCGCGCAATCTGGTGGTCAATGGCGATTTCTCTGAGGGGTTGGAAAGGGGCTGGCATGCGTTTAACGATCAAGGTACCGATGGGGGCGACGTGGATGGTAGCTTCTCGCTGGTCGTCGATGAGGGTCGCGAAGCGGTAGAGTTTTCGCGGACGGGCGGTCACGGCAATCATTGTGAGACCGTCCTTGAGCAAACCATCGATCGCACCATAGCCGAGCCAGTTAGTTCCCTTGTTGTGCGTGCTAACGTCAAAGTGCGTTATCAGACCCTGTCGGGCGGAGGATATCTGAGTTCCGAGTATCCCCTGATGATCCGTCTGACCTATCGGGATGTCTATGACAGCGAGGCTGAATGGGTGAGGGGCTTTTACTATCAGAACGTGGAGGAGAATCCCACCACCTTTGGGGTGAGAGTACCCCAAGATCGCTGGTACTTATTCCAGTCCGAGAATCTTTTGGAGACTTTGCCCATTCGGCCCTATAGGATCATCCGTCTGCGAGTGTATGCGTCGGGATGGGACTATGAGAGTCTGGTTTCGGATATCAATCTAATCGTCGAATAAGCTGTCCAGAGCTTCGCAGTTGGTCGAGTTGCGCCATATAGATCTCTCTGATGGCGCGCATGATCTCTCTATAGGCCTCGGTTCGGTAATCGGGATATGTCCACGGCAGGGGACGAAAATCCCCCTCGCGGTATATGAGCGTCACTTCGGCGTATATTCCCTGATGCAGATATATGCGGTGTCCATGATTCTTGGTGGTGGCGAGGACGAGCTTGGCCGCGGCGACATATCCTGGATCAAGGTTAATCCTCCGTCTTCCGTCTCGACTCCACTGTTCCTCCAGTTCGTTCGTCAGCGTCTTGATGCTGGCGATGGCTCCCGGGTCGATGAGCTTTTCGAAGGAGAGGAATTGGCGCTTCAGACCGCTGCCCATCTCCTCCTCATAATAGGTAGTGTGATCGAAAAGCAGGTGACGGCTTTTATAGTCTGTGGGGCCGAGGTGGGCGCTCAACATCTCCTTTGCCCCGTCCAGGAGTGCCTCGTCCCGGCTGAACATGGGCATGATAAGCTTTACTGGAAGCGGCTTTTTGGCCTCTCCCATTCTCCAACTCCTTTCGTCTGGGCAACGGATGGTCTGACGGTGGCTTAGTGGAATCCCAGTCCCTTTTCCTTGAGCGATTGGTAGCGACCATCCCCGATGATGAGATGGTCGAGAACCTCGACATCCAGCAATTTGCCCGCCTCGACGATAGCCTTGGTGATCTGTATGTCCTCGGCAGAGGGAAAAGGATCCCCGCTTGGGTGATTGTGGGCCACGATGATGGCCGCCGCGTTATCCTTGATGGCATCGCGAAATATTTCGCCGACCCGCACCATGGCCGTATTAAGGCTGCCCATATAGACGGTGGCTGTGCGAAGCATCTTGTGCTTTGTATCCAGGAGCATGACGTGCATCTCCTCCTTGGGCTTGCCCATCATTCTGGCCATAAAGACGTTTGCCGCATCGTGGGGGGAGCCGATCTGGGGTCGGCCATTCTCCGAGGCTAGCGCGGCGCGGCGCCCCAGGGCGATGGCGGCAAGGATCTGGCAGGCTTTGGCGGGGCCGATGCCCGAGAGTTCGCACAGTTCCCGAAGGCTGGCGTCGGCGACCCTGTCAAGGCCGTGAAAGGTAGACAACAATCGCGTGGCCAGGCCGACGGCGCTCTCGCCTCTGGATCCCGTGCGTAGGAGGATGGCCAGGAGTTCGGCATTGGAGAGAGCGCCGGCACCGTACAGTTCGAGGCGCTCGCGGGGTCTCTCTTCCTTGGGCATCTCTTTGATGCGGGCCTGATAGTGACTATCATCCATGATCAAGACTCCTTCATTTCTTGGGCCGCTTGGGCACCGGTTTTACTTGTGCAATTTGGCGCGCACAAAGGCGATGGTGGTATGCCAGGGGCACGTTCTGCCGGCCAGTTGCTCCTGGAACAGTTTTTCTATCTCTGTGATGGCGTTCTGTGAAAGACGCTGGCGCAGGTGCTGGACGTAGCTTGGGCGACCCTGTACCGGAGCATCGAACCAGCGGTCTATGTGCTCGTCCGTTATCAGGCGTTCCGTCTCCATCCTCTCGCGCGTAACCTGTGCTTCCTGAAATCCGGCTTCCGCAAAGATCTCTTTCAGGTCCTGGATGTCCCAGTTAACCATTGGATCCTGCTCATTCGTATAGATCTGCTCTTCCGCCTCTTGCCAGGCTTGAACCGTCTTACCATGCAGCGAACTCGTGTCCGCCAGCTTGTAGAGGCGCTGTGTTTCCCGGGGGATGGTCTCGACCAGCCTGATGGTGCCATCGGGTTGAAGGAGCTTGTGCAGGGAAAGGACAAGTCCTCTCTTGTCCTCCTGCTGCATGAGAGCGTTGCGGCCCACCATGACGTCAAAGCGTACATCCTCATAGCCATTCTGGGCCAGTAACTCGGCCAATCTGTCCAGGCTTCCCTGGAGTACGATGGGGCGTCTCAACTCGGGCAGCGGCTCGCTTTGCTGTCGCAGGGCGTCTGCGGTCTGTGCATCGGAGGCCAGAGCCCAGACGCCGCCCTCTGGCGCCAGGCGCAGCGCCTCCCAAACAAAGAGCCCAGACCCGGCGTTAAGGTCCAATATAAGGTGATGGCGCTGCACCGAAAGCTGCTCGAACACGCGGTCGCGAAGCTCGCCCAGTCGACGTCCAGCGTTGCTGACTGCCCGCATCAACCAGCGTTCTTGCGTGCGGTTCTCTGGGGAGAAGGTCAGCACTTCCCCCACCCCCAGGTCGCCATCCACCACGGCGGCGAGCTGTTCCTCCCGTCGCCGGTGCACTTGCTTTCTCACATCCTTCTCATAGCCTTGATCACTCGGTTGGTAGAAGACGTTGCCCTGCAGCGCATTCGGCAGGTATTGCTGGGCGACCCAATGCTCCCGATAGGCATGGGGGTATAGATAGCCCTCTCCATGGCCAAAGCCCTCTTTGTCCCGGCTGCCGTCCTTTAGGTGGGTTGGCACCTCTGTTCGCTCTTTTTTGACTGCCTCCAAGGCGTCAAAGTATCCCAGGCCTGAGTTGGACTTGGGGGCTGTGGCCAGATAGAGGGCGGCCTCTGCCAGGTGAAACTGCCCTTCTGGCAGCCCCACGCGGTCGAAAGCAGCGGCCGCGGCCTCGACGATGACCACAGCATCGGGATCCGCAAGGCCCACGTCCTCGGCTGCCAGGATGAGCATACGGCGAAAGATAAAATCGGGATCCTCCCCCGCATGAACCATCTTGGCCAGCCAGTAGAGGGCGGCATCGGAATCCGACCCTCGCAACGATTTGATAAAGGCGCTGATGGTATCAAAGTGGTAGTCGCCCTCGCGGTCGTACAGCACGGCCCGTTCCTGGATGGAATCCTCGGCCACAGCCAGGTCGACGACTATTGTATTCTCCTGAGAGGGTGTGGTTTCCACAGCCAGTTCGAGGGCGTTCAGCAGGGAGCGGGCATCCCCATTAGCCACGTCGACCAGATGATCCATGGCTTCGGTTGTGACTTTTACATCCAGTTTCCCGTAGCCTCGCTCAGAGTCGGTAAGGGCGTTCTGGGTGATGACGCGTAAATCCTCCTGGCTCAAAGGCTCTAACTGGAACACGCGGCTTCGGCTGAGCAGGGGGCGGTTCACCGAGAACCAGGGGTTCTCGGTGGTGGCTCCGATCATGATGATGGTGCCATTCTCCACCCATGGCAGCAGGGCATCCTGTTGGGCTTTGTTCCAGCGGTGTACCTCGTCGACAAAGACGATGGTGCGCCGTCCGTAAAAGCTCCGTTCGTCCTTGGCCTGCGAGGTGACCTCTCGCAGATCCTTTACCCCTGTCAGGACGGCATTCAGGGTGACAAAGCGCGAACTCGTCGTATTGGCAATGATTCTGGCCAGGGTCGTTTTGCCCGTTCCTGGGGGGCCGTAGAATATGAGCGAGGAGATCTGATCGGCCTGTATGGCGCGGCGGAGCAGACGTCCGGGCCCCACCACGTGCTCCTGGCCCACGAATTCTTCCAACGTCCGCGGTCGCATGCGGGCAGGCAGGGGTTCCTTTCCATCCTCTTGTTCTTTTCGCGCGTGGGTAAAGAGATCCATGGCTAACTTTTTTCTTTCTTCTCCTCGGCAGAATCGCTCCGCTGGTGGCGTCTGTGCAATCCAAGTAACCGTTTTATCTGACGCCAGGCTTCTTTGACGTTCGAGGCCTCTTCTTCCGACATGGGATGCTCGCTGTATCGTGCTTCGATGAATGCCTGGGTGAGTTCGTCCAATTCTTCAGTGATCTCTGGTACCTCCTTTGATAGCATGTTTCGATATTCTTGGGGTGTGGCCGAGGGGGGGCGCCCCAGGTTCTGTCTTTCGCTGCGACGCAAGGTAGAGAGATAAAAGTATCTTATACGTTCGCGCAGGGGGAGGCCCCGCAGGGAGATGTAGCGCCAGGGGCGTATTCGCCTTCTGCCCTCACGAGAGGGAAGGCGATCGGCGATGGCCCGGCGGATTCCCCCTGCTGCCCTTTTCGTCCCGCTGCGAATACCCTGCCACAGGTTCACAAACCAGCGGAAAAGGCCAGAGAGAGAGAGTTTCTGCAAGATGCTCCACCGATAGTCGGCAAAATGGAATATGGAATAGCCGATGATGCCTATGAGAATAGTCCAAAAGGCGAGAGAGCGCACCAGAGGCCACCAAGGCGCCGGCCCTCCCGACGTGGCGGGTGGTGCCTGGGGTTGTGGCATGGGTCTCGCGGCGGGTTGGGTTTCGCTTGGTGTTCCGGTCATAAAGCCGATGAGCATGGCCAACAGGGAAGAGATGAGGAACAGCAGTCCAAAAGCGATCTGAGCCAGCACGTACAGCGTCCATTGCAGCGCCATGGACAGCGTATCCACGATCCCCACGGAATAGCCGACGGGAAGAAAGGCGGAGACGAATCCGATCAAAAAGAGGAAGGAAAGGGCCAGCAGGATCCAACGTTTTCCGATGTCCTCCATGATAGGAATATCCTCTATCTCCCAATGCGCTCTGAGCATAGTGTACCGTGCCTGACCGATGAGGAGGAACCCGATAAGAAAATAAGCGAGCACATTGAGGAGGACCCCCGAGCTGTACGAATGCTCAAAGGCCATGAGGTCACGTACATCTATCTGTGAAAGGCCGGCGAGTATCAGGAGGGCGATGCCACCGGCAGTAAAGATGCTGGTGATACGGTTCAGCCTGGCGCGGCGATCGATGCGGCCGTGACGGGGCATGGTGTTGTACAGATAGTGATTGGGATCGGTGACCCGGGGTCTTTTTTCGATGGGGGAGGCTTCGAGTTCTTGCATGGATTTGGAGAGGGCAAGGGCCAGGGCCCAGAAAACGGCCATGAGCACGCCGTTCACGATAAAGCCGGCGTCGAAAAAGGCGCCTATCTCCAGTGACCATCGCGCCATGTCGGCGGCCAGTTGCGCGACGCCGTATTCTATATAGACGCCAAAGCGCACCACGAGGAGGATGAATACCCACTCGACGAAGCGGAAACGCCATCTTTCCCTGGAATCCAGATCCAGCCGTGTGAGGAGGCGGTGAGCATGGATGCTCTCCAGGCAGACGAGAAAGGTGAGTACAGATAGAAACCCTCCTGGCCACTCGGGTACGGCGGAACTGACGAGTTGGCTCAGAGAGATGGTTATGCAGGTCAGCATGGCCGAGATCGCCAGGGGGCGAACAACTTCCTCCAAGGCGATCCTGGACCATTCACGTGACGCCTCTGTATCGGCTCTTTCTTTTTTCGAGGCGGCTGTCCCTTCCTTGCCGTGCGTTTCTATGGTTACAGTTTTATCTCCAGACATCAAGATCCCTTTCCTGCCAGATCTGTTGAGCTTCTATGCCCACGTCCTTGGCCCGTTGCTTGATGTTTGTAAAAGGTGTCTGGGGATCCACGAGGATGAGCATGACGTGGAAGCCAGAGCGTTTCATGAGCAACATGTTGTCAAATAGGGCGTTATCTGCGTGACCGGAAATGATGATGGCCGTCGACCCCCAGGTCAGTTGAAGTCGATCCCGATGAAGCAGATCGGCGAACGGGAGGTGCTCGCTCAGCTGTACTCTGGCGAGAACATCCAGGATATGCATGCGCTGGGCTTCTCCCTTGCGCGGCGGGAGCGTTATCTTGAGAGTCTCTTCCGTCAGCGGATCCTGGCCATTACAGCTTAATCCCACCGTCTGCCGTTTCTGGATCAAATAGTTGACGATGGACGCTGCCGTCACGATGGCTGTCTCACTCGCCGGTATAGCGCGGGCGCGGGTAAATTCGTCCCTCTTGAGATTCAGGAATATCTGCGACTCGATGGAGATGGCCGGCTCGAAACGTTTAATCTGGAGGGTGCCCGTCGCTGCAGTGGCCTTCCAGTGGATGTGCCGCGTACTGTCTCCGCTTTGATAGTCTCGCACGCCTACCATGCGGGTGGGATCCTGGAATATGCGTTCTTTGGTGCGTATATAGCCGAACGGGACCTTGGCCGCCAATTCTAGCCTGTTGAGGTGGACGATTTTAGGATATACCCAGAGGGCGTCCGGGGCTTCAAGTCGCCTCTCTCGCTCGGAAAGGCCGAACAGATCGCCTGCCCTGACGATCAGTGGTCCCAAAGGATAATACCCCCTGCGACGACAGTTCAGCTCATATTCAAGGACTCTTTTTTCAAAGGGAAGCAGGGAGATCACGCAGTGATAAAAGTTGGGCGATTTGATGCCCATGGGCAGACTGTCGTGCACGCGCAGCCAGGGCAAGGGCAAAAAGCCCCGGTTCTGGATGCGTATTTTGACGGAAAGGCGATCTCCAATAAAAGCCCTTGTGTCACATTCTCGTTCGAAAGTGACGTTGTCCAGGGCATGCTGCCCCCAGAGACGCGAAAAAAGGTATATGCCAAAGAAAACATACAGAAGATAGAAAAAGAACTCGATGCGAAAGAGGAGCGCGACGAACGTTATAAGCAAGATAAAGGTGAGAAGGTGTGGCATCGGCCGTCTTCCTATCTGTGGTCATCGATCAATGCTATAATTCGTCGAGCTCTCCGACGCTCAGCTTTGTTTCCGTCAGCAGATTTTGCAGTATCGTCTCCGCGTCCCGGCCACGGAGCGCGCTCTCGGGGTTCACGATAAGGCGGTGGCCTATGACAAAAGGTGCTAGATACTTGATATCGTCCGGCATCACATAATCCCGACCTCGAATGACCGCCAGCGCCTGTGACGCCTTGTACAGCCCCAGGCTACCCCGGGGACTGGCTCCGAGGGCGAGATCGTACTGGTTCCGGGTGGCATGGATCAGGTGGATGATGTATTCCCTCACCGTATCGTCCACCGTCACGTCCCACATGTCCGAACGCAAATCTATGATGCGGTGACCATCCACCACCTGTTCGATGGTGTCGATGGGGTGTTCTCGGCGGAGGTTGAGGAGAATTTGGTTTTCTTCCTCTGCAGAGGGATAGCCCAACTTGATGCGCATGAGAAAGCGGTCCAGCTGGGCTTCTGGCAGGGGGAAGGTGCCCTCATACTCGATGGGATTTTGCGTGGCGATGACGAGGAAAGGACGCGGCAGCTGTCGCGTGGTGCCGTCCACGGTAACCTGATATTCTCCCATGGCCTCCAACAGGGCCGACTGGGTGCGTGGTGTCGCGCGGTTGATCTCGTCAGCCAACAGCACGTTGACAAAGGCAGGACCTGGACGGAACTGGAACTCGCCCGTCTTTTGGTTATACACGGAGACGCCGGTAACGTCGTTGGGGAGGAGGTCGGGGGTGCATTGTAACCGCTTGAAGCTGCAACCTATGGATATGGCGAGGGCTCGGGCGAGCATGGTTTTGCCCACGCCAGGCACATCCTCGATGAGAGCATGTCCCTCACAGAGCAGGGCCACCATCATGAGCTCGATGGATTCCCGTTTCCCCACGATCACGCGTTCTACGTTGTCCATGACATCCTGCGCAAAAATCTGAATCTCGTCGATGGCCACAGCCTTCTCCCTCCTCTTCTAGATGCATTATCATTTTACGTCGTTTGCCCTGCTCTGGCAAGGAGGAGTTTCAAAGGGGATTGCTTTGTTTCGAGATGCGGTCGAGGCCATCGACCTTTGGGGGAAAAGTGCAAAACTTGAGGGGAGAGGTACACTCTGGGGCGTTGACATATCGATTGTCGGGAAGAGGGGAGAGAAGGGGCTATGATTTGACGCTACATGTGGGGCGATTTACAATGACTCCCAATGGGAAGGGCAGGTGAAGGTTGTGGTTGGAGATGCTTCAGCCAGTTGATGAGGGAAGGACGGGGAAAGGGCATGTTGTTCGGGAAAAAGAAAAAGGATACGGTGGTCACGGGAAGTATCGATAATGTCTTGGGGCCCAACACGAGCTTTGAGGGAACTATTACTGCCGATGGGAATATACGTATCGAGGGTGTCTATCGGGGGCGCATCGAGACGGCAGGCAATCTGATCGTGGGCCCTGTGGGCAAAGTACTGGCGGACGTCGTGGCCAGCGTCATACAGATACAGGGAGCCTTGCGTGGGAATGTGACAGCCCACAAGCGGTTGGAGATCTTGCCCGAGGGGCGCGTCTGGGGGGACATAGAGGTTGGCTCGCTGCTTATCGACAAGGGAGGCGTGTTTCGGGGGCGGTGCATCATGGGGGGGGAAGAGGTGGAGCCCCTGACGCTGCCGGAGATGACGGAGGAGGTAGAGGAAACTGTTCCCCCGTCCATGGGAGACGGGGATCTAGAGGGAGAGGCATAGCCTCTGAGAACTCTTTACCACAGATGTCCCGAGCTTGTTTGGGTAGCGCGAAGAAAGGGAGATGAAGGCGGTATTCGTTCATAAGAATGCGGTGTTGCGTGACAGTCATATAGATCCGGACGAACCATTTGAGGAATGGTCGTTGATGCCCGCGACCCTCGAGGCTGTCCGTCTGCTGGTCAACGAGGAGACGTTGGTATTCCTGTTCGGGCCTCGTAGTGGCGAGGGAGAGGAGGACCCCTTTGCCGATGTGGCGTTTTTGACCGAGCAGATCGAGGCAGGAGGGGGACGTATCGACGGATGGGTTTGTTCGGGCGGAAAAGTGGACAAAGGCTCTGAAAAACAGTTTCCTGCCGTCTTTTGGGGTGTGCTATCCCACCTGGATCTGCAGCTCGATGCAGGATATGTGTTGGCCGAGACGCAGGAGGATGTGCTGACGGCGTATGCCGCCGGCTTGCGCCCCATCATGGTGCTTTGTGATCGCCACGTGGAGCAAGTGCTGGGCGATCTGCCGGCTCATAAGGATTTTCCTATCGCCCCCAACCTTACAACGGCTGTGCGCTATATCGGGATTGAGGAGGGCACACGGGATCAACTGGGACACCCAAAAGAAAAAGTGGTGCCAGTGCCTTCGGAGGATATCTTGCGTCGAGACCCGGAGACGCTGCCTGCCTTTTCCATCACCTCCTCCCTGGCGCGGGACCTGCAAAACCGGGCGGCGAGGACCCGTACTCAGCTTCGAGACATCGGACGCTGGCTCACATTCCTCGTGCTGGGTGCGGTGGGACTCAGTTTGGGTATAGCCTATCTACTTACCCATCTCTATCGCGTCCAACCCTTTCCCGAGTACGTTTACTATATCACGCTGCAGTTTATTGCTCGACCCATTCGAGGGGCCTTGTTCATCGCCTGGGGCATGGGGATTATATATCTGGCGGTGAGAAGCTTTTATCGCTCCGCCGGCGGTACCTCGGGCGGGGCGCCTGCTCAGGAAGATGACTGATATCCACGGTATCACTTTTTTTCCCGGTTCACTCCCATGAGGGCGCTGAGGGCGAAACTTATGACGCTTATGACCAGGGCCCCGAGAAAGGCAGCCCAAAAGTCCTGGATATAGAATCCCACGCCCAGCGCTGAAGCGATCCTCCCGGCCAGCCAGAGCATCAGGGCGTTGATAACGAGGGTAAAGAGCCCCAGTGTCAGGATGATCAGGGGGCAGGTGAGGAGCTTGATCACAGGGGCGATCAGAGCATTCACCACGCCCAAGATGAGGGCCATCCAGAGAAAGACCGTCCATCCCCCGTCGGTGTATATCCCGCCGATAAGTTCCATGGCTGCATAAACGGCCGCCGCGTTGATGAGCCAACGGAGCAAAAGTTTGCGCATGATAAACCTCCTACGTTCTGTCAGCGTCCTTACACGTTCGCCGATATAGAAGATGTACTTGGGATGCTCAGTGTATCGTCAGTGACATCTGCTTCAGTATACGTACGGACTCGAAACCCAGTATTTCCAGGGCCTCGATGGCCTCCGGATGATGGGCGGGTATCCGCGCTCTGATCCTCGAGCGGGGCAGGGAGCGCAGACCCCAGAGAAGTCCTCTGGCCAGTTCCAATTCCCATTTCCCTCGCTGGTCGGATCGCACACGGAGTTCCATCTCGTGGGGCCCGCGAAAGAGGTGGACCGTCATCCGGCCATAGGCGACGATATCCTGCTCGCACTCTCCTACGAGCTCATAGAGCAGTTCATCTTTGAAGGCCAGCCTCACATATTGCAGCAGCCTCTGCCATAAACCGCGACGGAACTCGCGAGGGTCTATGGGAAAGTATCGTCGGTGTTCGGGGGATAAACTGGAGAGCATGAGGCGATAAAGTTTGTGGGTATCCGAGGCCTGGACAGATCGGACATCTCCCTCAAAGGGGTGGGGTAAGATGGGCCAACTGGCCCGCGAGAGATACATCTCGTGCAAGGTCTCGAATGCCTCAAATCTTCTGTGCCGATATAAGTTCAGAGCGATGGTATTGTCGGGGCTCACTTCTAATATGAGGTATTTGACGTTGTGGTCTCTTGCATGTTCGATGGCCCTGTCCACGAGGTGCCCCGCAATGCCCCTGCCGCGAAAGTCGGGTAAAACGGCTACGTTGCTCAGGCGCCAGACGAGGTCTGACTCAGAGGAAAGGCTCGCGTTGCCCACGACTTTTGTTCCTTGCATCCACACATAACCTATGAGAATGGGGTTGATAGCATGGGCTATCTGTAGTATGGAGCCCCAGCGAGCCATCTGTCTCATGTCGCGAATCATGGAACTTTGTGTGCGTGCCAACTCTTCTCCAAAGGCGCGTTCTATGAGAGTTGCCAACCCTTCCAGATGACGGCTGGGATTGAAAAGCTTTATATGACGGGAGGGGGCCTCCTTCTTTGTGGATGTCGCCGCCACTAGAGACATGGTATTATCCTTGGGTAGTTCGCTTTTTTTCCGATGTCGAGCGTCTTTCTTGTGTAGTATTATAGAGTGCGGACCAGTAGCGATGATCATACTCGGAGTGGACGGGTTCGTCAACGTTCCCGCGCACACAGTTTCTGGGCCTGCCCTTGTCATTCTTCAGGACTTTGACAATTTCGAGCGCATTGTGTAGCATTTGTGACAAATGGCACAAAGTTTTGTGTGAGCGCTTTTTTTCTTGTACCCAATCTCAACGGGGAAGAAATGTTCATACAATCTGTCGTGGTCTTTGCTTGCGCCTACGCGTTGTGGAGGATGGGTTAGGTGGCCTATTCCACACTTGTGGTTTTGAATCTGGGAGGAGATATTCGTCATGACAAAGGGCACCAAGATCCCACGGCCCACCCTGTCGCGTTTGCCCGTATACTATCGTTGGCTCATGCGGGCCATTGACGAGGGAAGGTCGGTGATTTCCTCGCAACAACTGGGAGAATCTTCGGGAATTCCAGCCGCGCAGGTGCGTAAGGATCTGAGCTACTTGGGGGAGTTGGGCCAGGCGGGCGTGGGATATGATACGCGCAAGGTGGCCGACGTCCTTTGCGAGTTCCTGGGTCTTGAGGACGAAAAGCAGGCCATCGTGGTGGGTGCGGGGAATCTGGGGCGGGCCCTGGCGGGCTATCCGGGCTTTGAGCGCTACGGATTGAGGATCGTCGCCCTTTTTGACAATGACCCATCCAAGATCGGCAAGGTTATTGCTGGCAAGAGCGTCTTCTCTATGAAGAGGCTGGCGGGTGTGGTGGGGCGCCTGCAGGTGGGAATGGGCATCGTCGCCGTGCCGGCCGAAGAGGCCCAGAGCGTGGTGGATCAGATGATAGAGGTGGGGATCACGGTAATCTGGAATTTCGCTCCCACACATCTACACGTTCCCTCCTCCGTATTGCTGGAGAACGAGGATCTGGCGGCCAGGCTGGCCACCATTTCCTATCATATGACGCGGCGGAAGGCGCCGGGGTCCTGAAAACATCGTGATCGGATTTTCTCCAGGCTTGTCTCTCGATGCTACGAGGGTGCTGTTGTATGGGAACGTTCCGCAAAGATCAAGCGCACCAACTTGCCTCTGATTCTCTTAAAGGCTGCCGTGACGCGATGATACTCTTGCTCGCTGATGGGTCTCTCGCTGTAAAGGGCCTTTAGGTAGGCCTCCCGTATCGTACCCATGTCTGCTTGGGCTTCGAGATCTGTGTGGCTCTCTATCTGCGAGGCCAGAGTGCTCAGGTACTCGCGGGGCGTCTGCCCGTCGTGAGGGCCAAATCCGACCCAGCGCGCTCTGCGTACGAGTTTATCATAGATTCCCCAGACTCCCTGACGCGGATCGGCATTATGATCGCCGATCCACCGTGGGGGCCACACGATGACAAAGAGCAACACCAGGAGCAATCCTCCGGCCCACAGAAGCAGGGGAGATCCGTTACGTTCTTGCTCTTGGGGTTCGGTGTCGGGCAGTTCTGGTGCCGCTGCATCACCAGCCTCGCGCGAAAAGGTCGACTGGGTGGGTGTGGGCTCGAATTCTATCCACCCGTGGCCGGGAAAGTACACCTCGGCCCAGGCGTGGGCATTCTTCTGTGTCACCACCCATCCCCCTCTGGCATAGTCGTAATAGCCCATGCCGTATCCGGAGGCGTATCGAGAAGCCACGCCAAGGGTCCGGAGCATGACGACCATAGCCGTGGCCGAATAGTCGCAGTAGCCCTTTTGGGCTGTGAACAGGAAGTAGTCGACGATGTCAGTATCCAGAGAAGGGGGATCTAGCTCCTCCGTGTATTCGAATTGACGGATATAGCCCTCAATGGCGCGTGCTCTATCGTAGCGGGTTGTGCCTCCCGCCTCCTCAACGACGCGTTGTGCTTCTTCCTGGACGCGCTCCGGAACGTCCTCGGAGAGTTGCAGATAGCGCTCTTTGACCCATTCGGGATATCCCCCCTCGGCGGTCCGCAGTTCCTCCTCTGTGGCCTCGGGCATCTGGGAGATGACAGTAAAAGTGTCCTCTTGTACGGAAAGGGTTGCAAGATCCTCATCACCTCTGGTGACGACCTGATAGCCCTGGTCCACGCGGATGGGTTCGTTCACACCAAAGCCAAAACTCAACGATGTGTCCTGCAGCCTGAAGGTTTGCGTCAAAGTTTCGTGGGGGTATTGTATCTCTTTCCACGCTTTGTCAGCCTCTATTGTGCGTGTGTTGCGCTCACTGCTATCCCAGCCGTGGCCTGTATAAAAATCGTACGTTCGCTCCCGCCAGTAGCGCTTGGGAACAAAGGGAGCCAGGCCCTGTTCTTCCAGCATCATCAGCTCCTCCTCGGGTGGAGGGGGTGGGTCGCTGGTCTCCACGATGAACACGACGTCCTCCGTGAGGGTACCCCCCGACGTGATGGGATGAGCCCCCAGACCCCGTCCGCCGGGGGTGGGCTCTGGAATCGGGTTCCGTCCTGCAAATGCGCGATCGAGATCGTCATAAAAGTCCTCGAGGGCGGGGCCAACGCGATCCCAGAAAAGGAATACCGCCCGGTTGTAGGTCATGTAGGGCATCAGGAGAGCGATGGCCAGGATGGCGGCCGAGAGTAGGAGCCCGACAAAAGTGGCGTCACGGCGCAGCTCGTATGAAAAGTCGAGTCCCAGGTTCTCCCATAATATCTCCATCCGCTCCAGACTGCCACGGACGAGGAGGAGCAGCATGATAAAGAGGAAAAAGTGCACGTAGGCGAGGCCGACCCCCGTGTAGGAAGCGTTGGCCACGATGATGATACCCAGGGGAAGCAGCGCCCCGAATACACGGCGGCGTGAGAAGAGCTCGTAGGTCGCGTTCCAGGAGACAAGCCAGACGCCAAAGGCACCCAGGATCTTGAGGGTGGTTGTATCATTGCTGGCCTCGCCGGCTCGAATGGCCGCTATCCAGGTTGTGAGGTTTTGGATCATCTCGCCCGCCTGAGTCACAAGGTGGGAT
The DNA here is from genome assembly GCA_964567975.1 of uncultured Anaerolineales bacterium. Lineage (GTDB taxonomy): Bacteria > Chloroflexota > Anaerolineae > UBA1429 > UBA1429 > JAWLEV01. Next base: position 43,599 of record CAZMOW010000001.1, on the reverse strand, counting down.
GCGGAGCGCTCAAAAGGGGGACGGGCACCAAAGGAGCCCCGTGTTGCCAGCTGCCAGAGTCCCCCAAAAAAGTATTCCAGATCCTGAAAGACTATATGAAGGCCGGGAAGGAGTTCACCGGCAAAGATCAGCGCATATTCGACGCCCAGGAGGACGCCCAGGCACCAGGCGAGCCAGTGGGGCAGGGATGATCGTGCCAGCACCAGGCCCGCCACGGCGCCCCACAGCGCGGCATACACGAGGCGATTGGCTACAGGGAACCAGCGTGCAGTTCTGATGGAAAGGGGCAGGGAAAGGATGGCACAGGCGATCAAAAGATATAAAAGCCAGCTTCTTTTCTGCACGTTGTTATAAGCCAAGGTCATCTTACGTTCTCCCCTGTCCTACGGGCATCCATTCGGCCTCGTCTTCCGCGCCGGCGTTGGCCACGACCACCCGACCCGTTCCAAGCACCTTGTAGGTGGGACGCTGTTGCCTTTCCTGTCCAATGTGCTGGAATTCAAAACCCTTTTCGATGATATGACCAGGTACTCCAAGATCCGACAATGTCTCGCGTATACTTTGCACATTTCCATCTCCGCCGAAGGTTTGACCATCTAGTAGCAGGGCCGTGGGATGTATGCCATGGCGCAATATGGCGCTGATCCCCTTGATCCAGCTGGGATCGGCCGAGGGAGTGAGCAAGGCGACGGACATGCCCCGGCCCATGACGGTCTCAAAAATACCGAGCAGCTCCTGAAAGTCGATCTGTGCCTCGGCGTGGGCGCCGGCCAGTACGCGCAACAGCTCCCACAGCTGCTCATGTCCCTTTTGAGGGGGAATGACGATGGGCTCTTGCATATAGGTCATGAGACCGACGGCGTGGTTGGCGCGGAGCATCTCGTTGGCCAGTGAGGCGGCAAGGATAACAGCGTACTCTTCTGTCGATTCCTCTCCTTCTCCTGCATGAACCTGCTCGTCCAGGTCTAGGACGAGCCATAGGTCGCCCGAGGGTTCCAGATCGAACTCTTTGACAAATATCTCCTCGTTGCCCGGCAAGGAACGTCGGGCCGTCGAGGCCCAGTGAATGCGATTCAGGGCATCTCCGGGCACATAGGGTCTCACGGAGGAGGCGTTGGTGGTCAATTCGAGACTGTGAACGTTGGCCCGCGCCGCGCCCCGTGCCATCCCTCGCGGTTGTAAAAAGTCTGGCAGGGCCGCGATGGGAGGATATACGACGAATTCCTCACTATAGTTATGTTCCAGGACGAGTTTGAAAAGGCCAAAGGGGTCGCCGGTGGAGAGTTCGGCAGGGCCGAGTCTGTAGACGCCCCGGCGGGTACATTTCCCCTCCGTTTTCCAATAGGTCGAGCTGCGAGGTCCTAGTCCCACGGCACGGCCGACGTTATATCCCGGGAGATTGCTGCGGTCAAGGAGTCGGGCCCACAGCACGGGGACCCACGAATCATTGTGCAGGATAAAGCGCTCCTCGATGATGTCCCCTACCTGGGCCCACCCATAGCGCCGTTGCCGATGGAGCGTGATTCCTTTGGCAAGTTGGCGCGCCCATAGAAAAGAGATGAATAACACCAGTAGGATGACGAACAAGGCGGACATGATGGGAGGAGCTGGGGAGAATATCTGTAAGAACAGGAGGACGCCCGCCACAAGGACGGGAATCCACGATCGCAAATGAACGGAAACTGTAATCACAGGGTCAGCGGCTCCTTTTTCATAAAGTATACAATAATTGTCCGATTTGGCAAAAATAGAGTTGACATCCGATGGTTGACAGGGAAAGCTCCTCAGATACAATGATCTTGGTATGGTCATTGATTTGAAGCTGATTAATCCGTCGGAGGAGCGTCCCATCTATGAAGCGAATTGCCGTCCTGACAAGTGGGGGAGACGCGCCGGGCATGAATGCGGCCATCCGTGCCATCGTGCGCGTCGGGATATCAGAGGGGCTGGAGGTTCTAGGCGTGCACGATGGGTATCAGGGGCTTATCGACGACGATATCTCCTTTTTGTCGGCCCGCGATGTGGGGGGCATCATGCAGACGGGGGGGACGCTCTTGGGAAGCTCTCGTTGTGAGGAATTCCGTAACCTCGAGGGGCGCGAAAAGGCCCTGGAAAACTTGTGTCGGCGCGACGTGCAGGCGCTGATCGTTATCGGCGGCAACGGTTCACAGGCCGGGTCCCACGAACTGTGCGAGATGGGCTATCCCGTGATGGGAGTTTCCTCGACGATCGACAACGATCTGGAAGGTACAGATATCACGATCGGCGTTGACACGGCGATCAACGTGGCCCGGGAGGCCATCGACCGCCTCAAGGTCACGGCTGCTTCTCACCGCCGTGCCTTTTTGGTCGAGACCATGGGGCGCAAGTGTGGTTATGTGGCGTTGATGGCGGGGATTGCGGGAGGGGCTGAGGTGGTTGTGATCCCGGAGCGGGAAATTCCTCCCGAAAAAGTAGCGCAAGAACTGCGGGCGGCCTATGAGCGGGGGAAAAGGGATGCCGTGGTGGTGGTCGCTGAGGGAGCGAAGAACAATGCGCGCAAACTCTACGATTGCCTGAGCGATTCCAGCGAGACGGGATTCGCGCTTCGGGTGACAATTCTGGGGCATGTGCAGCGCGGTGCCAAGCCGACGGCTGCAGATCGTCTCCTGGCCACGCGCCTGGGAGAGGAGGCCGTGCGGGCTCTGTTGCGCGACGAAAGGGAGGAGTTGGTGGGCATTCGGGGCGATGAGATCGTGACCACGCCGCTAAAGGAGGTCGTGGGACGCCAAAAGTCCATAGATTTGGAGTTGTTCGAGTTAGCCAATATCATGGCCCAATGAACTGGTGAGATGATGGGAGGAGTATGGTTATGAAGGTGCGACACGCCGTCATGGTGGGATTGTTGGGGCAGCAGCGGGACCGTTTTCACACCTACACGGAATCCCGGTCCCTGGCTGAGCGGCTCGACATGCTGCAAGAGATTCCCGGTTGCGATGGCATAGAGGTCGTCTATCCTTCCGAATTTCGCGATCTTGCAGAGAGTCGGGAGCGGATTCTGGCTTCGGGTTGGCCCGTGTCGGCAGTCAATTTGAACGTCAAGGGGGATGACAAGTGGCGCGAGGGATCCTTTACTTCCAGCGATCCTGCCATTCGCGCGGAGGCCGTGCGCGATCTTGAGATCAGTATGGATCTGGCCGCTGATCTGAGCGCTGACATGGTGACCTGCTGCCCACTGATAGATGGACATAACTATGCATTCCAGGCGGACTATGTGCAGGCGTGGCATTGGTTGGTGGAGGGTATACGCGAGGCGGCAAACCATCGGGATGATGTACGGGTGAGCCTGGAATACAAGATCAAAGAGTCGCGGAACTATTGTATCCTCGCCGATACGGGACGGGCCCTGTATCTATGTGATCAGGTGAGAATGCCCAACGTGGGTGTCACTTATGATGTAGGGCACGCACTCATCGCCCAGGAGGCGCCAGCGGCCACGGCTGCTCTCACGGCCGATGCGGGCAAGCTCTTTTATATGCATTTCAACGATAACGGTGGCGATTGGGATTGGGACATGATCCCGGGTTCCGTTCACGTATGGGATCTGCTGGAGACGCTTTACTACTTGCAGCGGGCGGACTGGGAAGGCTGGTTCGCCTACGACGTGCTCACGCGCAGCGGCGATGACGTTCTGGGGGTTCAGGTTACGACGTTGAAAGTTATGTCTTTTGCCGAAAAGCTTTTGGACAAGATCGGCCGTGACCGCATGGCTTCCCTGATCGAGGAGGGAGCACCCCATGAGAGCGTGGCCCTTTTGTGGGAATCGCTTCTCTAGCAGAGATGGGAGGGTTCTCGAAGGAGTTTCCTAAAGGGGCAGAACGGGGACAAGATGGCCTCCTCTGATGTGTGGCCTGAGGTGGAGATCTATACGGACGGCGGATGTGATCCCAATCCTGGTCCTGGGGGATGGGGAGCTGTATTGCTCTACGGGGATCACACCAGGGAAATCAGCGGTGCCTCTGCGGCGACGACGAACAACCGCATGGAGTTGACGGCGGCTCTCTCTGCGCTGCGGACCTTGAAACGTCCCTGTGAAGTGACCCTTTATACGGATTCTCAGTACCTTCGCCGAGGGATCACCGAATGGCTTGCTTCCTGGCAGGAGGGCGGTTGGCGCACATCGGGTGGCGACGCTGTGGAGAATCGGGATCTCTGGTGTGAACTGGCCGATGAGGTGCGCCGGCATCGGGTGGAGTGGCGCTGGGTCAGGGGGCACGCTGGGAACCCCTTCAATGAACGTGCCGATGTGCTGGCTACCGAGGCCCGGCGGGCATTGGTGGCCTCCAATCCTATGAATCATGGAAAGGATGGGACCGCGGAGGAGAAGAATCTACCCCAGGTGGATATCTATACGCGGGGATGCGCCCTAAGCGTGGAGGGGGAGGCATGCGAGATGCAGGTGGGAGGTTATGCTGCCGTTCTCGTGCGTGGTGAGGCGTCAGAAGTCGTCTCGGGGGCGCGGCCTTCTACCACGAACAATGCCATGGAGTTGTGGGCGGCGATCGCCGCGCTTCGCTCTCTGGAGGGGCGCTCCAGGGCCAACGTGTACACCCTCTCCAAATATGTGCTTCATGGCGCGACGCGCTGGTTACCGGTCTGGAGGCGGCGGGGCTGGCAGACGCGTGGTGGGCAGCAGGTGAAAAACAAAAAAGAGTGGGAAGAACTTGACCGCGTCATGGATGCGCACGCCGTCGTGTGGCACTTTTTGCCTGGGGACGCGAGGGGGGATTACAGCCAAAGGGCGGCGCAGGCGGCACGTCGCGAGGCGGAAAAGATGCAGAAAAGAAAAGCGCAGAAGAACGCATAGGTTTCAACTTTTGTGTTGCTCAGAAAGGGTCCTCATGGCTAATCTCATCACGATCGCCCGTTTTCCGTTGTTGATCGCTATCGTTCTTTTGCTGTATTCCGCAGGCCCTACGCTGCGTCTTCTAAATGTTCCTCTCCTTCTTTTGCTCATCGGTATGGATTCCCTCGATGGCATAGTGGCTCGGGCACGTGGTGAGGCGTCCCTCTTGGGAAGCGTGCTGGATATCATGATGGACAGGACAGTGGAGCTGGTCCTCTGGGTTGTTTATGCCCATCTGGGGCTGATATCTGTCGTGATTCCCCTTGTCTACGTTGTGCGTGGTACGGTGGTGGACGCGTTACGCGGTTTGCACGTCAGGGAGGGTGAGACGCCTTTTGGTGCCATGCATACAAGGGTCGGTAAGTGGCTCGTGGCCAGCTCTTTTATGCGTGGCATCTATGGTGCGAGCAAGCTCATCTCCTTTGCCGGCCTGGCGGCGACCCATGCTTTACAGGCCTATACTTTGCGAGGGGCCGTTTCCGGGGGATTGGTGACAAAAAGCTCTCTCGTGTTTAATATCACGAGCTGGATCGCCCTGGCCCTCTGCCTGATCCGCGGGTTGCCGGTTGTGGTGGAGGCCATTCCCGTACTCGCCGACAGAGAAGAGGAACGCAGGGCACGGAATTAAGTGCTGACAAGAAGGGTTTACAGCGAGTCGTCCTCTACAAGGAAGCCAGTATATCCCGGGCTTCTCGCAGGTGTCTCAGGGCGTCCTCAAAGGTAGAGGCTGACGTTGCCATCTCTGTTATGCGTTCCGCGCGATCGCAGATCTGGCTGATTTCTGCCGCTTCGTCGGGCAATCCTTCCTCCTCAAGATTCTGGGCGCGGTCGCGCCCTCGGTCAAGGCCCTTTTCCACGGCGCGTAGCTCGTCGTTCAATTGACGTAGGGCACGTTCCATCTGGTTTCCCATACGCTTGTACATCTCTTCGGCTTTTTGGGCCGTATTGACCGCCTCTTGAAGTTGATTGTTCGCTTCTCGGAGCGTCGATGCCGTCGCGCTTTGTCGCTCTAGTGCTACGGCTTGTTCCCATATGTCCTGCGCGTCTTTGGTCTCCCATGTGATGCGGGACCACTGGTTGTTTTCCTGGGTCTCGCGTATGCTGCCGCGCAGGTTGCGTATCCTTCTGATCGAGCGCTGATAGACGTTGGACAGTTCTTTCAATCTGCTCCGTCCCTCGCGAATGTGGCGCTGGGCGCTTTCCATCCGTTCCTGCAGGGCGGCGGCTCGGCGTCCCACCACTGTGCGCAGTGCGGCCGGATTCTCGGCATTCGCCTCTACCGCCGCTTGCCAGCTCTCAAGTTCGGCGCCCAGGGCGTCGATATCCTCTTGGGGCATGGGTTGTTCGTAGGGGCGCATCTTGTTCAGACGCGTCCACGTGCGTTGGAGCGTCTTTTCCGTTTCCCGGGCCGCCCTCTGATAATGTTCTAAATCGTTCTTATGTGTCGCGAGTATCTCTTCCAACTGGGAGGTCAGGGAGGGCAACCATTCCTCGTGTGCCCTATGGTAATCGACCTGTGAGGGGGTCTCTATCCTGTGGCTTTGGGTGACGAATTCCTGCCGCAGCGTTTCGAGGCGTTCGCGCACCTCTGGCAGCATCTGTTCCTTTTTGCCTTCCAGGTCCGGCCACGTTTCCTGTGTTAGTGTCTCCATCTCGCTGTCGAGTTCCTCGCGTAGTGACGCGATATGCCGTTTTTCCTGCTCCAGATCATGTATGGATTCTTTTGCCCTCTCCAGGCAGGTATGGGCATGCGCTAGAATCTTTAGGGCCTCGGGCAACTCTGTCTGTCGAAAGGCCCGCTCGTAACGCACATCTGGGGGAAGCCGTTCCAGATCCGTGGAGATCTGTTCCAGGTTTGAGATAGCCTCTCCAACCTTTTCCGCCAAGCCCCCTTCCCAGTGAAGGGTGTAGACGTGGAGCGTCTCGCGCAGGCGGTGTACGCGCTCGTGCCATTCGCCGATGGCTTTGGAGGAGAGCTGATCGAGAAGATCGTGTATTCTGGTGCTCTTTTCCAAAAGGGCGTCCAGAGCCTCTGTGGCCTCTCGCAGGCGGCGTCCCGCCTTTTTGGAGAGGACGATGGCTGACTTATATCCTTCTATGCTTCCCAGGTTGCGCTGTCGCTCGGCCTCCAGGTAAGCCTTGGCGGCCTCTTCGATGAGCCTGGAACTTTTGTCTGGATCCAGGAGGGAATTCTTTTTGCGGAGTTTGTCACACCTGGCCTGCGCCTGGGCCAGCGCCTGAACATCTCCCTTGATGATCTCCCGGCTTTTTTCTATCAGCTTGTCCAGCTGATCCAACTTTTCCGAGAGGGCCTGGAAAGCCACGTCAAAGCGGGTGACATCTTTGGTGACCCGTCGATAGGACTTGACGGTCCTTTTCTCGGCCGTCTGCGCGATTTCCCGGCCTGCTTTTTGTAGAGTTTCCAGTTCTCGCTGGACAGAGGGCTCTGTCGCCCCCCGCGCTTTCAGGCTTTCCCAGCGTTCCTGTGCCAACTCCAGGCTACTTTCCACGCGCTGAGCGACGTTGTCGGTTCTATTGCGAGCTCTTGCCGTCCTGTTCATAAAATCGTCGAGTTCCTCGAGCTGGGGTGTCATCCTTTCTATCAGTTTATCCGCTTCATGGACGGCCGTGGCCACGTTTTCTCTTTGTGGATTGGCAAGGGCGTCCAGGCCCTGTTCTATCTCTGTACGAATGGTCTGCAGTTGATGCTCAGCGTCCTCCAGTCCTGTGGTGCCGGCTTCAATCTCGGCCTCCAGGAGCACGCCGATGCGGCGCGCTTCTGCTCGCACCTCGCACAGGGCCGCGTGCGTCTTATCGGGTATCTGCTGTGTTTGCTTTTCCCTTTTTCCCAAGGCGGCCAAAAGATCTTCCGCCCTGTCTAGCAGTTGCCGTATCTGGCGACACTGCCGCCATGTCACAAAGGCTTTGCATAGAGGGGGCCAGGCCTGAAGAAGCAGAGCCTCCGAAAGGGCGATGGGGGTCGACACAGGGGGTGCTGCAACCGGCCATCGGTCCTGGATTTGGCTGACCACCCGTTTCAAGGCCTTTAGATCCTCGCGGGCCGCCTGATCCACCTGGCGATAGCGTCCCGGTCGAGGCTGTGCCGGCCATAGGCAGGTCTGATGTTCGAGCCCTCTCTCGAGTTCTTGCAGGTACCCCTCACTACTCTTCGAGCAAAGATCCCATCTGTGCAGACGCCAGAGGAGAAAGCGCAGGGCGAACCACGCGCCCAGGCTGCCCAGAAGATAAATATCTAGAACGATGACCAGGATGCGGAACCATTGCACTTGTCAAGTCTCCTACTGTCAGGATTGGTGACGCAGGATGCGCCGTGGGACCACGCTACCAGTTGGTGAAACTGCCATCCTCGCGGTGTAGATGGGGCAATTCTTTCATGCGGAAAGGATGTGCCTGTGCCGCCTCGCGATCGAACTCGATGCCCAGCCCCGGTCCTTGTGGCGGCAAGAGGTAGCCATCCTCCCACTCTGGTTGATTGAGAACGATATCGGTAAGGCTGGTGCCGGGTTTTCGGGGTTGCTCCTGCACGCCAAAGTTCGATATGGCTAGATTAAAATGCAGACAGGCCATCATCGATATGGGCCCCAGGGGATTGTGTACCACGATGTCGATATAGTGGCCTTCGCACCATCCAGCGATCTTTTGCGCTTCCGTCAAGCCACCGCAGATACAGAGATCGATACGCGCATAATCTATCAGATCGTGATCGATGAGTTCGCGAAAGTCCCACTTACTGGCGAACTGCTCACCCACAGCCAGCGGCGTGTCGATCTTTTGGCGCAAGAGATGGAATGCCTGCGGGCTCTCGGAGCGTACGGGGTCCTCCATGAAAAACGGGTGGTAAGGTAGCACTTCTCGGCAGAGATGGATGGTGTCGGGAGGGTCCAGACGGGTGTGAATGTCGAAACAGAGTTCGACCTCCTCGCCGAGGGCCTCACGGAGAGCGCGGAATTGGGCGATGGTTCGCTGCACAGCGCGGGTCGGCTCCAGGAGATCGCCCTCGGTAGAGAGCCCCCAGCGCACAAACTTCCAGCCCTCTGCCACACGGGCCTTGGCGTCGGTCACCAATTCCTCGGTGCCCTCCGAACCGCCATGGAGATGGCAGTAGCAGGCAACCTTGTCCCGCACGCGGCCGCCCAAGAGGTCGTAGACGGGCGCCCCCCACGCTTTTCCTTTGATGTCCCATAGGGCGATGTCGATGGCGGCGATGGCGCTGCCCAGGATCTTGCCGTGGGGGAAGAAACCTCCGCGCGAGAGCAGCTGCCACAGGTGCTCCGTGCGTATGGGGTCCTGACCGATGAGGAGGGGCTCAAAATGCTCGATGGCTCCCATAACGGCGAGTTCCCGCCCGGTCAGCCCCGATTCTCCGACGCCATATATCCCCTCGTCCGTGTCGACGACGACGAACAGGTAGTTGCGGCTGCCAGCCCAGACGGGATAGCAGGTAATATCGGTGATCCTCATCTCTTTACCTCCCAGCTTCTATGTGATGACCTAGTGTAAGCGGACGGTGAGGGGTGTGTCAAGTGGGTGCAGCGGGAAGGACAAGCCTAGAGAGCCAGGTCTTCTTCAAAGTGTGTCTCCACCCGTCTGGCATTTTCCCGTATCGACCTGCTACCGTCGATAGTAAGGATCTTAGAGCCCAGGCGGGCAGCCTGAGAAGCTATGCGCCTGGCACAGACGATATCACGTTTCATCCAATTCTCGAAGGCCTGTTGCGGATCGGCACACTGGCACAGAATTCGCTGCACCCAGAGGCCCCGTTGCTGATACATGCGGCGGTGGAACTTTTCCTCGGGAATCAACCAGATGGCTGATGAGGGACTGGCGAGTACCTCCTGTACGCAGCGGGGCAATAGGGCGGTTCCCTCAGCGAGGATCGGACGCGAGCGTGACATCTCCAGCAAATCGCTGACGATCATCTCAAACTCGTCAGCATAGATGGCCAGCTGCTCTTCGAGGAGCGTGTCGACGGGGCGCATCCAGAATCGTTCCCAATCCATCTCTGCGTAACTCTTAAACATGGCATTATAGAAGGCAGGGTGCTTGTCAGCTTGGGCCCGGTTTCTGTGTTCCTGGAACAGGTCGTCACAATGGTATAGGCGCAGATCATATCTATGGCTCAGAATCTCTGTTATGGACGTTTTTCCGGCGCAGGTTCCGCCACCCATCCATAAGACGTGGGACAGTTCCTGTGGATGCGTTTTCACAGCTCTTCTCCTCGGTGATGCAGGATCTCATAGGTCACGGCGCCTTCCCGGATGCAGTCCCTCACCCTCCGCTCCCTGCTTGAGAGCGCCGCGCTCCTGCCGCTTTTCACCTCTACAAAGACAACGTTCTTGACCTCTCCTTCACTCAGGCCGTCGAAGACGATGAGATCCACCGGCGTGCCGACAAAACGGGCATCTCGAGGATTATAGGCAAAGTCAGGGAAAAAGGGTACCAGGTGTTCTGTCACCTTGCCCCTGATGACGGCCTGACTTCTCTCGATGGCATCCTCTCGAATCATCTGTTCTTCCCTTTCGCGCCAGGCGCAAAAGAGATTGCGCGCCCTGGCCTGCGCTTCTGACTCCCTTTCCTCTTCTCTCCAGCGCTCGAACAATGCTTTTGCCCTATCCTCCACCTGTTCTCTGGCCTGCGCGTATCTGATCAGGAGATAGATAAATCCCGCCAGTGTGGCGAGGAGCAATATGGTGAGCACCTGTTCGAACATATATAATCCTTTTCGGCGTTACGACTCTTGACAGTCTCAACCTTCCATGATAACATGGTCGCGTTAGGTGAGCAATTTGCGGTCTTTATTCGTGCAGCCTTGTCCTGAGGGGCGGAGGGGCCGATCCTGTGAAATCCGGCAATCTGAGCCGCTCGATACGAGGTCGTATCAGGTGCCGAATTCGACAGGCGTTGGCCTGGAAAATTAGAGGGGGGCACTGATCGGTCTCCCCGCAGGGGGGCTCGTTTTTTGGCCCTGTATGGTGGGTGGTGTTGGTGATGAGTTCAGAGGACAAAGAGGCGGTTTTTGAACCGAGATGGCTGTCCTTTGTTATAGGGGGGTTGCCGTACAAGGATCCCAAGGTAGCGTGGCGGGCTGTTCTTGAGCGATTTCCTCAGATACCGAGCTGGCCCCAGCTTCCGCGCCGGCACCGTCACGAGAATATGTACGTGCAGTTCAGCGAGCATTTCCCGGGAATCGCTGTTGGTGAACACGTCCGGGTTGTTGCGGGCGAGGCGCTGGATGAGGGGCTGAAGCGTCTTTACCTGGCTTATCTGGAGGACGAGTTAGGGCATGGGAGGATGAGCGCCTCGTATGCAGCGGGCCTCGATTTGCTCCGCAGGGATGAGGTATCCTTTCCGCGTACGCCGGTGGCCCTCAAGGGGGAAGTGACTGGCCCGATAAGCTGGGGCTTGACCGTGGTGGACGAGACGCAACGTCCCATCCTCTATGATGAGGTGCTGGCAGACGCGGTGAGCAAGCATCTGCGTTTGAAAGCGGCCTGGCAAGAGCGTAAGATACGCAAAAAGGCGCCGGAGTCCATCATGATCGTTAATGAGCCGTACATGGCCTCTTTTGGCTCTTCCTTTGTCTCTCTCAGTCAGGCCCAGGTGGTCAAGTTGCTCGTCGAGGTCCTTGCGGACTTGCAGGGGATCAAGGGGGTGCACTGTTGCGGCAACACGGATTGGTCGCTTTTACTGCGCGCTCCCGTAGACCTCATCAGCTTTGATGCCTATGAGTATATGGAGAATCTGTCTCTTTATGCGGAGGATATCGGCGAGTTTCTTGAGGCGGGGGGTATGATGGCCTGGGGTATCGTGCCGGCGGGAATAGCCTCGGAGAATGAAACGGCAGAGACGCTTGTAGCCCGCTTGCATGAGGGCATAGATCAGCTCGTTGAAGAGGGAGTATCCGAGGAAGCGATCCTGCGGAGGGGGTTCGTGACGCCCTCCTGTGGTCTTGGTTCCCTGGCCCCCGGATTGGTCGATCACATTCTGGATCTTACCGTGGCCGTGTCCCGTGAGATGCGCGCTCGCTATGTCGAGGTGGAGGACGTTGAGGAAGACCGGGAGGACGAGGAGTAGCTGGGGATGGGTAAGGGGAGGCATCATTGAGCATACTTGTGGTAGGCTCTGTGGCTCTGGATGATATTCAAACGCCGTTTGGGAAGCGCATCAGGACATTGGGAGGTGCCTGTACCTATTTTGCGGCGGCTGCCAGTCTATATACTTCTGTCGGCATCGTCGGCGTGGTGGGGAATGATTTCCCTCAATGCCATATCGACTTTCTCACCTCGCGGGATATAGATGTCCGAGGACTGCAGATCGTGGAGGGTGAGACGTTCTCCTGGGCGGGACGTTATGGGCAAGATCTGGGCGATGCGGAGACGCTAGATACAAGGCTTAACGTCTTTGCGGATTTCCACCCTGTGATCCCTGGGGACCTGTGTCAGGCGGATAGTGTATTTCTGGCCAATATCGATCCCGATCTGCAGCTAGAGGTCTTGGAACAGATGGATGCGCCCCGCTTGACGGCCCTTGACTCCATGAACTTTTGGATCTCGTCCAAAAAGGACTCTTTGACGCACGTCCTGTCTCAGGTCGACCTCGTTTTGTTGAATGAAAGCGAGGTTCGACAGTTTGCGGAGGAACCCAATCTCTTGCTCGCTGCGCAAGACATCCTCGATTTGGGCCCGAAAGCGCTGGTCATCAAACAGGGGGGCTATGGGGCGATGCTCGTGGTACAGGGGCAGAAGCTTGAAGAGAGATACTTTTTCGTGCCCGCGTATCCGTCCCGGCGCGTCATAGATCCCACCGGGGCAGGGGACACCTTTGCGGCGGGGTTTATGGGCTATCTGGACAGGACACAACTCTGTTCTCTAAAATCCTTGCGGCGAGCGGTCGTCCATGGAGCCGTGGTTGCGTCCTTCACGGTCGAGGATTTCAGCATAGATGGGCTGCGCGACCTGTCTATAGAAGATGTTCAGGAAAGGTATGAGGCCCTTCGGGGTCTGACGTATTTTGATATGCTCCCGGAACAACAATGTGAAGCCTTACATCGTTCTTTGATGGAGTGAAGTAGGGGATACGACTGAGCAATCCTGGATAGAATCGTCTAAATATGGGGTGGTTACGAAAGCATAGCCACGATCAGAGTATTTTGAAAGGAATGATAGGTGGGCAAATCGTATGATATAGCGGATATGAATCTCGCCGCCCAGGGCATATCGCGTATTGGATGGGCAGAGCGGGAGATGCCCGTGCTTCGTCTCATTCGGCGGCGGTTTCGGGAGGAGCGCCCTCTAGAGGACGTACGCATCGGGGCGTGCCTGCACGTGACGACGGAGACGGCGAATTTGGTGCGTACCCTTGTGGCGGGGGGGGCGGAGGTGGCTCTTTGTGCTTCCAATCCCCTCTCCACGCAGGACGATGTGGCTGCGGCGTTGGTCGCCGAGTTTGATATATCAGTCTTTGCCATCAGGAGAGAGGATAAGGAGACGTATTACGATCACCTCTCTTCCGTCGTCGATCACCGGCCCCAGCTGACCATGGACGACGGCGCAGATCTGGTCTCCATGCTGCATCAGTCGCGGCGTGAGATGTTACCTCATCTGTTAGGGGGTAGCGAGGAGACGACCACGGGCGTCATTCGCTTGCGTGCGTTGCAGGAGCAGGGGAAACTTGAATATCCCATCATTGCCGTGAACGATGCCGATACCAAGCACCTTTTTGACAATCGCTATGGTACGGGCCAGAGCACCATCGACGGTATCATCCGCGCCACCAACGTGCTTCTGGCGGGTAAAACCTTTGTGGTATGCGGTTATGGGTGGTGCAGTCGGGGCATCGCCATGCGGGCCGAGGGCATGGGGGCCAACGTCATCGTGACCGAAGTCGATCCCCTGCGCGGCTTGCAGGCGGTCATGGACGGTTATCGCGTGATGCCCATGCTGGACGCGGCCCCTCTGGGGGATATTTTTGTGAGTTCCACGGGAGATATCAAGGTCATGGATGTTCCCCATTTTCAGCGTATGAAAGATGGGGCGATTCTGGCCAACTCTGGGCACTTTAACGTGGAGATCAATCTTGAGGCCCTGACCGAGATGGCTTCTGAGATTTCACAGCCACGGGAATCGGTGCAGACGTACACCCTGGAGGATGGTCGTCGTATCTATGTTCTGGCCGAGGGCCGTCTGGTGAACCTTGCCGCTGCCGAGGGGCACCCCTCCGCGGTCATGGACATGTCCTTTGCCAACCAAGCCCTTTGTGCCGAGTATATGGCGCAAAATCACCAGGAACTGAAACGCGAGGTCTATCCGGTACCCGCCGATATCGACCGCAAAGTCGCCCGCCTAAAGCTGGAGGCTATGGGCGTGGAGATCGATGTGCTGACGGAGGAACAGGAAACATATCTCTCTTCGTGGGAGCTTGGCACCTAGTCCTAATCAGGTCGTCGGATCCGAGTAGGTGGGAGTAGTTTGTTGTCTGTTGAAAGGATGTACGAGAACACGATGTACAATTTTATGAATTCACCGCGTTTCTTTTTTACCTCCGAGTCGGTGTCGGAGGGGCATCCGGACAAGATCTGTGATCAGATATCCGATGCGGTCTTGGACGCCATCTATGCCCGGGATCCCTATGGTCGCGTCGCCTGCGAGTGTGCGGCAACCACGGGCCTGGTCCTCGTTGCGGGAGAGATCACCACCTCCTGCTATGTAGAGATTCCTTCCATCGTCCGGGATACTCTTGAGGAGATCGGGTACGTCTCCAGCGACTATGGTTTTGACTATCAGACGTGCGGCGTCATCTCTTCTATTCATGAGCAGTCTGCAGATATCGCTCGGGGGGTCGATGAAGCGCAGGAGGTGAGGGAAGGGGAGGTAACCGAGGCGGAGATCGAGATGGTAGGGGCCGGTGACCAGGGGATGATGTTTGGCTACGCCTGTACCGAGACCGACGAACTCATGCCCATGCCCATCATGCTGGCCCATGCTCTGGTAAAGCGTCTGGCCGCCGTGCGCAAGGATGGCAGTCTGGGTTATTTGCGACCGGATGGCAAGTCCCAGGTTACGGTGGAGTATCGATATGGCAAGCCGGTGCGGGTGGATGCCATCGTGATCGCTGCCCAGCATGCGCCTGACGTGAAACAGCGACGCATTGAGGCGGACATCATCGAGCATGTGATACGTTCGGTGGTGCCCGAGCATATGTTGGATGAGGAGACTCAGTATTATATCAACAGCACGGGGCGTTTCGTGATCGGCGGGCCCATGGGAGATTCGGGCCTCACGGGGCGCAAGATCATGGTCGACACCTATGGGGGGATGATCCCTCACGGCGGCGGTGCTTTCTCGGGCAAGGACCCCACAAAGGTGGACCGTTCCGCCTCCTATGCCACGCGTTGGGCGGCCAAGAACGTTGTGGCCGCCGGGTTGGCCGAGCGTTGTCAGATTCAGGTGGCCTATACTATAGGCGTCGCCGAACCGGTGTCGCTCAATGTCGAGACCTTTGGCACGGGCGAGATTCCGGATGGCGAGATCGGGAAGCTGATACGCGCGCATTTTGATTTTCGGCCAGGGGCTATCATACGCGACCTTTGTCTGCGACGTCCCATATATAGGCCGACAGCGGCCTATGGCCACTTTGGGCGCACGGATATCGACGCACCGTGGGAGAGGACGAATCGTGCCGAAGCACTTGAAGAGGACGCTGGTCTGTAAATGTCGTCGTGACAAGATGACTGTGCCGATTTTGTAGGGAGAATTAGAGAAAGGTGGCATAAACTGCGCGCGCTGATCACGGGTATCACGGGGTTTGCGGGGAGCCATTTAGCCGATCATCTATTGGAGCATGTGGGCGCTGAAAGTGTCTTTGGCGTGGGCTTGCCGACGGACAGTACACGAAACATCCAACATATCGAGTCGCAGATAACACTGCATCGGATGGATTTGGGTAACTATGATGCGGTGAAAGATGTGATAGCGTCCACCAACCCGGATCATATCTTTCATCTGGCGGCTCAGGCGTCGGTGGAGCGTGCCTGGAGGGATCCTGCGGGGACCCTCGTTAACAACATCACGGCACAGTTGAACCTTCTTCGCGCTGTGATCGCCTGCGATCTCACGCCCAGGATTCTGGCGGTGGGATCGGCGGACGAATACGGCCTGGTGGGGATCGAGGATTTGCCCGCAAGCGAGGATACCCCGTTGCGTCCCCTTAATCCCTATGCGGTGAGCAAGATCGCTCAGGATTATCTTGGCTACCAATATCATCTCAGTCACGAGCTTTATATCGTACGAGTTCGGCCTTTCAATCATACGGGGCCACGACAGGGTCTGGGATTTGTGGTCCCCGATTTTTGCCGGCAGATCGTCATGATCGAAAAGGGGCGCCAGGAGCCGGTCATGCGCGTGGGCAACCTGGCGGCCCAGAGGGATTTCAGTGACGTGCGGGACGTGGTGCGGGCCTACGATCTGGCCCTTTCCAAGGGGGAATCGGGACAGGTTTATAATATCGGATCCTCTCGAACCTATTCGATACGTGAGATCCTCGACCTGTTGTTGTCGTTGAGTGAGATCGAGATACAGGTGGAGCAGGATCCGGAGCGCATGCGTCCCAGTGACGTACCGGTGTTGGTCTGTGATACGAGATATTTCGCGAGGACGACGGGGTGGGAGCCCGAGTATAGGTTGGAGCAGACGCTGCGCGATACGCTGGAGTACTGGCGAGACCGGGTTGCGAGCGAGTAAAGGCGGGCTAAACGAGCGTGTGCCCCCCACATGGTTTGATGAGGTAAGGGAGAAAAAGGATGACGGAGATAACGTTCGGTACGGATGGGTGGCGCGCGGGTGTGGCCGAGGACTATACCTTTGAGAATGTGCGTTACTGCACCCAGGGTACAGCAGATCATCTCATTTCCGAAGGACTGGCGGATCGGGGCATGATCGTGGGTTATGACATGCGTTACCGCTCGGAGGATTTTGCCCGCGCGGTGGCCGAGGTCCTGGCCGGCAACGGGATAAAAGCCTACCTGGCCGACGAACCGGCACCGACGCCCGTGCTTTCGTATGCCATATTGCCCTATGAGACGGCGGGGGGCATCTGGATCACGGCGAGTCACAACCCGGCGACGGACAATGGCTTCAAGTTGCGCTCTCCCTATGCTGGCGCGGCATCTCCAGAGACGCTGTCCCAGGTCGAGGAACGGATTCGTGTGAACCAGGAGGCGTCGCGGATCGAACGGTTGGATTATGATGAGGGCGTGAAGAAAGGGCTGATCCAGGTGATAGATATCGAGGAGCCCTATATGGAGCAGCTCGATCGGCTCATCGACGTACAACCCATCGTCAATGCGGGTCTGCGTGTGGTCACGGACCCCATGTGGGGCGTCGGACAGGGCTGGTTTCCAAAGATCCTCTCCGGTGGTGAGACCGTGGTCAAAGAGGTTCATGGAGAGCGCAACGTGCTCTTTCCCGAGATGGCGCGCCCGGAGCCCATCGCCGACAACCTGCAGGTGCTTTTAGAGACTATTCGTGTCTGGGGGGGCGACGTCGGTCTGGCCAACGACGGCGATGCCGACCGGATCGGGTTCGCCGATGAAAAGGGCAATTTTGTGGATCAATTGCGAGTCTATGCCCTACTGGCCTTCTATCTCTTGGAAGTGCGTGGTTTTCGGGGACCTTTGGTGCGGACGGTCAGCTCCAGCGTCATGGTGGACAAGTTGGCGGCACGGTACGACGTGGAAGTGTACACGACAGCCGTGGGATTCAAGTACGTGGCGCCAGAGATGCTCCGTGTGGACGCTATCATGGGCGGTGAGGAGAGCGGTGGGTTTGCCTTCCACAGGCATATTCCCGAGCGAGACGGCGTTTTGGCCGGCCTGTTCTTGCTGGACCTCATGGTGCAGATGGACATGTCGCCCACGGAGTTGATAGAGCATATCTTTTCGCTGATCGGGCCCCACTACTATGATCGCATCGATAAGCGGATGCCTCCCGAGGAAAAGCCTGCGGTCAGGGAGCGTATCGGTAAGGCCGTTCCTTCCTCCATAGCGGGCATCAAGGTACGTGAGATAGACACGACAGATGGGTATCGTTTCGTGCTGGAAAATGATGACTGGTTGCTGATCCGTTTCTCGGGCACAGAACCCGTCATCCGCGTATATTGCGAGACGACGGAGCAGGATAGGGTGGAGGATATCCTGGACGAGGGGCTCCAGTTGGCAGGGCTTGCGTGAGGCTATACGATTCCCATACGCATCTCCAGTCTTCCCGCTTTGACGAGGATCGTCCAGACGTCATCGCCCGCGCGCGGGGAGCGGGGGTGACCACCATGATCACATGTGGCTCTGATCTGGCCAAGAGCGGGGAAGCCCTTGCGCTGGCTCGAGAATACGAGGGCGTCTGGGCCGCCGTGGGCGTGCATCCTCATGAGGCCCGTACCATGGTTCTAGGGGAGGACGAGACGGGGCGCCTGGACGAGGCCGCTTTCGCTCGGTTGATCGAACTGATGGAGTCGCCCGGCGTGGTGGCCGTGGGGGAGGTTGGTTTGGATTACCACTATGACTTCTCACCCCGAGAGGTGCAACGTGCCGTGCTAGATCAGTTTCTCCAGTTGGCTCACGAACTGGATATGCCCATTATCCTGCATAATCGCGAATCGGATGCGGATATGCGGCGCGTGTTCGATGATGCACCTGACGGTTTGCGAGGAGTGCTTCACTGTTTCCTGGCCGATGCAGAGATGGCAGCCTGGGCCCTGGAGAGGGATCTGTACGTGGGTGTAGCGGGGCCTATCACGTTTGAGGACGCCTCACACCTGCCGGCTATCGTGCGGCGCGTTCCTCTGGATCGCCTGCTGTTGGAGACGGATTGTCCCTATCTGGCACCGGTGCCCAAACGTGGCCATCGTAACGAGCCCGCCCACCTTTGCCACGTTGCAGAAGGGCTTGCGCAGGTGTTGGATATGTCTTTGGAAGAACTGGCTCACCATACGCTGGAGAATGCCCGTCGCCTGTTTGCAGTGACGTGATATGCCCCTGGATCTGGAGATCGTCATCGTTAGTTGGAACGTGGTCGATCTGCTGCAGGATTGTCTGGACAGCATCTATGGCGCGCCGGGAGCCCGTCCGGATGCGGATGGCGTCCTGCATCTCGGGTCGTACACGGCAAAGGTTCACGTGGTGGACAATGCCTCCTCCGATGGCAGCCCCCAGATGGTACGCGAGCATTTCCCCGCCGTGGAACTGATCTCAAGCTCCACCAATCTGGGTTTCACGCGGGGGAACAATCTGGCCCTGCGGCGCTGCCGGGCAACGTATGTTCTGCTGCTCAATCCTGATACGCGCGTGGTCGATGAGGCCCTAAGAAAGATGCTGGACTATATGGAGCAGCATCCCGAGGTGGGGGTCTTGGGTCCTCAATTGCGCTATGGGGACGACAGTTTGCAATCCTCTCGTCGTCGCTTTCCCACTTTTATGACCGCTCTTATGGAGAGCACTCTGCTGCAACAGTGGTTTCCCGAGAACCGCTGGGCACAAAGATACTATGTACACGATGTCCCTGCCGACGAGGTACAGGATGTCGACTGGGTCACGGGGGCCTGTATGTTGGTACGGCGCGATGTACTGCGCACCGTCGGGCTGCTGGATGAGGCTTTTTTCATGTATTCCGAGGAATTGGACTGGTGCCGCCGCATCGTCGATGCTGGCTGGCGGGTGGTCTATTTTCCTCGCGCCGTCGTCATACACTATGGGGGGCGCAGCAGCGATCAGGTCGTGGCAGAGCGACACATTCATTTCCAGCGGAGCAAAATCCTCTACTTTCGGAAGCATCATGGTCGGATGGTGGCAGAAGCACTGCGGTTTTTCATCCTTGGGACCTATCTCTTTCAGGTAATGGAGGAGGGGCTGAAATATGTGGTGGGCAACAGGCGTCCCCTGCACAGGGCGCGCCTCAAGACCTATATAAGGGTGCTGTGCTCCGCCCTTCGAAGGGGTGGGCCCGTAGAGGAGAGTGTCTGATGCCCCCGCTACGCGTGTTATTGATCTCGGGCGAGTATCCTCCCATGGAAGGGGGCGTGGCCGATTTTTCGCGGATTCTGGCTGAGCACTTGAGCGATGAGGGAGCCCGTGTGCACGTGTTGACCTCCACGCGGGCCGCGTCGCGGGAAGCGGAGGCGGATACATGCGGGGTTCAGGTGCATCCTACCATCCCCTCCTGGGGGTGGCGCCCCCTGTATGGCGGTCTCCATCGCTTCTTCGGGGAGTATGATATCGATGTGGTGAACATCCAGTATCAGGCGGCCGCCTATGATATGCGCCCTGCCATCAATCTGTTACCCCGCCTGTTTCCACGATGTCCCTTTGTGGTGACCTTTCACGATCTGTTGGTCCCCTACCTCTTTCCCAAGGCGGGGCCCCTTCGCTGGTGGGTGAACGCGGAGTTGGCTCATTCGTCCAAAGCCGTCATCGTCACCAACAAGGAGGATCACACACGTCTCACCTCCGACGAGAAGGTCTCCCGTCTGACCACCATTCCCATCGGTAGCAACGTTCCGTGTCGCCTGCCCAAAGACTATGACCGTGGGGGGTGGCGACGCCGTATGGGCCTGCCGAAGACGGCGTGGGTACTGTGCTACTTTGGCTTTCTAAACGCCAGCAAGGGGGGAGAGGAACTCATTGAGGTCCTTGCTATCCTGCGAGAGGGCGGGCGAGACGCGCGTCTGTTGATGATCGGGGGTGCCGTGGGTGCCAGCGACCCTACGAATCGGACCTATCTGGAGCGCATCGAATCGCTGGTGCGGGCACATGGTTTGGATGAATATGTGGTGTGGACGGGGTACGTTCCCCCATCCCAGGTGTCCGCAAGTTTCGAGAGTGCGGATATCTGTGTGCTGCCCTACCGCGATGGGGTCTCCTTTCGGCGAGGGAGTTTTATGGCTGCCCTTGTCCACGGCATGCCCATCGTGAGCACCCATCCACAGGTGGAACTGCCGGCGTTGAAACATGGGGAGAATATCTGGCTGGTCCCGTCTCGAGATCCCCAGGTACTGGCGGAGGCTGTCGCATATCTAGCCGATGACGCGGAACGCACGGAGCGACTGCGGCGGGGCGCCAGGGGCTTGGCTCAACGTTTCGACTGGAAGGGGATCGCGGCACGTACACTGGAGGTCTATCATCGTGTCACCGTTGCCTAAAAGGCAAGGTAAGGCCTTCTCGTCTGCCATGGGAGGCTTTTTCAAGAGACACACTTTTATTATCTTGCTCCTGCTTTTGTATATTTCTGTGGGTTTTTTGTATAGTGTGACAACACCCATCTTTGAGGCCTCCGATGAGTTTTGGCACTATCCTTTTGTCCGCCATCTTGCTCAGGGTGGTGGGCTTCCCATTCAGAATCCCGAACAAGTCGGGCCGTGGCGGCAGGAGGGTAACCAACCACCCCTGTACTATGCTCTGGGTGCCCTTGTCACCTTTCCCATTGATACGAGCGATTTTCGTGCTGTGCGGCGAGTCAATCCGCATGCCGACGTTGGTGTGGTCAGGGGCGATGGCAATGTGAATATGGTCATTCATGACAATCGTGAGGGGATCAGGTTACATGGCACCGCGTTAGCCGTCCGCCTGGTGCGCTGGATGTCCCTGCTTATGGGAAGCGCGACCGTTTTGGCTGGCTATCTCCTCGCGCGGCAGCTATTTCCAGGGGATAAAGTGTTAGCTCTCAGTGCGGCGGGGCTGACGGCCTTCAATCCCATGTTTCTATTCATCTCGGCCTCCGTCAACAATGATAATCTGGTGATCATGCTGTCCGCGTTTTCGCTCGTGCTGATGACGAAATATGTGGCCATTCATCCTCGTCCAAGACAGTGGATCTATTTGGGGATTCTTTTGGGCCTGGCCAGCCTCGCCAAAGTGAGCGCGTTAGGATTGATCCCCTTGGCGGGATTGACGGCTCTTATCGTTGCCCGGCGGCATCGCTCCTGGCGGGTGTTGTTTTTAGGAGGGCTTGGGATCTTTTTGCCCGCCATGCTCCTTGGGGGCTGGTGGTACTATCGCAACTGGCGCCTCTACGGGGATCCCCTGGGCTTTTCGGCTTTTCTGGCCATCGTGGGAAAACGTCACCCTATCCCTACATTCTACCAGCTCTTGGCAGAATGGAAGGGGTTTGTCAAATCTTACTGGGGACTCTTTGGGGCGCTGAATGTCCCCTCGCCAGCGTGGGTTTATTGGACATTGAGCCTTTTTACAGGCATCGGAGTCTTGGCCGCGCCATTTTCGCTCTGGCGCAAGTGGATCAAAGGGGACAAAAAGAGCGTGCGCCTTTTGCAGGGCGGCCTTGTTACTATCTGGCCCATCATTTTGCTCGTCTCCTTGATGCGCTGGACTCTTTTGACGCCTGCCAGCCAGGGGCGGCTGATCTTTCCCGGACTTGCTTCCATCAACCTCCTGGTAAGCCTCGGGCTTGGTGGGTTGCTGCCTGCGCGCCGGCGCGCTCTCTTGCCCGCCGTGGTGCTGCTGATCTCTTTTGTTATCGCGGTCATGATGCCTTTTATCGTGATTCGCCCCGCCTATGCGCATCCGCCCGTATTGGAGCAGGAAGATGTTTCCATGCGACAGAGCGCGGACGTCAGATTTGGGGACAAGATGCGCCTTTTGGGGTATGATTTAGAAGAGCAGACAGTCACACCTGGCGGAGAATTCCCCGTGACCCTTTGCTGGGAGTCCCTGGCGCCCATGGAGGAGGACTATAGCGTCTTCCTGCATCTGGTGTCAGAGGAGGGCATTATCATCGCCCAGCGTGACATGTATCCGGGGCGGGGCACCTATCCAACGTCCCTTTGGGAGTCTGGCGATATCATCGAGGACACCTATGTTCTACCCATCCCACCGGCCGTCACGACGCCTGCCAGGGTGAATCTTGTGGTGGGATTGTACTCCTGGGAGACGGGAGAGCGACTGTCGGTGATGGATGGAGAGGGAAACGATCTGGGGGACAGTTACACCTTGGAACAGTTTGTCCTTCCAGGCAGAGAGCGGGACGGTATCCCGAATCCCATGCATCGAAATCTGGCGAATCGCATAGCCCTCATCGGCTACACGCTGGATCGCACGACGGCCTCTCCGGGCGGGACGTTTTATCTGACCCTTTACTGGCGGGCGTTGCGGGACGTCCAAGAGAACTATAGCGTCTTCACCCAGGTTTTGGGCCAGGATGGGCGTTGCTGGGCCCAGATGGACGGCTGGCCTCAGCAGGGGGACAGCCCCACGGCCACCTGGCGTCGGGGACAGATTATCCGGGACGAGTATGCGCTCACTGTTAGGGAGGATGCTCCCCCGGGGGTGTGTGAACTATGGGTGGGTATGTACGATGCCAGTGGTAGACGATTGAACGTGCTGGGGAAGGGGGGATATGTGGAGGGGGATCATATATCCCTGGGGGGCGTACGGATTGTCCCTGATGAGTAGCCCAAAATGGCGTTCGCTTGCTGATCTAGTCGTTCGACAAAGGAGGATTTCTATGGCTCCTGCGCGGCATCTATGTAAAGGGTGAGAGGCTTTTGCAATCCCTGGTACGTTTTCTGTTAAGTGGGGTGTGCCATCAGGCCCCCGCGCATTGTCTTCAGTTTGAGGGGCGACCGCTGCCCCTGTGCGCCCGCTGCACGGGCATGTTCGTTGGAGCGGCGCTCACTCTACTTGGGCTGTGGCTGATGGGGCAGGGTCGACGCTCCAGGCTTCCTTCGTGGCGTGTGGGGCTGGTTATGGCTGGTCTGGCCAGCTTATGGATGGTGGATGGGGCGAATTCCCTTCTCTTTACCATAGAGAGCTCCTTTGCCCTTTACCGACCGTCCAATGTGATACGACTGATCAGTGGCGTGGGCATGGGACTGGTGTTGGGGATCGTGCTTTATCCCGTCTATCATCTGGCTTTCTGGCATGAGGTGGATGGGCGGCGCGTACTGGACGAGGGGTGGCCCTTCTGTGTGCTGGTTGTAGTCGGGGCCCTGGGTGCGCTAGGGATGCTACAGTGGTCTTCTGCCCCCTATCTCCTGTGGTTCTGGGCCGTCGCGGCCGCTGTGTTTTTCGTATTTTCCCTGGTGAATGCCTGCCTCGTGTCCTTGCTGTGGAACAAGAGTGGTTTTGTCACGCGCTGGTGGCAAGTCCTGCCCCATTTGCCCGTGGGATTGATACTTTCCTTGCTGGAGATGACTGCGTTTGCTATCCTGTGTGGGTTCTTGCTGTCATAGATAGGTGCTGGTGGGTATAGGGCTTTTTGACTGTATGCCCCTTGCCGTGGCGGCAAAGACGGTGCTGGTTGCCCTTGAAAACTTGTTAAAAGTTCTGTATAATCCCCCCATGGTTTGTTAATGCTTTGCATCTGATGGTTCTTTATGTCGGTCGGATGCCGGTGAGGCAAAGGAGAGAGTGATGGATATCGGAAGAGCGTTTACCTACATGTTCGACGACGAAGAGTGGGTAGAGAAGCTGGTCATTGGAGGCTTGTTGGTCCTGGCGAGTGTAATACCTATAGTGAACCTGTTCACGGGGCTGGTCGTAGTCGGATACACCTTGCGAATTCTGAGGCGGGTTTCGCGAGAAGAGGAACTGCCCCTTCCGCGGTGGGATGATTGGGGTGGCGACTGGGTCAGGGGGCTGATGGTGGTTCTGGCCAGTCTCATCTATGCGCTTCCCATCCTCTTACTGACGGGATTCTCTTCTGTGCTTGGGGCTATCGGCGGATATGAGGCCTCGGGGCGGGCCCTTGAGGGTCTGGTGGGAGTCTGTGCGGCGGCGACCTCATGTCTGTCGGCGCTGTGGGGGCTGGCCATAGCCGTGGTCTTTCCGGCCGCGATGATCAACTATGCCAGAGAGGAAGAGTTCGCCAGCTTTTTCCATTTCAACGAGATATTTCGCTTCATCGGCGATAATCTGGGCGACTATATCGTGGCCATCCTGCTGCTGATCGTGGCCCGTCTGGTGGCCGGCCTTGGCGTGATCGCCTGTGGTATCGGCGTCTTTTTCACCGGTTTTTGGGCCGCCTTGGTGGGTGTATACCTCCTGGGACAGGTGAGTGCTATCGACTCATCCAGCCCGGATGAGGGCGCGGGGGGCGAGCTAGAGGCGGGAATATCGGCTGATGTATAGCGCAGGTCGTGTTCGGTAACATATAGCTCAACATAAAAGTATAAGAGGGAATAGGGTGTGATAGCCTTATTCCCTCGTTTTGTGTCATAGAGAGGAAGACGGGATTATCCTTCTTGCCTCAATAACCTGCTTATTGGGCCTCGTGAACGCCTTTTCCCTCAGCCTGTTTTCAACGCAATGTATGGTATGCCTAAACTGAGAATGGACCATATATTGTGTAGAAGATATGGTTTAGCAAGGAGCGACCACAACATGTAGACGGATGCAAACCACAAGCCGCTATAGGTTGTATAAGAGCTTTTGTTCTATGTTGAAAATGGGCTCAGATGAGGCCACAGAAACAGACTTGGCTTTCTCAGGCAAAGTCACGTTGTGGAACCAGCCCTTCTGCATATCAGTTTCCCCGTATGGGGTCCTGTGATAGTTTTTTGGGACAAAATGACAGGTTTTGATAGTTCTCGTATGCTACAATCTACTGTAGGTTGTGTATTTCCTGGACGGTCTCGGACGATCTGGTTACTCAAGAGGGAGTTCGTATGACGCACAGTTCTCGTTTGCCGGGGTTCTACAGATTATCCCCGGAAGAACGGTTGGAATGTCTCGGGGATTTTGCCCATCTCACGGCGGAGGAGAGAGATACGCTGGGGGATGGCGTTTCGCTGACGCTGGCGCAGGCGGATCGCATGATCGAGAATGTGGTGGGTACCTATGCGCTGCCCCTGGGCATCGCGACAAACTTTAGGATTGATGGCCAAGATTATCTCGTGCCCATGGTCATAGAGGAGCCGTCAGTGGTGGCCGGGGCGAGCTATGCGGCCAAACTGGCGCGTCAGGGAGGCGGTTTTCACACCGTGACTGACCCCTCTCGTATGATCGGCCAGGTGCAAATCGTGGAAGTGGCCGCTCCCGAGACCGCGCGGTTGTGCCTATTGGGGGCAAAGGAGGAGATCCTGGCTCTGGCGAACAAGCAGGATCCCGTCATCGTGGATCTGGGGGGCGGAGCCAAGGATCTGGAGGTGCATTCTTTTCGTCACAGCGTGGTGGGGCCCATGCTTGTCGCCCATCTCATCTATGATACATGTGATGCCATGGGGGCGAACACGGTAAACACGGCCGTGGAAGCCGTGGCACCGCTGATGGAGGAACTGACCTCTGGTCGTGTGGTATTGCGTATCCTCTCCAACCTGGCGGATCGCCGTCTGGCCCGTGCACGCTGTGTGGTTCCCAAAGAGGCCCTGGCCACGAATGGCTTCACGGGGGAGGAAGGGGTACAGCGCATGCTGGAGGCCCAGGCATTTGCCGCCTGCGATCCTTATCGGGCGGCTACGCACAACAAGGGGGTGATGAACGGCATAGACGCGGTGGCCCTGGCCATAGGCAATGACTGGCGCGCCCTCGAAGCGGGGGCTCACGCCTATGCCTCTCGCGGTGGGCGATATGGGCCTGTGACCACGTGGGAACGGAACGGTGAGGGCGATCTGGTCGGTTCGATCGAGGTCCCCATGGCGGTGGGTATCGTGGGAGGAGCCAGCAAGGTGCATCCCCAGGCGCGCCTGGCCCTTGAGGTGTTGGGCGTGTCCAGCGGGCGGGAGCTGGCTGGCGTGATGGCCTCGGTGGGGCTGGCCCAGAATCTGGCGGCCCTTCGCGCCCTGGCCATGGAGGGCATCCAACAGGGGCACATGAAACTCCATGCCCGGCAGTTGGCCATGGCCGCTGGGGCCACGGGGGAGCAGGTGGCGACGGTGGTCGAACGTATGGTGGCTGAGGGCGTGGTGCGGCTAGATCGCGCGGAGGCCATTTTGAAGGCATTGCAGGGGGATGAGGAGGTATGAGAGGGAACTGGCTGTGGCTATGAAACCCATTCGTGACGTGGGCATCGTGGGCTATGGGGCCTATGTGCCTCGCTATCGGCTGCCCGCGGAGGAGGTCCGGCGCATCTGGCACGGCGAGGAGGGGGGAACGCCCGTTACGGAAAAATCCGTACCAGGCCCCGACGAGGACACGACGACCATGTCCATAGAGGCGGGCAGGAACGCCCTGCGCCGGGGGCAGATCGACCCGGCGGAGATCGCCGCCGTGTGGGTGGGCAGCGAATCCCATCCCTATGCGGTCAAGCCCACCTCAGTGATCGTGGGCCAGGCCATCGGGGCCACACCACACACCCTGGGGGGCGATTGGGAATTCGCTTGCAAGGCGGGCACGGAGGCCATGCAGGCCGGCGTCGCCCTGGTGGGTTCGGCCATGGGGCGCTATGCCCTGGCCATCGGCATGGATACGGCCCAGGGACGACCTGGCGACGTGCTGGAATACACGGCGGCGGCAGGGGGTGCCGCCTATCTCTTGGGGCCGGCGGAGGAGAGCCTGGCCGTCCTGGAGGGATCCTTCTCGTATGCCACCGAGACCCCCGACTTTTGGCGGCGGCCGCACCAGCGTTATCCGCAACATAGGGGGCGGTTCACCGGTCAGCCGGCATATTTTCATCATTCTCGCGCCGCGGCCGAGGGCCTCATGGAGGATCTGGGATATTCTCCCCAGGATTTTGGGTTGGTGGTCTTTCATCAGCCCAACGTGCGTTTTCCCACACGTATCGCCGCCGAACTGGGCTTTTCGCGGGAGCAGATCGCCCCGGGGCTGCTGGTCGACGATATCGGTAATGCCTATGCGGGATCCTCGCTGCTTGGGCTGAGCGCGGCCCTGGATGTGGCGGAGACTGGGCAGCGTGTGCTGCATGTCTCCTTTGGGTCGGGGGCGGGCAGCGATGCCTTTTGCTGGCGCGTCACCCATCGGCTTGCATCCCGCGTGCGGCGAGCGCCGCAGACACGGGAATATATCGATCGACGTTGCGAGATCGACTATGGGACGTACGTTCGCTATCGAAAAAAGCTACGCATGCATTGAGGGTTTGATACTCTCTGTGACTGCATCGCCATTGACACACAGAGTATTAAAAAGGAGACAATGATAGATACGAGCATCATCGGTATTGGCCAGATAAAGGTGGGGGAGCATTGGGATAGGTCGCTGAGGGATTTGGGAGCGGATGCCGTTCTGCTTGCTCTGGAAGATGCGGGAATAGGGCGCCCTGAGGCCCTTTACGTTGGGAACATGCTCTCTGGGCAGCTGTCACAGCAAGAGAATGTGGGGGCGTTGATCGCCGACTATGCTGGGTTGCGGGGTGTGGAGGCGTTCAAGATCGAGGCGGCCTGCGCTTCCGGCGCGGCGGCTTTTCGAATGGCCTACCTGGCCGTGGCCGGCGGTATGTGTGACGTCGTCGTGGCCTGTGGCGTGGAAAAGATGACAGAGGCCACATCGGACAGGACGACTACGGCGTTGGCCTCGGCGGCCGATGCCGTGTACGAGGGCGAGCACGGCCTTTCCTTCGTCGCCCTGAACGCCCTACTTATGCAGCGCTACATGCACGAGTATGGTTATGCGCACGACGACTTTGCGGGGTTTGCCATCACGGCGCATCACAACGCCCTTAATAATGCCCATGCCATGTTTCAGCGGTCCATCACGCCGGAGGCTTTTGCCAATGCCAAGATGATAGCTGCACCCATAAATCTCTTTGATTCCTCAGGCATTGGCGACGGGGCGGCGGCGGTGGTCCTGGCCCCTACCGATTTCGCCCGCGCGCATGGCCTCCCGGGGGTGCGGGTCGCCGGCTCCGCCGTAGCCACGGACTCGGTGGCGTTGCACGATCGGGATGACCTCCTCTTTCTGAGTGCCGCTCATCTATCGGCGCAGCGAGCCCTGGCCCAGGCAAGGGTGGAGCCCGAGGACGTGGACTTTGTTGAGCTTCACGACGCTTTCACCATCATGGCGGCCCTGTCATTGGAGGCGGTGGGGCTGGCAGAGAGGGGGGAGGGCGTACGGCTGGCGTTGGAGGAAGAGATCTCTTTACAGGGACGCATTCCCATCTGTACCATGGGGGGATTAAAGGCGCGGGGACATCCCGTCGGGGCGACGGGAGTCTATCAGGTGGTGGAGGCCGTGCAGCAGCTCCGGGGGCAGGCAGGAGAGAATCAGTTGCTGGGGTGTCGGTTCGGTATGACGCAGAATATTGGCGGAAGCGGTGCCGTGGCCGTGACGCACATTTTAGAACGAACTCTTTGAGAATGGTTGGAGGTATGTGATGAGTGGTTTCGCATCTTATTGGCGCACGAGAGAACAACGTCTCGGCTTAAAGGGAGAGGTCTGTCCCCAGTGTGGAAAGACCCTTTTTCCACCGCGGGATGTCTGTCCCGCCTGCGGTGGACCGGCCAAGACGGGTCTGGACCTGACCGGCAATGGGGAGGTATACTCCTTTTCCACTGTGTACGTGGCCCCAGAGGGCTTTGACGAATACACTCCCTACCTGGTGGCCCTGGTCAAGCTCGACGAAGGGCCTCTCGTGACGGCCCAGCTCACCGACGCGGACGAGGACGAGGTGTACGTGGGCATGCCGGTGGAGATGGTGACGCGCAAAATTCGGGAGGAAGGGGAAGAGGGACTCATCTTTTACAATTATAAATTCCGCCCCCTCCTTCAGACCGTTCGTTACTGATACGGATCTCTTCAAATCCCTCAGCTTGATCTGATAGCCCCAACCGATGTCATGGTGGGGCTATCAGATGGCCTATTCAGCCCTCTTTTCTCATTTCCGGATGATTCGGGGAGCTTCTTCGCCTGCGGCGATCATGCGACGGATGAGAACTTCCGCCAGTTCGTCGGCTGTGGCGCGGTATCGGGGATCCTCTATCAGGTTATTCTGCTCGTGGGGGTCCGCCTCCAGGTCGTAGAGATACTGTTCCTCATAGACCTCGCTGTCTGGATCGTCCCAGCCGTCGGCGTCCGGCGCGTTCACACAGTACTTCCAGCGCCTGGTGCGAATGGCGCGCCCCACCTGCGACTCGCTGATCTGCACAAAAACCTCCTCCGGCCACTCCTCGGCCTCGCCCTCTACCAGCGGGATCAGGCTGCGCCCATGAAAGTCGTCGGGGATCTCTAGACCGCCCGCCTGCAAGAGGGTGGGTGGCACGTCCACCAGGCTAACCAGGTCATGAACGACGCTGCCTTTGTCGAATCCCGACCCCCAGGCGATCATGGGGATGTGGATCGAGGCTTCGTGGCAGGAGCGCTTGTACTCGCTATTACGTGTGCGGAAATGGCTGCCGTGGTCGCTGGTGTAAAAGACGACGGTATTCTCGGTCAGATCCAGGTCCTCCAGCGTCTCTTGGATGCGGCCCACGTTCTCATCCAGGTTGGCGCAGATGCCATAATAGTCGGGCAGGTTCTCCTGCCAATCTCCCTCGTGCCCCACGAGATCCTTTGGTGGCTCATAGTCCTTGTAGCGCTCTGCGTATCCCCTAGGGGCCACGTAGCGGTTCTGATCGTTCTGATGGTGGGGCTCCAGATAGGAGATAAATAAGAAGAACGGCTCCTCCCCCTCGCGGGTTCGCAGATATTCCAGGACGTGATCGGTCTGCGAATCGACGCGGTAGCCTTCAAAGGGGACGAACTCGTTGTTGGCGTCGTAATAGCCGCCCCCATAGGGCGAGGAGGTGAACTCCAGTAGGTCGGCGCCGAGCCAAAAGTCGTCCCAGCCGCCCCTTCTCTTCTCGGGCACGGGCTCGTCGCCGGTGCCGGCTAGGTGCCACTTGCCGATGTAGGCCACCTCATATCCCGCTCCCTTGAAACGATGGGCCAGCGTCGTGGCGTCGAGGGGCAAGGGGACACCGTTGCGGAAACAACCGACGCTTGTGGGGTACAGACCGGTCTGCAGGCAACAGCGCGCGGGGCCACAGACGGGTTGGGCCGTAAAGGCTTGATCGAAGCGTACACCCTCCTGGGCCATCTGGTCCAGATTGGGTGTCAGGTCGAGCTCGTTCCCGTAGCAGCCCAGGGTATCCCAGCGCTGCTGGTCGCTAAAGATGAACACGATATTCGGTCTTTGTGGCGAACTCATGGGCAACCTCCTCGTATCATATGTGTGAGGGAACCACAGTTCTCCCTCCATTTGACTCTGGGGCCGCAATGGTTATCAATGGCCCTTTATAGGGGAAGAAGGGGATCTTCCTTTTCAGCTGTTCATCCACTGCATTTAGGTACCTTCCCGCCCATGTTTCGATCATCGCCTGCTGGCAGCGTCACCCCCTGCCATCGTTCCCTGATGGCAGGGGAGGTTTTGGGGCTGGCTTTGAGACCTAAACTATGTGGTTCATAGCCACAACATGTATCCGGTGGCGCTGTGAGCCTACACCAGGTCGTGGGCCTCCTCAGGCATCCAGTGGGCATCCTTGCCCTCCCACTTTACGTTGCAGCCGATAGGATTGGTCAACGGTGTACTGACCGGCTTGCCTGCAACGTGTTCCTCAAGGGCGTTCGCCAGATCGTTGACGGTCATCTTTTCGACCTCGCTCGGCTTGTCGACGCCGCGTCCGGTGTAGACTAGTTTGCGATCGCGGTCAAACACATAGAAGTGCGGCGTGCGCAGGGCGCCGTAGGCCCGCGCGACATCCTGAGACTTGTCACGCAAGTAGACCCAGGGAAAGTCATTCTCTTCCATCTCCTCAACCATATGCGCAAAATCATCATTGGGATGGATCTCGGCGCTATTTGAGTTGATACCGACGAACTGGACGCCTTCCGACGCAAAGCGCTCCGCTGTCTGGCGCGTGATCTCATTGGAGCCCAACACAAAGGGACAGTGATTGCAGGTAAAGAATATAACCAGGGTCTCGGCGTCTTCAAAGTCGGACAGCTGATAGGTCTTGCCATCGGTGGCGGGCAGCTCAAAGTCCGGAGCCTCCTCGCCGATCTGTAAGGTGAAGGGCATAGCTCTCTTCTCAGTTTAGTGAGTGTTGGTGACAATTATAGCATATTTCGGAGATACACCAAGTTTTGAGCAGTTCCTTTCAGGCGAGAACTTTTGCCGTGACGGAACACCCATCGTTCATGAGACGAGGATGATTCCTGCAACGATGAGCGCGGTACCCATCAAGACGATGGGCCTTGCTCTTTCCTTGAGAAAGGCGATGCTCATGGGGAGCGCGAACAGGGGGGACGTCGATGTCAGGATGGCTGCCCGGGTTGGGCCCAGCAGTGCCACAGTGGCTACAAAGAGTAGACTCCCCACTCCCCAACCGATGAACCCGCCGAGGATCAGGAGCCACCAATCCCTACTGGTGAGCCGCCTGAATTGGGGAAAGGTGTTGCGCGTGGCCACCACCCCCGATAGCATCACGGCGAGGGCCGGCGTGCGGATGGAGGCCACCGTGATGCTGTTCAGGCCCTCTATGGCCGGGGCGAGCATGGTCATGGAAGCGGCCCAACATAGGGAGGCCAGCAAAGCCAGCCAGACGCCACCCCTCTGGATGACGGCGGGGCCATCCCCCTGGGTGTCGTGCGAGGGGCCGCTGGTCAGCAGCACGCCAGCGGTGATCACCACCAGCCCGCCAAGGAGGGCGGGGGTGAGCTTTTCCTGAAGGAAGGCCAAGCTTACCAGCAGGGTAAACGCCGGATAGGTGCTGGCGAGGGGAAAGGCACGCGATACGCCGATGCGAGAGATGCTGGAGATATAGAATGCGTCCCCGATGCCACCGCCCAATCCTATGCTGGCGATCATGAGCAGCAGCTTGTGTGCCGTCACCTGTTGGTAGTCGTGGGTTTGACCGGTGGCCAGGGCGAGTAGCAAGACGGTCAGGCCGCCCACGGCGGCTCGAGGAGCGTTCAGGGTAAAGGGATCCAGTTTTCTGGAGAGGTCCCTCAGAAGCACCGAGCCCCCGGCCCAACTGGCAGCGCAGAGTAATCCCACCAATATCCCTAACATAATGTCAACCTTATTCTTTACTGAAATTTCTATCCATTTTCCTATGTCGTCACGAATATGGGATTGCTATAGATCCAACCGCGCTCCACAAACAGGCGCCGTTTGTGGGCCTCTACCCGGTAGGCGCCCGGAGAGCGGCTGGTATGCGTCAATCGTATCCCCTCAGTCTCGGCTACACAGGAGCCGTTGTGTATGAGCCGCAGATGCGCGGCGCTTGGTGTGGACACCTGAAAGTGAACGTCTTCTCGTGCCGTGATCTCCTCTCCCATGGTATAGCTCTCCGGGCCATGGTGCGCGCGAAAGCGAAATCCCCCGGTTGGCGCCAATCCGTCGTAGCCGATGAACGCGTGCCCATGTCCGAGGGCTGCGTAGAGGCATTTCGCGTCCCGGGTTGCGTCGCCGCTCCAGGGGGCGGAGAGAAGGGCGTGGGTGTTGACGGTTCCAAAGAGGTGTTTGTAGGCAAAGACCTGGCGTTTCAATGGTCCCATGCGGTACGTCTTTCCATGGGCATCCGACCCACCGATAGCCCATATCTTATCATCGGCCAAGAGGTCGTCCCATTTGTCCAACGTTTCGGGATAGGGGCCGCGAATGGCAAGACGGGGCATCAGGACGTACAAAAGGGTTGTGAGAGGATCGTTCAGGTGTGACTTGAACTCGGACATATAGTTCCATATCTCTAGGCCGTCGTATCCCTCGGCGTGCCACGCATTCCAGTTGATCTCTGGTTCGTTGATGAATCTCCCAGTGTGCTCGTAGGGATGGGCGATAAAGCCCAGACCTCCGTGACGATCCACGGCATCGATCAGTTGCTGGGGATCACTGGCGTAGGGAGCCATGGTGCGATTCGCGCCAAGGATCAGATAATGGTTCTCCGCAGCGTGGGCGGCATCCTGGACTTCTTCTCCCGTGAGCACGAGGGTTTCCCCATACCAGCCCTGTTTCTCTTGGGTATGAAAATTATGATCAGTTATGATGAGATAGTCGAGCCCCACGTCGCTGGCGGTGTCGGCGAGTTCCTGGTAATCACCGGTGCCATCGGAGTGGATGGTGTGTACGTGTATATTGCCCACCCGCTCATACAGGGTCATGGATGTTCCTTCCGCGGGACATGAGGGGTTCCATCAGATGCACGTTGGGCGAAAGGGCTTTGGCGACCGTCACGTCTCTGCTATATCCCTTGCGAAACGTTCACCCATGGCCTGCGCCGTCTGCAGATCGCCCGCTGAGGGGGCGCCCCTGAATTCCAGGATATCTGCCACGTCCCAGTCGAGGCTTTCAGCCAGTTGCTCCAGATCTTTGCGGGCGCCGCCACTCCACCCGTAGCTGCCGAAATAGGCCACCTTTTTATCCGTCATCCGTTTCTCCACGGCGATGTCCAACGTTTGTTTGATGGGGGGGAACATGGAGCCCTCGTAGGTTGGCGCACCAACCACGATGCCGCGATGGGACCAGAGGTGGGGCAGGACATAGGCGGCGTCAATCCTGGAAGCGTCGAATATCTCCAGTGGGAGTCCCGTCTTGGCTATGCCGGCGGCCACGGCGTTCATGGCCCTCTCCGTGTTGCCGTACATGGAGCCATAGAGGAGGGTGATCCCTGGCTCGCCTCCGGTCGAGGCGTACTCGGCCCACTGCTGATACAAGTGGATGATGCGCCCGGGGTCCTGTCGCCACACCAAGCCATGGGAGGGGGCGATCACGTCGATATCCAGCCCCTGCAACTTATCGATGGCTCTGAGAACTGGACGGCTGAAGAGAGCCACGATATTGGCATAGTAGCGCAGAGCCTCTTGGATATAATGATCCAGGTCCGTGCACTGATCGTCAAAGAGGCTGCCTGCGAGGGCGCCGTATCCGCCAAAGGCGTCGCAGGAGAACAGCACCCGCTGTGTCTGCTCAAAGGTGACCATGGTCTCGGGCCAATGGACAAAGGGTACGCTGAAGAACTGCAGCGTCTTCTCCCCGATGGGGAGTTCCTCGCCGTCCCTGACCACGCGCACATTGTCAGTGATGTGGTAGAAGGCCTTGAGCATCTCCTCGGCCTTTTCGGTGCATAGGAAGGTGGCATTGGGGGCCTCCCGCTCTATCACTTGCCCCAGCCCCGTGTGATCGGGCTCCATGTGGTTGATCACGATATAGTCGAGTTCGGCGGGATCGACGAGGCCCCGAACCTGCTCCAGGAACGCGCTGACCTGGTGGTCCTTGGCCAGATCAACGAGTACCTTTTTCTCATCCAGGATGAGATAGGCATTGTAAGAAACGCCCTCGTTGGTGATGGGCCACAGGCCCTCAAAAAGATCCGTCGTGCGGTCGTTTACGCCAACCCAGGATATCCCCGGCTTGACCTTTATGGATGTCATGATAATTTTCTCCTTGTGGTAGGTACCCGGATATCCTCCCTGCGTAGTCGATATCAAGATAACACAAAGGATGGGAGGGGGCAAGTTATCATGGGGTGGGCTTTTTCTTTGTCCCTCTTTATGGTAGACTAGTGATTGGAGATATCGTTTTCTCAGGGGATAAAGTCCCTCGGGTAGTGAATTTGAGGAGGGATTCTGATGGATAGATACATAGAGATCGACGACAAGGCGACGATTCCGGTGAGCGAACTGGAATTTAACTTTTCGCGTTCGGGGGGTCCCGGCGGCCAACGGGCTAACAGGACGGCCACACGGGTGGAACTGCTTTACGATATAGAGAACGCCTCCACATTGACCGACGCGCAGCGTGAGCTGCTGCTGCGCAAGTTGGGACGCTATACGGATGGCGATGGCGTGCTTCATCTCGTGTCTCAGGGCACTGCCAGCCAGTGGCGCAACCGAAAAGACGTGATTGGGCGTTTCAAGAGGGTACTGGAGGAAGGATTAGAGACGCCGTCCGAGCGCGTGTCGACGAGCATACCACAGAGATCGAAGGAAAAGCGGTTGCACGACAAGCATCACCACAGCCGGCTCAAAGAGCAGAGGAAATCCGTCGATCCGACCGACTACTAGCATTGCCAATTACTGTAATCCACCAAATTGCGCTATCAGATGCTTACGAGGGGATCCTATGGTTGTGTTACTGGCTTTTGCAAGTTTACCCTTCGCCCTTATGGGAGGAACTTATACCGTCAGGACCGATGAGGGGCTGGTCGATGTCATCGTCTCCGACCGCTCATTCAATCGCTTTCTGACCATCACCTCGCGGCCCGAATTGGCGCAGTCCATCCCCGAGGGAGGGGAGGGGGAGGGGTTCACCTCCTACACCTGGTACGACCATCCCTTTGTGTTGCGGGTGGTCTTTGGCCGTAATGTGGCCTCCCTCGGGTCGGTCAACTCGGGAGCCACCATCGTCCAGCCATTGTCAGACGACATCGATCCGCATGACGAATCGGCACTTTCGCCCGTCAGGCGACGCTTCTCTGAGATGGCCCTGGCCGCATTCAACCACCTCATCGCTCTGGTGCGCCGGCGGGCGCGCCTGTATCAGGTTTTTGATCTGTGGCGCGATGATATCGACGTCACCGTCCGCAGCGATGGTGGCGCCGTACTCGTCGAGGACCCGTTGCAGGAAGCGTTGATACGGGAGGAGAGGATATACCATCAGACCTTTGATCTGATGGAACAGGAAGAGGCATGGTATGACGAACTGGTGGAGTTGCTGCAGGAAAGGGAGCCCGTCAGCCTGGCCCAGAGCCTGCTGATGGAGGCAGAGAGGGCCCTTGTGGAGCGATTTCCGCGACAGGCCATCACCACCTGTCATACGGCTATAGAGGCGGCGACGTCCAGCCTGCTCACGCGGGGGATGGGGCAACGAGGTAAATCCGATCGGGAGATCGATCACCTGCTCGCTACCAAGAGCCTGCCCTCCAAACTGGGATCCTTGATGCGCCGCTATACGGGATTTGGCCTCAGGCGGGACAACTATGCCCTGTGGCAATCCTTTGATCGGGTTAATACGCTGCGCAACAATGTGGTGCATCGGGGCATCTCACCGCCTCAAAGGGACGCCGAGTTCAGCATCGAGGTCACCCGCGATCTGTTGGACTGGCTGGCCATGGTGAGTTCACGCAACAAATAATCGAAAGAATGATCTCTGCAGTCGATATCGTCATCGACCGCAATTAAGGAGAAGAGATGGAGATAGTAAAAGAGCGGCCCAACATCGTTCTGGTCATGGTGGATCAGCATCGCTTCGATTGCCTTTCGCGGGTGAGCGAGCTACCCGAGACGCCGACCCTGGATGGCATCGCCGAGGAAGGGGTGCGTTTTACCAACGCGTACGCCCCGTCGCCCGTGTGCGCCCCCTCGCGGGCCGCGCTCAAGAGCGGTATGTATCCTCCCGGCTGCGGCGTGGTCGGCAATTGGGTACCCTTTAGGGAGGATGTGCCCCTGTTGACCCACCGTCTCAAAGATCGCGGTTATGAGACGGCCATGGTGGGAAAGTTGCATTTTGTGCCCCATCTGGCACGATTTGGCTTCGACTGGAAGCGGCTGCATGACGCGCCCTATTCCATCTATGCCCACGACGAAAAGTATTCGGACTATATCCATTGGCTCAGAGAGCGCTTTGAGGGCCCCCAGGATGCAGTTGAGCTGTTCGATGAGGACGAGAGCGCCTTCAAGGAGGACGATTGGTATCGATTCATCATGGGCAGCAATTTTCGTCGAGAAGAGGAGCACGACATCCCCTGGGTGACCCAGGAGGCCCTGCACTATCTGGAGCAAAGGGATGAAGAGAAACCTTTTTTCCTCTTTGTCTCCTATTTCGGGCCCCATCAGCCCTTTGCCGTTCCCGCGCCGTGGGGTGAGTTGTACGATCCCCAGCAGATCGAACTGCCGGCACAGTTTGAGGCCGAGATGGAGGATAATCCTATCTTTGCCGAGACTAGTCGCTCGCGGGCGCAGTCTTTCAAGGGACGGTGGGATCGCGATACATATAGGGAGCTGATCGCCGCCTATTATGGGCAAATATCCATGATCGATCATTATCTGGGGCGGCTCGTCGGTCACCTGCAGCAGGAGAACCTGTGGAAGGATAGCCTGGTCATCTTTGTGGCCGACCATGGCGATCACAATGGGGCCTATGGGCTGTTCTTCAAGGGACAGATGTACGATTCCTGCTGCAAGGTTCCCCTGCTCATCAAGCCGCCCGGGAGCACGATAAAAGGTCTCCAGCGTCACGAGGTCGTCAACATCATCGACCTCTATGGTACGGTGCTGGATACGGCGGGGGATGATGGGTGGCAGCGGGAGGAAATCGAGGCGCGCTCTTTGTCTCCTCTACTGAAGACGGAGAGTGCCGAATGGGAGAATGAGACATACTCGATCATCGGGGCCGACGCCCTGCACAACCTGACCATGTGCCGCCGCGGAGAGATGAAACTCATTCGCCTCGCGCAGGGCCCCGAAGATGCCCTGTATGAATTGTACGATCTGGGGGATGAGGTGGTGGAGGTGCGGAACGTGTTTTACGATCCGTACTATAAGGAGGTGAGGGACGATCTCAGGGCCCGGCTCGATGCCTGGTGGCGGGAGCAGGCGGACAAGTATCCACGAGAGATCGTCCACTATCGCCGCGGGGATTGAGGAGGTAGGATGTTGTGGCAGGTTGCTCACCCGCCGCGAGGATGCCGAGGGGCGATCGGCCATGGTGTGATTTGACAGATATGGGATTTGGACTATAATATTCAGAGGTTTGAATATGAAAGGGTGGACGGGCACATTGGAAGCCTATGAGAAGCAGGCCGAGGCGATCAAGGCTATCGCGCATCCCGTACGGCTGCGTATCGTGGAGATCCTCGCCGAGGGGGAGACCTGCGTATGTCATCTGACGGCCATCCTGGGACAGCGTCAGCCCTACGTATCGCAACAGTTGACTGTGTTGCGCGAGGCGGACCTGGTATACGACCGCCGAGAGGGAGTTATGGTGTACTATCGGCTCGCCGATGAGCGTGTACATGAGGTGGTTTGTGCCACCCGTCTTCTTTTGGAGACCAAGGGTGAGGACGTGACGTTCGCGCCGGTGCCCGCCTCGCCCGTTGAAGGCTGTCCCTGCCCCAAATGTGAGAGAGCACGGGAGAGCGGGGGATGACCACCGTCCTTTGGTCTCTCTTTTTTTGACGTGATACATTCGTTTTATCGAATATCTGAGATTCTTTATATATCGGGAGGTTGAGTAGCGTGGAGATATTATCCTACATTGGTGGATTACTGCAGGGAGGCTTGGGCAATTTGGCCGCGTATCTTGCGGCCCACGTTCTGCTCTGTCTTTTGCCGGCGTTCTTTATGGCCGGTGCGTTGGCGGCCTTGATTCCTCAAACAGTGGTTACCCGTTATCTGGGGCGAAATGCTGCCAAGTATATCTCCTATCCCGCCGCTGCTTTGGGGGGATTCGTCCTGGCCGTCTGTTCATGCACCATCATGCCCCTCTTTGCCGGCATCTACAAAAGAGGGGCGGGGTTAGGCCCCGCCATAACCTTTCTCTTTGTGGGCCCTGCCATCAACATCTTGGCCTTGACCTATACAGGGGTGGCCCTCGGTTTGGACATAGCCCTGGCGCGCATTGTGCTGTCCATCATCTTTGGTATCGGCATCGGTCTGATCATGGCCCTCATCTTTCGCGAGGACGAGGAAAAACGTGCTGGCGATGGGGCGGATGCTTTTGCGGCGCACGCCACCTTGGAGCGAGGCAAAGTCATCTTTTTCCTTCTGTTGTTGGGACTGCTGCTGGCGGGCACCTTGAGTATAGGAGTACTCACACGCAATTATGGGCGTTTCGTCCTCCCCGTTCGCGGAATGGACCAATTCCAGGAACAGCTGGATGTCCTGGTGCCGCATGACCCCAGTGTGGGTGAGGAGGGGGTCACTGTGCAGGGAACCATCCTCATAGGGTTGTTGTCTCTCATCGGCATCAGCGCCTGGTTCGGTTTTGGTAGGGTCGATGAAGGATACAATCCCTGGACGTGGATGGCACTGGGCCTCATCGCCTTGACCCTCGTCGTGGCTGCTGTGGGGATGGTTCCCCAATCCCATGGCCTGGTCGTGTTGCTCACGGGGAAGGCGTATGGGGTCCTTGCCGCTTTGATCGGGTTGGGGGTCGTGGCA
Organism: uncultured Anaerolineales bacterium; assembly: GCA_964567975.1. Classification (GTDB taxonomy): domain Bacteria; phylum Chloroflexota; class Anaerolineae; order UBA1429; family UBA1429; genus JAWLEV01. The sequence continues at coordinate 3,667 of CAZMOW010000001.1, read as the reverse complement.
TACAAGTATCTTGATGCCTATGAGGTGCAGGAATTTCTGTGGGAAAGCTGGCGCTTTGTGAAGCAGATATTTCCCCTGCTCCTGGTGGGCGTGTTCGCCGTCGGCGTCGTGCGGGGCCTCATAAAGCCGGCGTGGATCATGGCCCTCGCCGGTCGCAATACTGTTCTGGCAAACCTGGCCGGCGTTCTCTTTGGCGTCTTTATGTATTTCCCCACCCTGGTCGAGGTGCCCATCGCCAAGATGTTCTTGAGTCTGGGCATGCACCGCGGGCCGCTGCTGGCCTATCTTATGGCCGATCCCGAGCTCAGCCTGCAGAGCATTCTCATCACGTCGAGCGTCATTGGAAAGAAGAAGACGTGGGTCTATGTGGGCTGGGTGACGGTTTTCACTACGCTGGCCGGTTTGCTCTATGGCGCGTGGGTGGATGGCGCGGCGATCTCGCGGCTTTTGATCTATCTTGTTGTGGGGGTTGCGGTGTTGGCAGCGGTTTTGTACCGTTTGAGCGCGCGACAGCACCAACGGGCTTCTGCGCCTGCTGGCGCGCCCGGCGAATGAAAGGAGGGGATGAGGAGAAGGGATCGTTCTTTCGATAGAGAGGCAGACGTTCGGTTGAATAGTGACAGTTAATTCGAGGGAGGTTGTAGCAATGGAGATCAAAGTATTGGGACCCGGATGCCCGCGCTGTAAGCGTCTGGAAAAGATAGCACAGGAGGCCGCTGAAGAAGCCGGGGTGGAGGCCACTTTGACCAAGGTGACGCAGATGGACGAGATCATGGAGTATCCCATCGTGGGCACGCCTGGTTTGGTGATCGATGGGGATCTCAAGGTCTCGGGGCGTCTTCCACGGAAAAAAGAGGTTGTCGGCTGGCTTGAGGAAGTGACGGCGGTTGACGAATAGGGTTGGAATCTGCGAAAAGGTCTATCTGATGAGGTGGCGGAGATGAGCGTACAGGATACTTTGGATCGCGTGCTTTCCGAACTCACGCCCTCGCATCTGCGGCAAGTTATCCTCGATATGGCGGAGGAACACCGCGTCGAAGGCTCTGCAGCCGTTCCCCTTTTCAGTATCGTGGACGGCCTAGTGGGGAAACGGGATCTTGGCAGCGGCGCCGAGCGATGGAGGGCTAGGATGAAGATCAAGCGTACCGTGATTACGATGCTCGATCAGATATCGGGGATGTTGTATGTGGAAGGCGACGCGTGATGAAGCCCGGATGTCGTCTTCCTGGAGGGAAGACCTCGGAAATAGGATAGGGTGGAGGCGATGAACGTGCGAGAACGCACGTTCATCGCCTTTGACGGCGTTTATATTCTGTTGGAGGAAAAGGCGGAGTTGACACTCCTATGGAGGTATATATAATCGCCCTATATTCGATTTTGTGAATACAGTGAGGATAGGATGGGGAATCCATATGCGCGGCTTGCGAGGTCAGACACAGTCTTGCGTAATTCTTTATGGCTGATGGTCAGTATCATCATTTTGGTCCTATTGCTCCTTGCACCGGTTGTCAAAGCAGAGGGCACGGTGGAGTTCTACTATTTCTATGATCCGCATTGCGATATTTGCCATGAGACGCACGAGCAGGTCGTGGAGCCGCTCCTGGCCGAGTTTGGCTCCCAGGTAGAAGTTACCGAACTGAACATCGCGGAAACGGAGAACATGGAGCTGTTGCTCCAGCTCGAGGAGCAATTCGGCGTGCCGTCGGGAGGCATCCCCGAGGTGGTCATCGGGGACGATATCCTGATAGGCTACTTTGAGATTCAGGATTCATTGCGAGATCGCATCGAGTACTATATCTCGCAAGGGGGCGTCGACCTGCCAACGCCCGGTCAGGAGTCCATGACAGTCCCAGCCGCGTCTGCGGAATGCAGCGAATGTGACCTCATCCATGAAGCCAACCGAACCTCTGTTGCTCAGAAAGAGGCCACTGAGGAGCCCCTCGTTGACGATAACTCTATTCATGCAGTCTATTTCTATGAACCAGGGTGTGACGTTTGCGATCGGGCCGAGCACGATCTGGCCTACATCCAGGAAAAGTATCCACAAGTACAGATCGAGCGCCTGAACGTCAAGGATAATGCGGCTTTCAACCAATACCTCTGTGAGCAGACCGGCGTGCCGGATAACAAGCATCTTACGGCCCCGGCGCTTTTTATCGGGCACAATTATCTGCTGGGGGAGGAGGTACGGGCGGGGGCCATTGAGGAGATCATCACAGAGTTGCTCGATGAGGGTGCGCCCGCCTGGTGGATCGGCTGGGAAGCACAGCGGGAGGATGTTGAGCAGAGCATCGTCTCGCGTTTCGAGTCCTTTGGCTGGCTGACCGTCGTTGGCGCTGGTCTACTGGACGGCGTGAATCCCTGTGCCTTTGCGACCATGATTTTTCTTATCTCCTATCTCTCATTCAATAATCGCAAAGGGAAGCAACTGCTTTTCACAGGGGCAGCTTTTACCTCGGGAGTTTTCATGACCTACATGGGTGTAGGATTTGGATTTCTCAAGTTCCTGGCCTCGCTACCCTTCCTGCACGTTATTGGGAAATGGGTCTACGGGCTTACGGCGATCCTGTGCCTGGCTCTGGCCTGGGGGAGTATCTTGGACTACCGCAAGGCGCGCGAGGGACGCTTGCAAGATATGAGCCTCAAGCTGCCCGAAAGACTACGAGAACTTTCCAAGAAACTTATACGCCAAGGCACCAGTGCGCGACGGTTCATCCTGGGCACCTTTGTCGTGGGGATAACGGTCTCAGTGGTTGAACTGGCCTGTACCGGTCAGGTTTACCTGCCCACGATTATTTTCGTGCTCGGTACGCCTGCCCTAAGGGCGCAGGCCACGTGGTTGTTGCTCCTTTACAATCTGATGTTTATCGCACCTCTCGTGGGCGTGTTCCTGCTAGCATACTTTGGGACGACCTCGGAACAGTTGATCGACCTGCTCAATCAGCACGCTGCGACCGTCAAGATCGGGATGACAGTGCTCTTTGTTGCCCTTGCGGGCTGGCTTATCTACAGTATTGTGGCATTCTAGGAAATATCCTTCACTCAGGCCGTCGAGCCATCATCATTGAAACGGAATCCTGGCCGCACAACCAGCACCGAGCAGGGGGCGTGGGCAACCACGCGCGTGGCCACGCTTCCCAATAGAAATTCTTTGATGCCGGTATGCCCCAGGCTTCCCAGGACGATAAGATCAGTTTCGTTCTGCCGTGCATGGTGCAAGAGTTCCTCGGCGGGGTTCCCGTAAAGCACCTTACAGTGCACCTCTGCTCCCGCCTGGCGGGCAATGGTGAGTGGTTCTTGAAAGACGGGCCATTCTTCTGGGAGGTCGGGACGGTCGGGATACTCGGATGTGCCGAGCTGGCCCGGCTTTAAGGAAACGACGTGAACAAAGGCCAGATCCTCAAAGTGACAGCGTTGGGCTAATTTGATAGCCGTGCGAGCGGCGGTAACGCCATAGTCCGATCCATCTATGGCCACGATTGCTCTTGTCATCTGCTTGCTCTCCTTCCACTATAACCTTGGCCTATTTGTCAATATCATGGTCCATGGCATGCTCGAATATAGGCCATATGGGCGCAGTAGAACGCTTCCGTTCCCTTTTTTCGCCGCACCCCGGCCCGGTTTTATGCCTCCTGCTTGGCCCAAGAAGGGTCCCAGGGCTCATCGA